>JAYKJG010000078.1:0-3018 GCA_035286285.1 Prochlorothrix sp.
ATGGATCCGATGGGTTGCAGCACTCTTGGCATAAATTGTCGAAATGACATCAGCGCGTGGCACAGACATAACGTGTTCTCCCTGATAAAGACATAGCGCACAGTCGTTGTTGATATGGACGGTGAACTGCTTGTTAGGTTGAGTATCCCGGATTCTGGTGCTCACTGTCGTGACGTTACTCTGGCCTTGGCGTGATTCTGTCTTGGGGCTGTTGTGACGGGGTGGGGGGTGGGCCTGTGATAGTGAACGACTGTTGATTGTGATGCTCAGCACTTGGGGGGGAGTCGTCATGCAGGGGATTAACCAAGGGCGGCTGAGGGATGCGGTGGATTTGGCAGCTTGAACCCGCTTAAAGCCAAAAACCGGGGATTTTTAGATCTAACAGCCGATCGCCCTAGATCCCGTTCCAGTTAGGGTTCTGTCACAGGTCCGGCATCCTGTGGGGTTGGGGCGACCGTCAAGGGTCTCAGTTATGCACCGAATAGGACTTCAGTCAGATTTCCTCAAGGCTTGCTCAAGACTTCCTCAAGACTCCTCGACCTTTGCTCTCGACTGCAACCGTAGCGACTCCAACTGGATGTTTCTGCCAGTTAGAACTTTGATTCCCGCGAGGATCTTCACGGGGTCATTTATTTAAGGATATTGACCATGACGCTCAACACCTTTCCCACTCAGTTCACCCCAGCCCGATCGACCCAGGCCCGATCGACCCAGGCCCGATCGGCTCAGCGCCGCATTGCTGCTTTAACTGCTTTGGGGGTTGCGGCTAGCTCTTTTCTGCCCTGGTTCTTGGTCAGTCCAGCCCAGGCCCAGAGCCGCTTTACGGATGTTCCCGGTGGCTACTGGGCGGAGCGGTTTATTGTGGATTTGGCTAGTCGGGATGTGATTGCGGGTTTCCCCGATGGGAGCTTTCGGCCCAATGCTCCGGTAACCCGTGCCCAGTATGCGGCCATGGTGCGCAAAGCCTTTAATAAAGCGCAACTTCGCAGCCCGATCGCCTTTGTAGATGTGCCCGGATCCTATTGGGCCACCCCAGCGATCAACCAAGCCTATAGCATGGGCTTTATGAGCGGGTATCCCGGCAATGTCTTCCGTCCAGAGCAGAATATTCCCCGCACCCAGGTTTTGGTGTCCCTGGCCAATGGTTTGAACTATGCGGCTCAGAATACGGCCAGCGTTAATGTTTACAGCGATGCTAGTCTGATTCCCAGCTATGCCATCTCCAGTGTTGCTGCCGCAACGGAGCGCCGCTTGGTGGTGAACTATCCCAATGTCCAGGTGCTGAACCCCAACCAAAATGCTACGCGGGCGGATGTGGCTGCCTTTATCTACCAAGCGCTAGCCAGTCAGGGCCAAGTTGCCCAGGTGAATTCCCCCTATGTGGTGGGCCAAGGCATTCCCCCCACCCCCACTACGCCGACCAAGCCGACGGCGCTGCCCTTGGTTTCTGGAACGGTGATCCCGACTACTTACCCTGATACGGAAAAAATTCTGCTGTTGCCCGATGAAACGCTGCCTCTGACCTTGACGGTGCAGCAGCCCCTAACGAGTGCTGGCTATACCTTGGTGCCTGCGGGGAGTCAGGTGGTGGGTGAACTGCGGCCCAGTAATGGGGGGTCTCAGTTTGTGGCGCAGGAGTTGGTTTTGCTGTCGGGCCAGCGTTTTCCTTTGAATGCGGCTTCGGGCGTGGTGACGCGCAAGGAGACGATTCGTAAGGAGATCAATGGCGGACGGGCGGCGATCGGAGGGGCGATCGGGGCGGGTGCAGCGGCGGCGATCGCGACGATTACGGGCGATCGGATTGATGCCTGGGAAGTGCTGGCGGGCAGTGCGGCGGGCACCGTGGCCGGGATTTTCTTGGGTAAGGAAAAGGTTGAGGTGATTGCGGTGGATCCAGTCACGGATCTGGCCTTAACGCTCAACGGGAATTTGCAACTGCCGGTACCCTAGGCGTATGGGGAGGTTCTGCCTCCACTAGACTTATGGCGACTGGAGTGGGGCGGCTGTGCTGCTTCACTGGCTTTATAAACGAAATGATGCATTTGAGGGGGTATTGCCGGACGGTAATGCCCTTTTTGTTGGGTCTATTGCAGGTGTGGGGGTAGGAGGGAGCATGAGGGTGAGGGAGGGAGGAAGGTGAGGGAGGGGATGAAAGCACGAAGGCAGGAAGGCACGAAGGGATGAAAGCACTAAGGCACTAAGGCACTAAGGCACTAAGGCAGGAAGGCAGGAAGGCAGGAAGGCAGGAAGGCACGAGGGGGCTGGAAAAGTCCGGATGGGTAGGAGCGGGGTGGAATACTGATGTCGGGTTATGGCTAAAGGGGCTGGAGGCTGCTGATTTGGGAGCGCTTAAAGTGGGCCTCAAAAAGTGTCGGGGCTTTGGGGATTGGCGATCGCCCGATCGGGGCTGAATACTTTGGGTAATATCCCTTAAGAAAAAGATATAAACTCGACATTGCTAGCTCGATCGTGTAGAATAACCGGCGCAGCTTTTAGGACGATCGAATGCAACAGAGTCCTAAAGTAAGGGGCTTTTTTGACTCAACTAAGGCGCTTAAGAAGTCTTAAATTTATGCTCATAAACGGATAAAAATTTGGATCCAAATTGATCCCAGAAGCGGGGAAATCGGGCGATCGCGATCACGAAAATCTGCCTGATCACCCATTAGTTTTGGTGATAGCTTGCACGAAGTTGGCAAAGAATTTAGGGGACATTTTTGGTCCGTCTTCCTGGAGGGAGATCCGGGGGGGCGAGGCATGGACCCCTGGGGTTCAGTCGCCGAAACCCTTTACTCTGCGATGTCTCAGGCTTTTGATCATCCTGTCCCTGTGGTAGCTTTCCTGTGGACAGTGTGGGGGGCTAGATCCCGCAAGCCAAGGCACAGATTCAGGGCTGATTGACGGATAGCAGTGGGTTAAACCTAGGCTGAGAGGGTCAGTTAGGAAACCTGGCTCCTATGATCCCCAGCGTCTTGTAGGGGCACGGCTTTTGCACCCTGGGCAGAATTTTCTGTCAGC
>JAYKJG010000079.1:0-26890 GCA_035286285.1 Prochlorothrix sp.
CCTGTCTCAAAAGGCTCGTAGTGTGGACTTTAGTCCGCCCCTTTTTGGAGCAACCCAGCCCCAGCCCTGTCTCAAAAGGCTCGTAGTGTGGACTTTAGTCCGCCCCTTGGCAAACGTGAAATGCACCCACCCAGGGAAAGGCACCCCATGGAATCGCCGATTTATCAGCAGCCCTTGGGTGAATTAACCGGGTTTAAGCTGATTAAACCGGCTTCTTAGATCTTAGCCATCACCACACTCAGTAAATCACCGGGAACCTGACCGAGGGCTTTATTTTGGCCGCTGGTGCCGCCTTGGTCGTAGCAGGTCCGCACCGTTTGCACCACTTGGGCGATCGCCGCTGCATAAAACTCCGGCTGGAACTGCCACCCCTGCACAGCCTGAACTTGGTGGTGCAGAGCCGTGAGCAAATTTTCCTCCACAGCGTTACCTGTGCCGGTTGCAGTCTCGCTGCCCTTCGATCGACTGGCCCACAGGGCGACGTGGTAGTAAACCATACCGAGATTATTGTGGGTTGCAGAGCGATCGAAGCTTAAAATTGAGGCTTTATCGCGATAGGTGACCTGATCCGCCGCTTCGAGGGCCGCTTCGTAGGCTTGGATACTGAGCTTCATATACTGCCCATGGTTGGGGTCAGCGTCATCGCAAAGATTGGCCAAGTGCCAGTAGGCAGTGCCCAAGTTGTTTTGGGTGGCGGCATAGCCCGCTGGGGCGGTTTCTAAGGTGCGATAGTGGAGGGCGGAGCGGTAGGCATCCACCGCCAGCAGTAACCAGTCTTTGCAGCTCAGATTTTCAGAACCAAGGATCGGTTGGTTAGATTTTTGCGTTTGTTGGGCCAAATTCCAGTAGGCGGTGCCTAGGTTGTTCTGGATCATGGCATAGCTGCTGGGTTCTTGCTGGGGCTGGTAGTAGCGCAGGGCATGGTCGTAGGCTTCGATCGCCTGTTGCAGATTGTGAACGGGGTCTTCATACTGGGCCAAGTGCCAGTAGGCGGTGCCGAGGTTGTTCTGGGTTGCGGCAAATTTAAGGGGGTCAGTGTCGGCGCGGCGATGGCGAAGGGCGGCTTCGTAGGCCACGATCGCATTGCGCAAATTCTCCAAAGTATTGCCCTGTTGGGCCATATCGCTGTATACGGTCCCTAAATTATTCTGCAACATTGCATAGGAGCGGGGTTGCTCGGCCTCATCGGTTTTCTTAAGGCCCAGGTTATAGGACTGAACCGCCTGCTTGAGGTACTCCTGCCCGTCTTCCCGCGACGGGGCCGATCGGGCTGCCATCCAGTACAGCGTCCCTAAATCATTCAAAATATCGCACCATGCCACATTTCCTAGCTCTTCCGGGGAAATTTCGCTAAAACAGAGCCATTCCAGCACCTGCTCATAGGCCATAACTGCCCCTTTGAGCACTTCCGCCTCGCTGCTGCCCTGCTCAATGCGAGTGCGATAGTAGCGGCCTAGATCGAGATAGGCTCCGGCTAGCGCTTTAATGGGCGCTTGGACTTTGCGCAGGTGGGCAATCCGGGCTTCAATTCCGGCGACGCTGTTGGGGGGCGGCGGCGGCGGTAGGGTTACTTCGCCTGCATCCTCGTCCTCGGCGGCGCTGCTGACCGCTTGGGGCACAGGAGCCTGTTTCTGCCCATTTTGGCTGACTTTGGGGGCTGCTGGGCCTGCACCGGGGGCGGTGGGCTGCTGGGCCTTTGCGGTGGGCTGCTGCACCGCTGGGGGGGGATCGCCGAGGCTGGCTAGGTCTTGGAGATTGAGGAATGGGACTGCATCGGGATGGCCGATCGGGTCTGGGCCGATCGGCTCCTCGCCATAGGCTTTATGGCCCTTGGGGAGGTTGGGGGAGATGGGGGAAGAACTTTGGGGAGACGGACTTTGGGAGGATTTAGAGCCGTTTTGGGCTGAATTGGCAAATTTTGTTTCCGTGGGATGATTCTGGTTGGCCTGGAGATGGGCATTGAGGGCTTCCAGGGAGTTAATGGGCACCAGTTGATTCAGTTGCTCCGGATCGAACCAGAATGGGGGGGCGCTAGGGGGGGTCTGGGCTGGGGGCTGGGGGGGTGCCTTGGGGGCCGGAGGTGCGGCAGGAGCCGGGGGCAGGGGGGCTGCTTGCCAGAACTGGGGAGATTGGGGGGACTGTGGCGCGGTGGGCGGAACCTGCGGAGTCGGTTGCCAAGCTTGGGGCTGTTGGAAGGGCTGTTGGCGGGATTGGGGGGGGTACGGTTGGGGTTGCTGGGGTGCCGGTTGCGAGGCGGGGAAGGGTTGTCCCGGTGGGGATGGGGGAGATTGGGAGGATTGGGAAGAGATCTCCTGGGCATAGGCTTCCGCGATGGCCACTTCTGCGGGTAAATCCGCCATATCCTGGGAAAAGATCTCCAACAGATCCCCGTAGGTGTTGGGATGGGTGGTGGTGAGGGGGGTGGCGTTGGCGGGGGGGGCGGGGTGAGGGGTGCTGAGGGGGATCTGGGGCGATCGGGGGGGGACTCCAGGGGCAGCGCTGGCGGGCCGGGGGGGCGGGGTGAGGGGGGTGGCGGTAACCTGGACGGCTTGGGGCGGGGCTTCAAACAGCGGCGACAGCATCGGGACGGGATCGCCCATAAATTCAAAGATGCCGGTACACCAGTTCCAACACTCCGGCGCAAATTGGCGGATCATATAGCCCCAGGGCCGATTGACCCACAGCAGCAGGCTGAAGTTGAAGTGGACGAGGCTGCGATCGATCGATCGTAAATAACTCAAAAATAAGCGCTGTACCGCTGCCGGTTGTTGGGTTAAATGCTCAATCCCCAACATCTGAAAGCCCAAGATCCCCGGTAACGTCATGCCATCGCTGCCCTGGGGCGGCAATTGGGGCCGTAACCAGCGGGCGACCTGTCCCACGGGGTTGGGGTCGTTGAGGTCCAACATCAGGCTGACCAGTTGCCCCCCCGGTCGGTAGTGATTCCCCTGGTGCTGACCTTGGCCCAATTCGGCATGGAGTTGCACGGCGATTTGATTGCGCAAATTGAGATTGTCGCAAACACCGATAAAGAGTTGGCGGCGCAGATTGAGACCAAGGGCCATTTTAAGCTGCTCGTAGGTCTGCTGATTCAGCACAGAGGCACGCTGATAGGTCGGGTCTTGCATGGCGGGCCAACGGGGAGTGGGTGGGTTGGGCACGGAGGGATGAAGCACAGCGCGAGGGCTAGGAGCCGATCGCGGGTAGTCCAGGGCGATGGTCACGGTAGAAGCCTTGAAAAGTCGTGGGCTAGTCTGGCAGAGCTTGTGCTTCTTTCTTCCAAAGTTGAGCGCTCTGGTCAGGATGGGGCCGATCGTCAGCGGTTTCAACTCCTCTGTCTTCCTGGCGGCACGACCCTGACCCAGATTCGGGGGGATCCCATTATGGACCCCCAGATGCTGCCCACGATCGTGCTGCTACGGGTTGCACAAAGATACCCCTTGTATTACCATATAGTCAGATAATGAATAACGGCGATGAAAACGAGGATCCCACTATGCTCTTTCGTCAACTGTTTGATCCAGAAACCAGCACCTACACCTATCTGATCGCCGATCCCCAAGCCGGAATGGCTGCTTTGGTGGATCCCGTGTTGGAGCAGGTCGATCGGGACTGGCAACTGTTGCAAGAGCTAGACCTCAAACTTGAGTTTTGCCTAGAGACCCATGTCCACGCCGATCACGTCACGGGAACCGGGAAACTGCGGGAGCGCACGGGTTGCCAGGGCTTAGTTCCCCACAATGCCCAAGTGGACTGTGCCGATCGGGAAGTTTTGGACCGTGAGGTGTTGCTGCTGGGGTCCATTGCGATCGAGGCGATCGAGACCCTGGGCCACACCGACAGCCATCTCGCCTTTAAGGTCAACGCCGATCGGGTCTTGACGGGCGACTCGTTGCTGATTCGGGGCTGTGGCCGGACGGACTTCCAAAGCGGCGATGCGGGGCTGCTCTACGATGCCATTACCCAGCGCCTCTTCACCCTGCCGCCGGAAACCCTGGTCTATCCCGGCCACGACTACAAAGGCCGCACCGTTTCTACCATTGGTGAAGAAATGCGCCATAATCCTCGCTTTTTCGGCCACGATCGCGACAGCTTTATTGCCCTGATGAGCAACCTCAATTTGCCCAATCCCAAAAAGATTGCCGAAGCGCTCCCCGCCAACCAGGGCTGTGGCCAACTGGCCAGGGCTTAGCCCCCCCAGCCCCACCCTCTAGGGCTACATCCCCACCCAAAAGGTTTTGGTGGGATAGCCGTCTCGGCTGTCTGGGGGCAAGTGTGAAATGTGCCCGATTGCGCCCGATCGAACCCCAGTGAACCGAAGCCTGCACGCTGTTCTCTCCCCAAACCCAGCTTTTTAAGGTTGCTCATCCTGTCTGGGATTTGTCCTGATTTTGTCTTGATTTTGTACCGATAAGGAAACGCCATGACCCCAACTGTTTTGCCTCTCCCCCTCGCCACTGCGGGCGGTCTCCAATCCATGGATGCCGCAACCCTCAACACCCAACTCCAGCAGGGCACCGTGGTCTTAGCCGATGTTCGCGAACCCGTGGAATACCGAGGGGAGCACATTGCCGGGGCCGTTTCTGTGCCGCTGTCCAGCTTGAACCCGGCCCAACTGCCCGCCGTTGCGCCGAACCAAATCCTGGTGCTGTCCTGCAAAACGGGGAATCGCTCTAGTGAAGCGGCGCGGAAATTGCTGGCGGTGGGTTATGAAACGGTGATCCAACTAGAGGGGGGCTTAGATGCTTGGAAACAGGCTGGATTGCCGACGGTGGTCGATCGCAAAGCCCCCATTAGCCTGATGCGCCAAGTCCAAATTGTGGCTGGTTCCCTGGTGGTTACCGGGGTTGTGTTAGGGCACTTTGTCAACCCTGCCTTTTTGATCCTGAGTGGCTTTGTGGGGTCGGGTTTGGTCTTTGCGGGGGTGAGCAACACCTGTGCTTTGGCGATGCTGTTGGCGAAGCTGCCCTATAACCGGGTCTAGCCCTGCCTAGCCCGTTGTGGGCGATCGCAAGGGACCGAGGCCGATCGGTCCTAACCTTTGGTGAGACTAACGTTGGGGATTGGGAATACATCTATGCTGAGCGCGATCGTGGGGAATGTCCTGGCGGTGGGGATTGGCCTGAGCTTGGGGCTGATTGGGGGCGGGGGGTCGATCTTGGCAGTGCCGATTTTGATGTATGTGTTGGGGCTGAGTCCCAAGACGGCGATCGCCATGAGTTTGATCGTTGTGGGGATGGTGAGTGTCATCGGCGCGATTCCCCACGGGCGACGGGGCAACGTCAACCTCAAAATTGCGGCCCAATTTACCCCCTTTGCCATGGTTGGAGCTTGGGGAGGCTCCCAGATTGCGGCCCTGCCCCAGGTGAGCGAACAGATGCAGTTATTGGCCTTTGCGACGGTGATGGTGCTGGCCAGTCTGTTGATGATCCGCAAGGAATCCCCCCCGCCGATCGCCCCTGGGTTACCGGCACCGGAGCCGATCGTGCCCCGATCGCGACCTGGGTTAACCTGGGTGGCCACAGGTTGCGATCTGGGCCTGGAGGCGATCGGGGTGGGCTTGGTGACGGGTTTTGTGGGGGTTGGGGGCGGTTTTTTGATTATTCCGGCCCTGGTCTTGGTGGCGGGGGTGGCCATGGAGCAGGCGATCGGCACTTCCCTGGTGATTATTGCCATTAACTCCGTCACCGGCTTTCTCGGCTACCTAAACCAAGTCACCTTGGATTGGGGCTTAGTGGCGACCTTTACCCTCGCCGCTAGCAGTGGCACCTTGGCCGGAGCCTCCCTGAGCCGCCGTCTTCGGTCCGACCAATTGCAAAAAGGCTTTGGTTACTTTGTCTTGGCTGTTGCTGTGATGGTTTTGATTAAACGCTAAGGGGCGGTGGGTTGGTCGCGACGCGGGAGCGTCTGGGGAGGCATTCCCACGCCGGAGCGTGGGAACGAGAGAAACGAGAGACGAGAGCGGGACCAAGCGCGATTCAGGGTGAGGGCGGAGGGGGCAATGATGACGAAAAATCAAGGAATGTCTCGAAGGGTTGCCAAGTGCCATTGCTTTCTGACTCAAGCCAGAAAAGCCCACCGTTCACTTGGACAGGCTCATCGGTTCTGCTAAATTGATCGATTAACAGACTGTAAATGTGCTTGAGCATCTGCTGTGGCTTTTGCCCCAGCGATCGCAGCCTGCGAACCCTATTCCCTAACTCAGATAGCCCATGACGACTGCACAAGAAGCCAAAACAGCGATTCCAGTCAACACCTATCGCCCCAACAGTCCCTTCGTGGGCAAGTGTATTTCCAACGAACCCCTCGTGGGTGAAGGGGGCGTTGGCTTGGTCAATCACATCAAGTTTGACCTCTCCGGCGGCGACCTAACCTATGTGGAAGGCCAAAGCATTGGCATTATCCCTGAAGGGACAGACGACAAGGGCAAGCCCCACAAGCTCCGTCTCTACTCCATTGCTTCCACTCGCCATGGGGATGACCTGGACGGTAAGACGGTCTCATTGTGTGTGCGTCAGCTAGAGTACCAGCACCCCGAAACCGGCGAGATGGTCTATGGCACCTGCTCCACCCATCTCTGCAACCTAGAACCGGGCACCGATGTTAAAATCACCGGTCCTGTGGGCAAAGAAATGCTGTTGCCTGAAGATCCCCACGCCAATATCATCATGCTGGCCACCGGGACCGGGATTGCTCCCTTCCGGGCCTTCCTGTGGCGGATGTTCAAGGCGGAGGAGCGCAAGCTCAACCCCGACTATGAATTTAAGGGCTTGGCTTGGTTGATCTTTGGGGTGCCCAAGAGTCCGAACCTGCTCTACCGCGAAGAGCTAGAGGCGATGCAGCAGGAATTCCCCGATCATTTCCGCCTGACCTATGCCATCAGCCGGGAACAACAGAACGCTGAAGGGGGCCGGATGTATATTCAGCACCGTGTGGCTGAGTATTCTAAGGAACTGTGGGAGCTAATTAAGCAGGACAACACCCACACCTATATGTGCGGTCTTAAAGGTATGGAAGGCGGCATTGATGAGGCGATGACCGCTGTGGCTGCGGCTGAAGGGGTGGACTGGAAGGAGTACCAGAAAGACCTGAAGCGTGCCCACCGTTGGCACGTTGAGACTTACTAAGCCGAGACTGACTAAGCTGAGACTTACTAAGCCGAGACTGACTCAGCCGAGACAAACCGGATTGAGGGAGGGTGGTTTTCTGTCTTTAGTCCGGTTGTTCAGCCATCAAAAAATATCGGGGGCGTAAGCCCCTTTTCATCGGGGGCGCAAGCCCCTTTTTTTGTTGGTGTTGGGAGAGGGGGGAATGCCCAGGGGTCAAGGGGTTGGGGATAAAGCAAGGCGAATGAGGGCATTGACGATCGCCGCTGCTACGGGGGAGCCGCCTTTGCGACCATCGACCCGGATTTGGGGCACAGAAAGCGCGGCGAGGGCGGCTTTAGACTCGGTGACGGCCACAAACCCCACGGGTACGCCAATGACGAGGGCCGGAGCCGATCGGCCTTGGTCGATCGCCTCACATAAGGTCAGCAGTGCGGTTGGGGCATTGCCGATGACGTAAAGGGCTTGGGGGTAGCGGGAGATGCAGTAGTTCATCCCGGTTTCGGTGCGGGTTTTGCCCGGTGCGGGGGTGTCGCCATGGTCGATCGCGGCCACGAGGGTATTGCCAAAGCCCTGCTTGGCGAGGTTGCTCACGCCTTGGCGCACCATGGTGACATCGGTGACGATCGGCAGTCCTTGGCGTAGGGCGGTGATGCCCCGATCGATCGCGCTGGGACTGAAATAGATCTGCTCCTTAAGGCTAAAGTCGGCGGTGCTGTGGATCATCCGCTGAACGATGGCATATTCCGCCGCTGTGAAGCTGTGGGGGCCGATTTCTGCATCGATAATGGCAAAGCTTTGGTGGACGATGGGGTGATCGGGGGGAAGCATGGTCTGGGTTGGGGCAGTGAGGGGGGGCAGGATGCCCAGTCTTGGGCTGGATATTGTCTACCCTACTATGATTGGGGTGGACTAGGGGATGGGTCGGATAAAGGCGGACTTAGACAGATTCAAGCGGATTTAGGTGGGCTTAGACGGATCTAAGCGGATAAAAAACGGATTTAGGCGGATTTAGGTGGATTAAAGCGGGCTTAGACGGATCTAAACGGATAAAGACGGATCTAGATGGATCTAGATGGATCTAAACGGATAAAGACGGGATTAGGCGGATTTAGACGGGGGGCGATCGGGTTGGTATTCGCGGCTGAGGAGGGCGACGCTCGCGGTGACGATCGCCACGCCTAGGATTTGGATGGGCTGAAGTTGCTCCTGGAGGAGGATCCAGGCCAAAATCACCGTTAAAGTTGGATTTGTGGCGGAAATTAGGGCTGCTGCCGTTGCGCCGATCGCCCGAATGCCCAAATTCGTCAGCAGATGGGCCGTGACCGTCACCAAAGCAGAGACTAGCCCCCCAAGCCACAGGGGGAGCCAATGGGTCGGGGCGATCGGGCTGTTATTCAAGCCAAAGCCGCCAAAATCCGGGTTCAGCAGGGGCCACAGCCAGAGACTGAGGCTAGATAGCCCCAAGGTGAGGCTAAAGCTAATCCAGGTGAAGGGAACGGGGTGAATGTGGCGAAAGCAGACCTGGGCATTAACCGTGTACAGGGCATAGGCGACACCGGAGGCAATGCCTAGGCCGACTCCGATCGGATCCAGGCTGATCTGACCGCCCCAGTCCTCCACCACCGTTAAACTACTCCCCAGAAAAATCGTCGTAATAATGACCCAACGGAACGCAGTCGGACGAGTGCCAAACCAGAGCCAAGAAAAAAGGGCTGTAAAGCTGGGATAGGTGAAAAATAGGGTTAGGGCGATGCCTGTGGGGATCAGACCAATGGCAAAGTAAAGCAGGATCAGGTACAAAAACATTAAGCCGCCCCCCCCTAGGGTTTGGCCCAAAAGGCGACGGTTGTGGCGGTGGGCGAGCGATCGAATTTCGCCCCAAGTGCCGCCATGGAGACTGTGGGCCACTGCCGCCATGAGGGGAACCCCAACGCAGGTCCGCATGGCGAGCAGTAAAAAAGAGCTAGAGAGACGGGGTTCTACAAAACCGCCGGTTTCCAGCCATCCCCCTAGGTTAGTGGGGGTAAAAAGAATGCGAACAACGACATTTTGGACGCAAAAAAAGAGAGAAGCCAGTAAAACAAGGCCAAAACCAAGCACGGCGATCGGGTTATCCGGTTGAAGGGGGATCGGTCAGAACGCGGGAGCGTCGGGGCAGGCAGTCCCCGGCGATCGCGGGGGAACGAGAATATGCCTGGGAACAAGGCGTATCGACTAGGCCGTGCCGAGGAGGGTGTGGACGGCTTGGAGAAAGGTGTCGTCTTGAAAGCTGCTTTTAGTGAGGTAGAGATTCGCTCCAGCTTCGAGGCCGAGGGCTTGATCCTCAGGGCGATCGCGATAGGAAACCATAATCACCGGAAGGGACTGAAAACGGGAGTGATTGCGGATTTTTCGCACCAGTTCTACCCCCGTCATTCCCGGCATGTCCACATCCGTAATCACCAAATCGTAGGGCTGCTCCCCTAGGGCTTCCCATGCCTCCAAACCGCTGCCCACCTGGTTGACGCTGTAGCCCTGCTCGACGAGGATGCGCCGCTGGGTTTCGCGCACCGTGGGAGAGTCGTCCACCACCAGAATACAGTGGCCTTGGTGCGGGGTGGGGTAGCTGTCCCAGCCGATCGGCAAGCCCTGGTGGGTGCTGAGATATTGATCGATCGATCGCACCAACTCCCCCACATCGACAATGACCACCGGGTTGCCATTTTGCAGCAAAGCCACCGCGCTGATATCTCGCACCCGGCCCAGGCGCGGGTCTAGGGGCCGCACCACTAAATCCTCTTCCCCTAAAAAATCTTCAACCACTAAGCCGTAGGCTTGGCCCCGATCTTGGATGACCACCACCGCCAAGTCCGTAGAACTGAGGTTGAGACTGGGGACTTCCAGGATCGTATGGGCCGGAATCAAGCCGATATTTTGATTATCTTTGTGGAAAAACCGTCTTCCTTCCACCCAGGCCACGGAAGTAGCAGGAATCCGCACAATTTGGTCTACCCGCGCTAGGGGAAAGGCATAGGGTTCGCCACCAATTTGGACCAGGAGCGCCCGCATGACCGACAGGGTAAGGGGCAGTTGAAAGGAAAAACGAGTGCCTTGGCCCTGTTGGCTAGAAACCTGCACCCGTCCGCCCACCTCCTCCGCCATGGTTTTGGCCACATCTAAGCCCACGCCGCGACCGGAGAGGTCGGTGACTTGGGGGGCTGTGGAAAATCCCGGTAAAAAGAGAAAATCAAGCAATTCTTGGGTGCTGAGCTTGGGGGCCATCTCCGGGGTGACCCAGCCGCGATCGCAGACCTTCTGGCGCAGGGCTTCTAGGTCAATGCCCCGGCCATCGTCGCTGATGCTAATCACCAACATACCGCCCCGGTGCAGGGCTTCCAGGCGAATTAAGCCCTGGGGGGGTTTGCCGAGGCTTTCCCGTTGGGCGACGGGTTCAATGCCGTGGTCGATCGCATTGCGCAGAATGTGGGTGAGGGGGGCTTCTAGCTTTTTGAGGATGTCCCGATCGACGAGGGTTGCCTTGCCAATCACCTCAAACCGGACCTTTTTCTGGACCTGCTGGCTTAAATCCCGAACCATACGCGGAAATCCGGCCACTCCATCACTGAAGGGCCGCATATGGGCATGGATGACCTCTCGGTAGAGGCGATCGGACAGGTTCAAGCTCCGGCGCACATACAGTTCTAGGTCACTGAGGCGATCGTCGAGGAGGTCGCGGCATTGCTGCTCTTGGTGGCGGGCTGCGTGGATCAAATGTTCATAGGAAATGACGGCTTGGTTGGGCAAGTTGGGTTCCAAGGCCGGATTATGGCTGAAATGGTGGTTAATTTCCCGCTCTAGGTGCTCTAGGGTTTTGGCCAGTTCCTGTTGGGCCAGTTTAATTTGGGAGAGGGAGTCGGCGAAGGGCTGGAGCCAGTTCGCATCCACCAGGGATTCTCCCGCAAGGCTGATGATGCGGTGGAGATTGTCGGCACTGACGCGCACCACCCGATCGATCGACTCCCCCCCGGACTGGGCGAGGGCACTGGGGTCGCGGGTGCTGAGGGGGCCGCTCCGGGAGGCGGTGGGGTTGACGCTGGCGCTTTGGCTCAACTCCAGGCCAGAGTCACTACCGTGGGCGATGAGGAACTGTTTAAGCTGATTTTGCAGGGTTTCTAGGGCAGTTGCTTGGCTTTGGAGCCAGGGGTGTAGGGTCTCGGCTGTGGCCTTGCCCAGTTGCTCTAACCAGTCCACAACTGCCAGAAACTGATCAATTTCCCTTGATTGCAGGGGTGGCCCCGATGGGGGGAGGGCGGTGGCTGGCTCTAGCGGCGCTGATGTTGGTTCTAACGGCGCTGATGCTGGCTCTAAACCGCTGCCTTGGTGCTGAATAGCGACAAAACACGCTTCTAGTCGGTGTATAAGCTCAACAACGGGCTGTAGCTCCAGCATTCGGGCTGTCCCTTTGAGGGAGTGGGCCGATCGCATCAGAGCTTCCAAGGCTTCCAGTCCTGGGGCCGAAAGGTCCGCATGGGCTTCTAGATCCAGCAGACTGCGATTGAGCACGGCAACCTGTTGCTCAACTTCCTGGCAGAAGGTGTCCATTAGAGCCGGATCGAGGGGAATAACCATGGTGGAGGAGGGGTGGAGGGCAGTTCAGGCGAATTCAGGAAAATTCTGGGAAGTGGAGCCAAAGAAAAACGTTTACTACCGTTGGCCAACGTGAGAGGCTCCCAGCTTAGGACGAGACGGCTGGCCTGTCACCTTCGGCATTCCCTAACCGGGGTTCTCTTGTGCGATGAGCCTTTGGCCCGTCCCGCCCTGTACCTGTGAGAGAGAGCCATTACACGGCAGCAGCAGACAAGAAGATCATCGTAAATCATCGTAAAAGGGAAGAACGGCCAGGATTAACCCGAAGCCTGTTGAAAGGCCGCCAGGAGCCGATCGCCATCGAGCACCGTTGCTTTGCCGCCCTGCCAAGAAACAATGCCCCGTGTGTAGGCCACCGTGGTTTGGGTGACGACGATCGGGGGCGCTTCCAGGGATGGGGTTTGGACCCGGTGGATGCCGTAGATTTCATCAACGGGCGTGACCCAGGGTTGGTCTGCTTCCCCCATGACTAACCAGCGAGCCTTGGCTAGGGTTTGGGCAGAGGGGTTAGGCGTAGCTGCAATGTTCAGGAGCGCCGCTAGGGACAAACAGAGCAGAATTTCGCCCCGAACATTGACCAAACCCAGTAAAACCGAGTTCTGGCGATGGGGAACCCGATGGATCACCTCCGGGGCCATCACGCGCTGGAGCAGGGCAACGGGAAAGGCAAGGGTTTCTTGGCCTAGGCGGAAAATGATCAGGGTTTGGGTCAGGCTTGAACCAGGCTCGGCCTCGATCGCCAGGGTTCTAGGCTCTGCCTTGCTTTCTCCCAAAACCTGCTGCCAGTCCTCTAAATAGCCCGGTGGGGCAGTCCGTTCTAGGAGGCTACGGCCCGCAGCACTGTAAACAGGACAGTTTTGGCAGTGGATGACCTGCTGCAACTGGGAACAGGTGTGATCTCCTGTGACCCCGATGCGGTTCCAGCAGTCTTGTAACTGACTGGGGGCGACCAAGCTGGTCTGGGCGGCTGGTAGGGTGTCCAGGGGTGACGGGAGGGGAGCCAGACTGAAGCTAGAGTCGTGGCTGGCAGGGGGCGGTGATTCTGCTTCAGGAAAGTCAGCATTCATCGAGACGCGAAAGCCTCCGTGTCTTGGGTCCGCTGCTCAACTTGAAAGCGGGAGATTTCCGATCGCAGGCTCTGGGCCGCTGCTTCTAGGGTTTTGAGGGCGGAGTTGGTGGTTTGGACGGAGCTTAGGGTTTGTTCCGAGGCATGATTGAGGTGATCCATGGCCTGACTAATTTGCTGGGCGCTGGAGGACTGCTCTTGGACGGACTGACTCACTTCCACAAAACAGGGGGTGAGTTCCTGGATTTGTTGAATCACCAACTCGACCTGGGAGCTAATATGGGTGATTTGGTCCACGTTGGTGCCCACGGACTGCTGAAACTTATCCATTTCCATGACCCCACCGGAGACGGCAGTTTGCATTTCCTTGACCATTTGTTCAATTTCCAAGGTTGCAACGGCGGTTTGGTCAGCAAGGCGGCGAATTTCCCGCGCTACAACCGCAAACCCGGCTCCATATTCCCCAGCTTTCTCAGCCTCGATCGCTGCGTTCAACGACAGTAAGTTGGTCTGATCGGCCACCTTGGTAATGGTGGTGATGACCCGGTTGATATTGCCCGCCTTGTTATTCATCATCGCCAGCTTATGGCTAATGGCTTGGGTTGCTTCCACCAGTTGCCGCATCGCCAATTCCATCTCTTGTAGCTCAGATTGGCTGGCTGAGGCTGCATGGGCGGTTTTTTGGGAAAATTGCTTAACCTCATCCATGGTAGCAACGAGATTCCGCGAAGTCGTTGCAATTTGGTGGGAAGTGACGGCGACTTCTTGAATGGCGGCAGCCTGTTGGGCGATCGTCGTTTGGAGGTCTTCCCCTGCCCTGTTGATTTGGCTGCTGGAGTGATTAATGGCTTGCCCAGACTGCTGAATCCGGTAAACCAGGGTATTGAGATCCTGCTGCATGGAGTGGAAGGCATTTTGAAGCTGGCCTAGCTCATCCGCCTGTTGGGACTGACCCACCGACGATCGCAGGTCTCCGGCAGAAATTTGCTGAGCTGCCGCGACAACTCCCGCAATGCGGCTACCGAGGGGTTTGGCGATCGTATTGCTAAAAAAGATCCCGAAAACCACAGCGGTTAACGGTCCTAGGAAAATTCCCACCAATCCCCAAAACCGGCTTTGGGCCACATCTTTGCGGGCGGTCTCGCTGGCGGTGATGGCGGCGCGTTGGTTCAGGTTGATGAGTTCCAACAGGGCATCTGTGGCGGCTTGAAACTCATCTCGCCCTTCCTTGGCTTGGTTTTCGAGCCGTAGGAGGGTGGCTTCGGCTTCCTGAACTTTGGCGGGGCTGGGGTCGGGGCTGGTTGAACCGGGCTGTGTTGAGCCTACTGCTTGGGTAAAGGGCGAGAAAACCCCTAAGGTCTCAAATTCCTGGTTAATTTTCAAGAAAATTTGGTGCTGCTGTTCCCAAGCTGCCCACTTATCCTGAAAGTCTTGGTAAAGCTCGGTTTCTCCCGGCACAGTTGGCGCAGTCTCGTACTCCTTGAACCCCTCATCAATTTGCTTCCAGGCGCTATCAATCCGGGCTATTTCCGTGCGACGCTCTTCTAGGGTCATGATGGTGCTAAGCAAGCCCCGCTCGGAGGATTCAATTTGGGTTTGGCCTTCATTGATTTTCCAAAGGCCGTTGACGCTGGGCAGGGAGTTGTCTGAGAGTGTGGCAATGTGAACACCAAGGCGTTCGCTGGTAAACCAGCCTAGGAGGGCCATAATTAAGATTAAAACGCCCATAAAGCCAAAGGCGAGGCGTAGGCGATCCTCCATGGATCTGTTTTGTAGCATGGCGATAATTCCAGTAGAGGGTTATGGACAGGGCTAGGGGCTGTCATCATGTAGTCCTAGAATGCCCTGAGGGTCAGGATTACAGCCCCTAGCCGATAAAACTGGGGCGGGCGTGTCACTCTGATACCCCAAGGTTTCTACGGTTAATGGATGACACGCCCTAGGACCGGTGCCTAGGGCTAGGTGGGGATTGTGAGGGAGGGAGCGGCCCCTTAGAGGGTGGGTAGGGCATTTTCCGATCGCAAAAAGGAAAAGAGCTTGTCTAGATCAATGCATTGGATCATGCCCCGATCGTCGAGCACCATGCCTCCCAAATAGTTCGATCGGGGCGAGTCGAGGTTGAGGGGACGGATCTCGCGGGGGGCGGGGTTGAGGGTTTCGGTCACTTGCTCCGCAATCAGTCCCAAGTGGCACAGGCGCGAGTCTTGGGGAACTGGGTACTGGATCATCATGATGCGAGTGCTGAGGTGAGGGCAACTGGTTTGTTGCTCGATTAAACGGGCCAAATCAATAACGGGGACAAGGGTGCCTCGGTAATTCAAAAAGCCTGCTAAATAGGGTTGACCGCTGGGCACTTCCCGCAGGGGAATGCGGGGCACAACTTCGACCACATGGGTGGCCTCAAGGGCGTACCAGTGATCTTTGATGCGGAAAATAAGCATTAACATGGCGATCGGGGCGCTTGAGCGCGAAAAAAAAGAAATCAGTTCCTCGCCTAGCCCACGATCGCGGCATAGGAAATGAGGATAATATTCAGGATTGTAAAGGATATGCAAAAGATGGGGAGAGAGAGTTGGCGATCGAGCCAGAGTGCCCGCTTCTCCTTGCCAATTTCGCTTAAGTGGCGGGAATAGAGTGAAATACAGGCAGCGCTGAAGATATAGAGAATCGACAAGACATGAATACTGTCCATCAGGCCAAACTCACCGTCTTGTCCTAGGGAGTCCGAGGCAACTTGAAGGTTGACGACGGCTGCAAACAGGGTTCCGACCAAGATCCCCAGCCGATCGGAGTGATCTTCCCCCAATAGCAGGGTCATCGCCGAAAGAGCCACTGCCGCATAAACGCCTGCCGTGAGCTTCAGGAAACTAATCAAATTTGTCCGTTGTAGCTCTACGCTCACCTTGAGGGCGGAATACGCCCCCTTACCCTCCTGGATCAGCGGATTGCCGAGGGTTGTGTCGTAAATGACTGGAGATTCTTGAATTCGGAAGTCGGTAATCTCCCAATCGCTAAAGCGTAGGGAACGGGGGTAGCCCGACTGTTCAAAGTCTGGCGTATAAATAAAGCTTTCCACATCTTGAGTCGATTCTTGAATCCCAATGGTGAGAACTTGGCGATCGAAGGGATAATTGCGGAGGTTCCAGTTATAGAAAAATGTAGCGCTGATCTCGGTCCTGGACCAATACAAGACTTCCCGTGACGTAAAACTATCGGATTGGTTGGCAACCTCTAGGGTGGAGCTATTGCCCTTGGACCAACTCACCGCATTTAACAGGGTAAAGCTCTCTAAAGGTTTTAGATCGGCCCGTGGACAGACACTCCATACCTCAAAATCAGCCGTGAAAGACTGTTCCCCCAGGTCAAACGATCGTAAATCGGTGATATAGACCCCCATCCGGCAGGTATCGGGGTTTTGTGGCGGTGCCTGTAGAACAGTGGAGGCATCTGGGGGGGGATCTTCTTGGCTCCAACTGGGCTGGTCTAGCCGATCTCGCCCCAGTCCGCTGAGTCCTAGGCTTAACCCAAGGGCTAGGCTCACGGTCCACAGCAACAGTCGCCGGAGAAAGGACGAGTAATAGGGCGATCGAAAGCGTTGACTGAGCTGATTAAGCCGATGGCTCTGACTAAGCCGACGGAATGGACTGAGCCGACGGAGTGGATGGTGCTCGTTGTTCAACCTGATATTGCCTCCTGATAACCCAGGGTTGAAGTTGAAATCATACTTTCGTGGGGAAAATCCTACTTCGGGTGTAAAACCATAATCTCAAAACCCTTCATAATCTCAAACCCCTCCATAGTCTCAAAACCCCTCTGGCTCCATGGGCCATAGTGCTGCTCTCCGGATAGGGCTGAGGGGCTTTGCTGTAAAGTATGGTCAACGCAATTGTTAAGTCAATCATGGAGAATTGCCAGATTCCGCCGATCGGTCGATCGCCAGAGAGGGATAGCCCAGTTGCCTTTTCCGCCCTTCCCAGCGCCACTGCCGGAACCCAAAAGTTGGCCTAGTGGCCGCATTCAATCCTTGAGAACCTGTGAACTACGGAGCACCTCCCAACCATGCTGAGCCAGCTACACGCCCTGGAGCAGATGACCCCCGATCGCTACGCCACCGATGAGGACCTGCAATTCCTCGACACCTTTGGCCAAGCCTTCCCCGATCGTCGGGCGCTCTACCTGCTGTTCCAGTCCCTGGAAGAAAAACTGGTCGAGGAGACCTATCAGCTTTTAGAACAGAAGTATCCCGAAGTCCTGCGAGTCAAGGGCATGGACTTTGCCAGCAAATGGAAGGCCGACACCCTGCGGGTTTTGCGCTACATTGCCGCCGCGATTCTCCTCAACGATTCCGCAACCTTCCAAGAGCGCTTTTTGCTCTGGTTCCAAACCATCATGAGAGCCTTTGGGGTGCGTCGCAATTGCTACATTACCTATGAAGCCATGAAGGTTGTGATCCATAAACACCTCACGCCCTCCCAATTTCAGTTGGTGGAGCCGCTCCTAAACTTGACCCAGGAAACCTTGGGCGGCACGTTGGAAGAGTTTAAGGCTCCCTAGGCTCAGGGACTGAAGGGCACCTCGGAAACTCTAGATCTTAGCCGGAATATCACTATATCTAGCGGTAGGGGTGCAGTTTTCGCACCTAATTCAGGATTTTGTCCCCTCTCGTCAATCCCCCAATCGGGCTGAGAGACCCAGCCCCTACCGTCGATGCCGCAAGGCTTGGGTGTATCTCACGGACCTGATCCCCGCTATTAAAGAAATATAAACATCGGGGTCAGGCTTCTTGACCCGCTTGCTGCGTCTAGGTTTGACCCCCCTTTTGTCTGTCAATTAGCCCCGCAGCCCCGCGTTACTAGGGTTGCCGCTGGGTTAGGGATGGGCCTTTCTGCCCTGGGCTGCGATGGACCGATCGCCTAGGGGTGTACATTAGAAGATGCTGAAAAATTGTGCCTGACCACCAAAGCTGTCTCCGGAGGAGCGGTGCTGTAGTCTCTAATCCTTGATGGCTTAAGGGTTCTGAGAACTGTGTTGGTCAATTGCAGAGTCTTTTAGCCCCCCTGTTTTTTATCTCGGTTGTCTGCGTCTGTGGTGAGGGGGTTGCCTGTGGGGGTGGCCCTTCTAGAGCGTTGCCGATCGCGGCGTGTTCGATCGCGGCGTGTTCGATCGCAGCTTGGCCACAGCTTGTTTGACTGGGGAAACCCGCTGACATCATAAACACCTAAATCTAAACGGTATTCACAGTATCGAGGGAAGCGTTTTGGTCACTACATCTATTCTCAAAACCCAAAAGTCTGAAGAGATCTTTGCAGCCGCCCAGAAATTGATGCCGGGGGGGGTCAGTTCTCCGGTGCGGGCTTTTAAGTCGGTTGGGGGACAGCCGATCGTCTTCGATCGAGTCCAGGGTGCCTATGCCTGGGACGTGGACGGCAACCAATATATTGACTATGTGGGTACCTGGGGACCGGCAATTTGTGGCCACTCCCACCCAGAGGTCATCGCGGCATTGCGATCGGCCCTAGACAAGGGAACCAGCTTTGGTGCCCCCTGCGAGCTAGAAAATGTCCTGGCCCAGATGGTGATCCATGCGGTGCCCAGCGTCGAAATGGTGCGCTTTGTCAATTCCGGCACCGAAGCCTGTATGGCGGTGTTGCGCCTGATGCGGGCCTACACCCAACGGGAGAAGGTGATCAAGTTTGAGGGCTGCTACCACGGCCATGCCGATATGTTCTTGGTCAAGGCTGGGTCTGGGGTTGCCACCCTCGGTCTGCCCGACTCCCCCGGTGTGCCCAAGGCGGTCACCGCTGCGACCCTGACCGCTCCCTACAACGATTTAGAAGCGGTGAAGCAACTGTTCGCCGATAACCCCAACGAGATTGCTGGGGTGATTCTGGAGCCGGTCGTGGGGAATTCAGGCTTTATTACGCCGGAACCGGGCTTTTTGGAGGGGCTGCGGGAACTGACCCAGGCTAACGGTGCCCTGCTGGTCTTTGATGAGGTGATGACGGGATTCCGGATTGCCTACGGCGGTGCCCAACAGAAGTTTGGGGTAACGCCAGACTTGACCACCATGGGCAAGGTCATCGGGGGCGGTCTGCCGGTGGGAGCCTATGGCGGTAAGCGGGACATTATGGAAATGGTGGCTCCGGCTGGCCCCATGTACCAGGCCGGTACGCTGTCGGGGAATCCCTTGGCGATGACGGCGGGGATTAAAACCTTGGAAATTATGGGCCGAGCGGGATCCTACGAGATCCTAGAGAAGCTGACCCAGCGCCTGAGCCAGGGCTTGCTGGAGCGGGCCAAGGCCGCAGGCCATGCGGTCTGTGGTGGCTCGATTAGTGCCATGTTTGGCCTCTTCTTTACGGCGGGTCCGGTGCGCAACTATGAAGACGCAAAGCAGTCGGATTTGCAGAAATTCAGCCGTTTTCACCGGGGAATGCTGGAGCAGGGGGTTTATCTAGCTCCGTCTCAGTTTGAGGCGGGCTTTACCTCCCTGGCCCACACCGATGAGGACATCGATCGCACCCTAGCTGCCGCAGAAACCGTCTTTAAGGCGCTGTAGGGGCCGATCGGATTGGGTTCATCACCCAGAATCTCCCCTAACTCCCCTTAAACAGGGAGAAATCGAGGAATTCCGGCGCTGCTGCTGAAGAGAACGATCCCGGTAGGGGCAAACCCCCCGTGGTTGCCCTGGCTGGGATTGCGCCTACCCCGATCGGTGAACCCGCCACAGTGAAATCGACCCCGTTTAATGGGGTGTATTGCACTGTGCAACCCAGCCCCTAACCTGTCTCAAAAGGCCCGCCGTGCGTCTCGTAGTGCGGACTTTAGTCCGCCGTGCGTCTCGTAGTGCGGACTTTAGTCCGCCCCTTGGCCAACGTGAAAGGCACCCGCTGAATTCAACCTTTAAGGCAAACCATGGTGAAGCCCAACTTTAGTCTCAATCCCACACTGCTCGGAACCGCCCCCAGCCCGATCGCCCCCGATCGCCCCACGGCCCACCGCAGAGATAAAGGGCGATCGGGCCAAATCCTGGCCTCACTGCTGGGCTTTATTCTGGTCAGTCTGCTGGCGGTGCAACCGGCTTGGGCAGGGCTGACGGACGATCGCTTTGATGGCAATATCTTTCCCCTCTATGCCGGGAATGGCTCCCTAGTCCCCCCACGGGAAAACCTCGCCGCCAATCTCAAAAATCACCGGCCTACGGTACTGATGTTCTACATTGACGACAGCTTTGACTGTAAGCAAAATGCGATCGTCATGAGCCAACTCCAGGCGTTTTATACCCGCTACTTGGGCCTGTTGCCGGTAACGGTGGATGGCCTCCTGCTGGATCAGGACTATACCCCCCAGGAAGAGGGCTACTACTACAATGGTGTGCAAATTCCCCAGTGGGTGATCTTGCAGGGGGATGGAACCGTGGCCCTGAATAAGATTGGGCCAGCCACCTATGAAGAACTCGATGATGTGCTGCGGGAGATTTATGAACTGCCGCCCCGATCGGCCAACTTTGACCTGGGGAACCCCGCCAACTTCTCCCCCTCCCCCAGCGCCGACGCGACCTTCTGGACTGCCCCGGTGCGGCAACTGGATGAGTAGCCCGGTGGGTGCAGTTGACCCAACAGCCAGAAGCATGATGTCTCAACCCGCGTGACCTGCCCTGCCTTGGGGGCCAAGGGAATCTCCAGAGGTGGGCATTGCTGAGAAGGGGCCGATCGGGCTATCCTCAACGGACATTAGACATCGTAACGGGACACAATACCCAGCCCTGGCTCGCCTTGGGCGCGATCGCCCCCATCACTGCTCTGACTTTGTTAGTCATCCCTCGCTTCTTGCTTAAACTCACCCCCTGGCTTCAGCGGCAAACTGAGGGTGTAGCCAACTGCTACGCCTGCGATCGACTGGTGTCTGTGGCTGCGTCCACCTGTATCCATTGCGGCACCCAGCAACCGGGCCTGTGGGGTTATGGTCGGCAGTACCGGCAGTTTCGCCACCAACAGGGCTTTGTGGCCCTTGTGACGTGGGGCTGTGTTGCCCTCTATGCCCTGACCCTCTTGGTCAACCTACGCGGGGTCCGCACCGTCTTACCCTTTGAAATTCTGGTGCCCGACCTGGAAAGTCTGCTGATGTTTGGGGCAACGGGCGAAATTCCATTGTTCACGCGGGGAAGCTGGTGGACGGTCTTCACCGCAGCATGGCTCCATGGCCATATCTTTCACCTGGGCTTTAATCTGGGCTGGATTCGCTATCTTACGCCCCTGGTGATTGAATTTTACGGCGCTGCCCGCATGGTTGTCCTCTACACCGGCTCGGCGGTCACCGCAGCCCTGCTGAGTAGCCTAGTGGCCCACTATGGCACCCGCTTACCCCAACTGCTCCAGGGAGCCTATGTTAGTGTTGGGGCTTCGGGGGCACTGTTTGGCCTCTTTGGGGCGCTGGTGGCCTATGGGCAACAAACGGGGCGAAAAACCCTGCAAAACACGATCGCCCTCTATGCGGGCTTGGGGTTTATTTTGGGCTTTTCCCTCGGCTCCGTGGACAATTGGGGCCATTTAGGCGGCTTTTTAGGGGGCTTTGCCCTGTCCTATGTGCCCGGTTTACGGGGCAATCAGCCCCAGCGCCTGTATGACGTGATCTTGGCTCTGGTTTGCCTAGGGTTAACGGGGTTGAGCTTTCTGCTGGCGGTGGGCCACTACGGGTGGCTGAAAGGGGATGGGGGATGATCTCAGGAGACCCTAGTACCAGCAGGGCGAAAATTCCCGACCCCGACTGGGGCGGGGGGAATGCGGCGGGTGGGGGCGGGGGGATGGAGCCAAGGGAAGGTTGGGGTATGGCCCCCATAGGCGCGATCGAGGTTGGCGGGGGTGAGGACTGCGGCGGGCCGATCGTCGGCGATAATGTGGCGATTGAGCAGGACAAGGCGATCGAAGCGGTACAGCATTTCTCCCCAGTTGTGGCTACAGACCAAAATGGCTTTCCCCGCCGATCGCAACTCCGCCAACACGTCCCACAAAATTTCCTCGGTGCGCCGATCGACCCCCGTAAACGGTTCATCCAACAAAAATAAATCGGCATTCTGGGCTAGGGCGCGGGCCAGGAAAACCCGCTGCTGTTGACCGCCGGAAAGAGCCGCCAAGGGTCGATGGCGCAACTCCCACAGTTCCACCCGTTCCAAGGCTTCCCGCGATCGCACCCGCGCCGCCGCTGGGGTCCGCCACTGCCACCCCTGCCCCCCGGCCAGTTGCACCACCTGCTCCACCCGGATCGGATAGTGCCAGTCCACCTGGGACCGCTGGGGCACATAGGCGACCGTTTTCGCGCGGGGTTGCAGCGGTTTGCCCTGCCAGAGAATTTGGCCTTGGTGACGGGGCAGAAGGCCCAAAATGCTTTTGAGCAAGGTACTTTTTCCGGCCCCATTGGGACCCATTAGCCCAACCCATTCCTGGGCCTCAAGGCGCAGATTAAGGTCTGTGAGGACAGTGACACCGGGATAGGAGACGCTGAGATGCTGAACGTCGAGCATGGGAGGAGGGGCCAATGGCGGGGGGGAATAAGAACCATTCTCATTTTATCATCCCGGTTTCTCTTGTAACTATTCTCTCGTTCCCACGCTCTGCGTGGGAATGCCTCCCTGGACGCTCTGCGTCCCGTCTAATACCAAATCCGACTAATCTCGATTCGTTTTGGTCGGGGCAATCCCCCCGTGGTTGCCCCTGTATTTGGCGGTCAGAGGGTCGGCACAGGGGCACGACCCCTACCCGTTTATTCTGTTTCAGGCTCAACGGATTTGGTATAAATTAGGCTCAAAGATGGCAGATTTAGCATCAGATAAAAGAGGGCAGGTTGAGCTTAATTTGGGGTTTTAGTCCTAAATTGTCTCAAAAACCTGCCCCTACGGGTGTTTAATCTTGTTGCCCTGGGAATTCCTCTAAAAGAGGGCAGGTTTAGTTTAATTTGGGGTTTTAGTCCTAAATTGTCTCAAAAACCTGCCCCTACGGGTGTTTAATCTTGTTGCCCTGGGAATTCCTCCCTAGGCGCTCTAGCACTCTCTGCTTCCCTGGTTACTCCGGGGATCCTCTCACGGGACTGGACACAGAGCGTCTGGAAGACGTTCCCACGCCGAGCATGGGAACGAGGGACGTTGGCGAAGGGGGGATGGACCCGATTATTCGTAGAGCCAGGGGGTTAGGGTGGGGGACCAGGAGACCAGTTCTTCATTGCTGAACCACAGGGAAATTTCCCGCTGGGCGGTTTCCACGGCATCGGACCCATGGATCAAGTTGCGGCCAATGCTGACCCCGAAGTCGCCGCGAATGGTGCCCGGTTCTGCCGACAGGGGATTGGTTGCACCAATAATTTTGCGGGCGGAGGCCACTACGCCGTCGCCTTCCCACACCATCGCCACCAATGGCCCGGAGGTGATGAAGTCTACCAAGCCGCCGAAAAAGGGCTTTTCCCGGTGAACGTCGTAGTGCTTTTCGGCGAGTTCCCGGCTCACCTGCATCAGCTTCAGGCCCACTAGGGTAAATCCCTTGGCCTCAAAGCGACGGATGACTTCCCCAACCAGTTGACGTTGAACCCCATCGGGCTTAATGGCAAGAAATGTGCGTTCCATGACAAACCTTTCGTTGATCACATAGACAGAGACGGGGCTGCGCTGCGGAAACTCTGGTGGATGTTCCGGACGATCGCCAGCCCTTTGTTATGGTCCCGATAAGAGGGATTCTTTGTAAAGTTTTTTTTAGATTTTCTTGGGCTGGGCGATCGGGCAGGACTGGACACAGCGCCTTAGGCAGAACTGGGCGCAGCGCGTCGGGGAGGCATTCCCATGCAGAGCGGGGGAACGAGAGGGATTTAGCGCGGATTGGGACTTTGGCGGGCTTGTTGGAGTTGTTGCGCTGCCTGGGTTGCCCAGCCTGTATTGCCCTGCTGTTGATAGAGATCGCGGGCGTATTGGAAGAGGGTGGCCGCATCGCTGTATTGGCCTTGGACCATAAAGACAAGACCCCCGCCATAGTAGGCATGGGCGTAGCTGGGGTTGGCCTTGGCCGATCGCAAAAAAGCATCTAAAGCGGCGGGGAGGTTCTGCTGTTGGTAGTAAATGGCCCCCAAGCTGTAGAGTGCTTCGGCATAGTTGGGATTGAGGGCGATCGCCTGTTGAAAGGCCCGTTGGGCCGGAGTGAGTTGGTTTTGTTGCTGGTAGCTCAGGCCGAGTTGATAGAAGGGTTCTGGGGCTTGGGGGCTGAGGCGGGTGGCCTGTTGCAGCGATCGCACAGACCCGGCCCATTGGCCCTGCTGTTGTTGGACTAAGCCGAGGTTGTAGTGGGCGAGGCCGAGGTTGGCTTCTAGGCCGATCGCCTGCTGCAAGAAATAGGCCGCCTGTTCTAAATTGCCGCCCTCCAGCAGGGCTGCGCCGAGGTTAGAAAAGGCGAGGGCAAATTCTGGGTCGGTGAGGGTGGCTTGGTAAAAGGAGTTGATGGCGTTTTGGAGTTGGCCGGTTTGGCGGTAGGCTAAGCCGAGGTTGTAGTGGGCGGGGGTGAGGCTGGGGTCTAGGGCGATCGCCTGTTGGAAGGCGGCGATCGCGGGTTCAAGTTGGCCTTGGGTAACCTGTTGCACCCCCCGATCGAGCCAATCTTGGGCAGCGGTTCCGGGGTTTTGGGCGACGGTAAGCTGGGCGATCGGGGTTTGGGCGATCGGGCTGGGGGTTAGGGGAGTCTGGGCGACGGTAAGCTGGGCGATCGGAGTCGGGGCGATCGGCCCTTGGGTTAGCTGGCCCAGGGCTAGGGAGAGGGCGGGAGAGGGAATGGGCGCGGGGGGGTGGGGATAGGCGGGGTGGGGATAGGCGGGGCGCAGTCCAACTAGCCCCAGGGTTAAGAGCGCTAGCCCCAGGGAACCGATGTAGCGCTGCCAGTCCTGGTCAAACCGGCGGTTTCCCAGGGTCAAGGGGGCGTTAGGGATCACGGTAAAAGCAAGGGTCAGTAAAGACATAGGGATAGGCATCCCGGCCAAGGGGCAAGGTCGATCGTCAGTTGGGTACCTCGGTTCATTCCAGACGGGGAACTAGGGGAGGGGTTCCAAGGCAAGGGTTCCCCCCAGGGCTGACGATCGGCTAGCGACCCACCACCGACAGCCCCCCCACCACCATCGACGGCGTATAGCAGGAACCATTCCAGGCCGCATCATTGCCCAGGGCGATCAAATGCTTGAGGGCAGTATAGACATTCCCAGAGACCATCGTGTCCTTCACCCGGCCCACGATTTGGCCCTTCTTGACCCAAAAGCCCAGATCGACATTGACAGAAAACTCCCCTGAAATTCCGGCTCCCCCCCCCAGAATTTGATCCACAATTAGCCCCTCGTCTAAATCTTGAATGAGGGTTAACAGGGACTTTTGGCCGGGATTGACCAGGAGATTAAACAGGCCGGGGCTGGGGTAGCTGCTGAGGCTGGGGCGGAATCCGTTGCCTGTGCTGCCACTGCCGAGGGCTTTGCCGGTGGTGGTGTCGGTGTAAAACAGCTTAAGCTGACCCCGCTCAATGAAGGTGATGGGGCGGGTGGGGTTGCCTTCGTCGTCGAAGGGGCAGCTAAAGGGGCCAACATCGGGTTGTTGGTAGAGGGTAATGCTGGGATGGGTGACCTGTTCCCCTAGGCGATCGCTCCAGGGAGACGCTTTTTCAGCGACCTGTTTGCCATTGAGGGCAGATTGCAGGGTGCCCCACAACATATCGGCAGCTTTGGCCGTAAAGAGCACAGGCATTCGGCCACTGATGGCGGGCGATCGCGACTGTGCCCAGTCTAAGCGCTGGAGAATTTGATCGACTAAAAGCTGGGGGTTGAGGCTGTCCCGCTGAACCTGACCATCGGCTACATTTAAGAAGTCATCCCCCCGAATCCAATCCACGGCCAAGTAAGCACTGAGGGTAATGTCGGTATAGCAGCAGTCTAGCCCGGTGGAGTTGACGAGGCGGGTGGTTTCCGCTTCACATTCCCATTCTGCCAAACAGAGGGTGTCGGGATACTGTTGGCGAACGCAGTCGATCGACGCTTCGCCCCAAGTGACCAATTGTTCTACGCTGACGGCTTGCCCTAGATCCGGGTAGTGATGGTTCAGTTGCTGGGCGAGATGGGTGTCTTCCGGGCTGTTGAGGTGGCTGAGGTTAATGGCCCGATCGATAAGGGTTTGGTTGTCCACGGGGCCATGGGCAACCGCCAAGCCGGGGCGGCCTTCGACCCACAGCCGCAGGGCTGTTCCTTCTACCTGGGCAGACTCCAGTTGCTTGAGGCGATTCGCTTCAAAAAACACAGGCCGAGAAAAAGCACGCGACTGGAAAACCTCAGCGGCTTCGGCTCCGGCTTTCAGGGCCAGATCAATCAGTTGTTCTGGATCTAGGGCGGGATGGGAATCTATCACAGGTGCAGGCTGAGAACCGTAAAAATAGGGATTTTAAACAGTGAACTTGATCAGAAATTCTTAAGGAAACCTTACCGTTTCCAGTATCCCATAGACTGGTTCTGAAATTAGCCGATCGCAAATGGCCAGAAATCCTGGGATCCCTGGCCATAACTGCACGTTTTGCGAACCTTGCGCTGCTGTACCGAAAGACTTGACTTGAACCGTATGCCGGAAAACTAGGCTTGAAGATTACGCCGGAAGATTGGGCTGGAAACCTGGGCTTGAAGATTACGCCGGAAGATTGGGCTGGAAAACTGGGCTTGAAGCTTGTGCCGGAAGACTGTGCCCAAAGACTAGGTTTGAAGATTATGCCGAAAGACTGTGCCGAAAGACTGTGCCGGAAGATTGGGCTGGAAACTTGGTGTTACGCCCTAAGCAGCCCGGTTTTGTCCTAGAACCTGGACCCGACCGGTTTGAACCATCCACAGGAGCCGCTTAATACAGTTTTGCTCTTCTTCGCTGACTTGCTGGAACTGTCCAGAGATGGCGGTTAGAACCTGGAGATCGCTGGCATGGATCCGATGGGTTGCAGCACTCTTGGCATAAATTGTCGAAATGACATCAGCGCGTGGCACAGACATAACGTGTTCTCCCTGATAAAGACATAGCGCACAGTCGTTGTTGATATGGACGGTGAAC
>JAYKJG010000080.1:0-6047 GCA_035286285.1 Prochlorothrix sp.
GGTTTCCAGATCGTCCAACAAATCCCGTAGACCCTGGGCTAGGGCTTCTACCTCTTCCCCTTCGGCTTTGGTGCATAACTCTGAGGGGGGCCGATCGCTGCTCCAGGCCCACCAGGCTGTTCCACAGGAGCACTGGTAGAATTCCTGCCACTTTTTGCGATAGTCTTCGCCGTAGACGGGCGATCGGCGGTTAATCCAGACTCCTTGGGCCTCTAGGGGGCCAGAATGACACTGGGGACAGCAGAACTCAAAGGCATGGGTTGCGGGTTTTGACCACTCTGGGGCGCTGGGGCTGAAGGGATCCATGGCTAGCCCTGGGTAAAACGATGGGAATCGGGGCGGGCCAAGTTGTTAAACCGCGACGGCTCTCCAACAAGGTTGTCCCTTCCCAATAGGGTAACAAACAAACGGGTTTCGCGATCGCCGTTCTTCCTCCTAGCAAACGGGGACCGAGGGGGATTTTGTCGGGGTCTCCACGACTCAGGAACGGAAGAGGGAACCCCCCTATTGCCTAAAAATCAAAGTAAATGTAGGGTAATGCCCCTTGGGGGGCAAATTGGAGGACGGCGTAGAGAAAAAGGGGAACCAGGGCCAGCTTGAGGGGCCAGTTCAGTTGGAGGCGGCTGATGCGGCGGCAGGCTTGGACAAGGGTCATGGCTAGAATCAGCAGCAGAATTAACAGGGTAATTTGGCCCCGATCGAGGCCGCTCACGTCCAGATAAACCTTTTGGGCAAACTGGGCATCCGCAGCATGGCCCCAGAGGTGCCGAATCGCCCAGCCCGATTGCCGCAGGTCTGGCAACCGAAAGAAAATCCAAGACCCAAAGACCAGTCCTTGGGTGAGGAGCCAAGCCAAAAGGGTACCGGGCAGCGATCGCCACCCCGCCGCGACCCAGCCCCACCGTTGCGCCACCACACTGGCCAGCCGATGCACCGCCAGCCCCAACCCATGGATCAGCCCCCAAACCAAAAAGCCCCAGTTGGCCCCATGCCAAAGACCGGCGATCGTCATCACCAGGATTAAATTCCAGCAGGTGCGGGCCAAGCCCCGCCGCGACCCCCCCAAGGGGAAATAGAGATAATTCCGCAGCCAACTGCCCAGGGTGATGTGCCAGCGCCGCCAAAACTCCGCCAAGCTGGTGGTGAAATAGGGCGCATCAAAATTCTCTGGCAAATTCAGCCCCAGTAGCATCGCGCTGCCCCGCGCAATATCCACATAGGCGCTGAAGTCCAAATACAACTGCAAGCCATAGGCCACCGTCGCCAGCCAAATATCGCCACTGCCCGCCCGCAGCAAGTTCCCGTAGCTCAGCCCCACCAAAATCCCCAAATGGTCCGCTAGCACTGCTTTTTTAAACGCGCCCACCCCAATGAGCCAGAATGCTTCGGTCCAGCGGCTCCAGTTGGGTAAGGTGACCTGGTGCAACTGCCGCGCCATGGTGTGGTAGCCCGTGATTGGCCCGGAGATAAGCTTGGGAAAAAAGAATTTATAGGTCGTAAACCGCAGTAAGTTGGGCGTAGCCGGTGCTCCTCGGTAGATATCGACCAAATAGGCGATGCTTTCAAAGGTAAAGAAGCTAATGCCCAGGGGAGCGATCAGGCTTTCCCGTAACTGCTCTGCTGTAACTTGTAACGCTGGCACCCGAAACAGCAGGGACAGGGCCGAGAGGCTGAGGGGAATGTATTTGAAGCCGATGAGTAGGGCTAAGTTGAGGGCAATGCCGAGGATTAGAATTTGCGATCGCTTCTGGTTCCAATCCGCTTGGGCATATTCCCATTCTGCTTCGGAGAGATTGGGGTTTTGGGCCTGGGCACGGAGGGGTGAGTTTTCCCCCAAGACCAACCCCAGCCGGAAGTTGATCAGGGTGCTCAGTAACAGCAGGGGCAAGTAGGCCACGCCCCGCAGCAGGGCAAAGAGTCCGGGGCTGCTGTTGGGAACGGTGCCGGACGAAACCAGGCCATAGAAGCCAAAGCTGGCCACGAGTAAGACCCAGAGCCGTTGGCGGGGCTGGGATACGGTCCAGTAGATCCCCAGCAGGATCAGTAGGAAAAGGGCGTAACCAAAGGAGGTAAAGGTCATGGATCGAGGACAAGGGGCAGGCGGTGAGGCGACTATAGCAACAGAGCAACCACACAGCAACTACAGGATCGCTCTCCCTGGGGCGGGGGAACGGATTCGATCGGTGCATCTCCCTGGGGCGGGTTCACCCAGTTTGGTAGGGGCAATCCCGCCGTGGTTGCCCCGGTGCTGGATTCTGAAGAGGGGAGCCACGGCGGCGCGACTCCTACCGGATGTCGAGGGTTCCAACCCAGATTTCCCAGCCACATAGACCGGGCACTGGGTAACTACCGGGCACTGGGTAACGTCTGACCGTTTTTGTTCCTGTTTTGGGGGGGGTCTGGGAAATTTCTATAAACTCTCTATACAAAGGGATGATTTTTGGACGGATCTAGCCTATAAAAATACGAGCAAGAGGTCTGTCTAGAACCATCCTAGAATGGAGTCAAGGCTCTTCTGCTCTGAGACCAATAGGAGGAGCAAGGGGGGCAAGGCTGTCTTAGAGGGTTCTGGTGAGATCTCCTCAGGCGGTGGGCAAATCTGGCAGGGTCCGGGGGTCAGCCGCCAAAGCCATCCGTCGTTCATAAGGGTTACGTGAGTTATGCCAAAGGCCGTTGCTGAGTGTGCTACCTTCCTAAAGGCCAAGCTGCTGGGATCTGACGATCTGAAGGAATCCGAAAAAATCTTTTTGCCTGAGGGGCATGTGTTTTATGTTTCGAGCTACACGCCCGATCGCAACCAACATCTCTTAATGGAACTGGCTTCTCCCTTTACGGCGCGGGACGGCCAGACCAAACTCAAGACGGTCTATGGCTACGATCCCCACATCAAGGTTGAGGGGGAAGACGAGGACAAGATGATCAAGCTGCCGGTGAAGTATTGTTCCCAGTTGGACAATGATCCCTCGGTGTTTGGTCCGGGCTGGCGGCAGTGCAACACCACCAGCAATACGATGCTGGCTGACTTTTTGCTGGATGGGGCACTGACCCAAAAGGCCCAGCAGATCGGCTACCCAGAGCCGGAGTCGGTTTATATGCGCATTGTGGCCAAGTATGGCGACACGACTGACCACGTTGCCCAAACTAAGGCTCTGCAAAGCCTGGGCATTGAGTCCTACTTCAGCTACTCGCTGTCGTCTAAGGATCTGCTGCTGTCGTTGAATAATAACATTCCTGTGGTGGTGGGTTTTGCCTACAAGGGCAGCGGCCACATCTGTATTGTCGTTGGCTACGATCCCCAGAAGCGGGAGTGGTTGGTCCATGATCCCTATGGCACGCGCCACGGGTCTAGCAACTCCTACGATGTGGGTGTGGGGGGCCAGTACGATCGCTACACCAGCGATGTGATGCAGCAGATTTTCTGGGATCAAGGCCAGGAAGCGGGCTGGGGCCGGATTGTGACCAGTGTGAAGGGCAAGCCCACGGGTCTGCCTACGGGTCTCTAGTCCGATCGCTGGCGGTGAGGGTTGCGGGGTCGGGTTTTGTATCGATCGCCCCAACCCACGGGCCAGAGGCCCATCCTATCGGGATGTTGATCCGGTGGGGTGGGCCTTTGGTTTAGGGCATTCCTCCAATGGACCGGATGCCTACCCCGCTTTGGGGAGGAAGTCTATTACAATACAGATAAGAATTGTAGAGAATATTTACAATGGAGGCTTATGGGGAACTAGCACAGACCTAGCCGTCAGTCTATTGAGTTCTCCCATGGAGAGGATAGATTTTTGCTCAGTTCTCAGAACTGTGCCTTGAGATCTCTACCTGATTCCGACGATCGGGGGTGTTGTGGCCCCCACTTTCTTGTCACTGTTTGAGGAGTGTTATGGCAATCCATTGGCTACAGGCATTTGAAGTTGGTAAGTACCTGGTGTCCCAACGGCTCTCTGGTCGGAAGAAGTTCCCCCTAGTGCTGATGTTGGAACCCTTGTTCCGCTGTAACCTAGCCTGTGTCGGCTGCGGTAAGATTCAGCACCCTACGGAGATTCTGAAGCAGAATCTTAGCCCTGAGGACTGCTTCCGTGCCGTGGACGAGTGCGGTGCCCCTGTGGTGTCGATTCCGGGGGGAGAGCCGTTGCTCCATCCTCAAATTGATGAAATCGTGAAGGGTTTGGTGGCCCGCAAAAAGTTTGTCTATCTTTGCAGCAATGCCATCCTGCTGGAAAAGAGCCTCCACAAGTTCCAGCCCTCGCCCTACCTCACCTTTAGTATTCACCTGGATGGCCTTGGCGAGAAGCATGATGCTTGTGTCGATCGTAAGGGTGTGTTTGATACGGCGGTGAAGGCCATTAAGGCGGCTAAGGCGAAGGGTTTCCGGGTTACAACGAATACGACGGTGTTTGAGGGGGCAGATCCCCAGGAAATGCAGGAGTTTTTCGATTATGTCTCCACAGAGCTAAAGGTGGATGGCATGATGGTGTCCCCAGGTTACAGCTATGCCTGGGCACCGGACCAAGACCACTTCCTCAAGCGGGAGCAAACCCGCGCCCTCTTCCGGGAAATTTTTGCGCCCTATCGCTCCGGCCAGAAGAAGTGGAACTTCAACCACAGTCCGCTGTTCTTGGATTTCCTCATGGGCGACAAAGATTATGATTGCACCCCCTGGGGTAGCCCTAGCTTTAGCGTCTTGGGTTGGCAGAAGCCCTGCTATTTGCTCAATGAGGGCTATTACAAGAGCTTCCAGGAACTGCTGGATAAAACCGATTGGAGCCAGTACGGCCACAAGAGCGGCAATCCCCAGTGCCAAGACTGTATGGTTCACTGTGGCTTTGAACCGACGGCGGCGATGGATTCCATGGAACCCAGCAATATTGGCCGATCGGTGGGCGCGTTGATCGGGATGTCCTAATTCAGGACGCTGGCAAACTAAAAAGCACCCCCCCTAGCCCCCCTTGAAAAAAGGGGGGCATTTTTTTCCCATTCGCTTGAGGACTAATCAACGGAATCTGGAAACTACAGCTATAATCGGGTCTAGTTGCTTTTCCGGTTTGCTATGGGCGCTTATCCTGACTTTTCCGCTCAAGGGCTTCAGATTATTGAGGAACTAGGTCGCAATCCCGTTGCCCAGGGGGGTAGCTGGGACGGATATAAGGAAATTGAACGGGAAATCCAAGCCCTAAAGGATTTGCAGCATCCGGGGATCCTGCGCTATTTGGGTAGGTTTGAGACGGGGGATAGGTTGGGTGCATTTCACTTTGGAGCAACCCAGACTCTAACCTGGCTCAAACGGCTCGTAGTGCGGACTTTAGTCCGCACCGGGGCAAACGTGAAATGCACTCGATAGGTTTTGGTTGGTACAAGAATACAAAATGAGCACTATCTCGATCGACATCCCAGACGAAATCCTCATCAGCCTTAAAGAAACCACCGAAACCCTATCCCAAGAATTGCGCATCCTGTCCGCTGTCAAACTCTTTGAACTGGGGAAACTCTCCTCCGGGCGTGCGGCTCAACTCGCCGGATTCTCACGGGTGCAATTTTTAATGACCCTGGGGCGTTATCAAGTCTCCCCCTTCATCCTCACCTCAGAAGATCTCCAACATGACATCGACAACGCCTAAAGTCCCCTCCGTGATTGTCAATACTTCACCTCTGTTGTACCTGCATCAAGTCAACCAACTTGATATTCTGCAAAAGCTGTATGGGCAAGTAGCGACCCCCAGTGCAGTCCTCCAGGAACTCTCCGTTGGCCAAAGTCAAGGCATAACTGTTCGGAGCCGAGCGCCAAGGCTGCAAGATCGCTGTCGAAGTCAAAAGTTTTTTGAATCCCTCACCGATTTATGATTTAGAGCAAGCCCTAGGGCAATTTGTGCTGTATTCCAAAGTCTTGGCACAAAAGGAGCCTGATCGCGGCTTATATCTGGCGCTGCCCCAGTCAGTCTTTGATGATCTATTCACAGATGAAATTGGCCAAATTCTGCTGGAAACTACTGATTTACGGCTTCTTGTCTTTGAACCTACTCAGGAGATTCTTACCCGATGGTTACCCCCGATCG
>JAYKJG010000081.1:0-5628 GCA_035286285.1 Prochlorothrix sp.
TTTGACCGGACTTCAACTGGACTTTAACCGGACTTTGACTGGACTTTGACTGGACTTTAACCGGACCTCAACTGGACTTTAACTGGATCTCATACCAAATCCCACTAATCTCGATGCGTTTTGGTAGGGGCAATCCCCCCGTGGTTGCCCCTGTATTTGGCTGGTCGAGGGTCGGCACAGGGGCACGACCCCTACCCGTTTATTCTGTTTCAGGCTCAACGGATTTGGTATCAGCAGGACTTTGACTGGACTGCACCGGACTTTGAGGCCATGCGCAGCCCTTAGCCTCCTTGCCCGCTCTGCTGGCGTTTCAGTTGCTCGGCCTCTTCGAGTAACTCGTCGAAGTCCTCCTCCGAGAGGCGGCTGACGTAGTTGACCTTCACCTCTTCTAAGAGGTCATTGATGAGGGACTGTAACTCCGACAGGGTTTCTTCGCTTTGCAGAGCTTCGGTGAAAGCATGGCGGAAATGGGTCGAAAGTTTATCGATAATTGCGTCTAGGGCCGGATCATCGACGGTGAGGGCATTGTAGGTGCTTTGGGAAAGCTGGGTGAAGAGGGAGGAAGCCTGTTGGATTAAGCTGCGGGTGAGTTGGTCGGGTAGGGTGCTGACTCCCGGCACGCGGCTGATGGCTTGGTAGAGGGGTGTTTTGTTGAGGGCTAATTCTGCGTTGCGCTGAAGAAAGTCGTTAATATCGGGCTGTAGCTTGGGGAGAACTTGATAAACCATCAGTTCCGCCAATCGCCGCGAGATCACTTCAATTTCGTTGGTATTATTGAGGTCAATATACTCCCGTTGGGCAGAGTCATTGAGCCATGCGGTCACTTCACCCCGCTGCACGGCTCCTTGGATCTGATTAATCACTTGGAGGGCGATCACTTCCACCAGTTCCCCGGCAAAGGTGGCCACAAATCCTCGGCTAAACTGGGCGCGAATGGTTTCATAGTCTACTAAGCCGGAGCTTTGGAGGCGAATGGCAACAGGGACGACCCGAAGCCAGCGAAAAACCGGAATAATCAGGAATAAATCATACCAACGCCACAGCACTGCCTCGCGCCAAGACAAGCTTTTGTAGCGCTGCTTAATGAAAAAGGTCCGGACCGCAAGCTCTAGGGCAAAAAAGATCTGGAACCAGATGTCAAGGTACCAAAAGCGATCGACGAGTAAACCGTTTTGATCGATCGATCGGCTATAGTTGGCCTTCTCAATCCACGGTCGAACACTCACACTGAACCACTCCAGCGGCGTTAACTCGCCCTCTGGGGGAACAGTTGCTAAATAGTCAACATCCCAGAAGCGCCGCATAGCTTCTTCGGAGGAATCCTGCTGCATTCGGCCCCGCATCCGATTTTTGATGGTATCAAGGACGGTCGATCGGTTAGCCAGCAAAAAGGGATTTTCTTCCAACATCTGCAAGCTCAACTCCTCCATGCGCTGCACCTGAGAGTCCACTTCCGGCGATCGTAGCCCTGTGTCTCGGATTTGCAGGCGGAGCTTGTCTAGCTCATCCAAATAGCGCTGGGTATCTTGGTTGGTGGTGATCCCCTTGATGCGATCGTAGGCCAGCATAAAGGTGGGGGCAGGGACTTTCCACTCCACAAAGGGTAAATCCCCATGGAGCCAAAAGTCTCGCAGGGGCAAATAGGCCAAATCAAAACAGACTAAACCCAAATTGGTTGCAGCGAGGGCCGCCGTTACACTGTTGAGAACTCTGATAAAGAGGGGTTTCTGTTTGCGCTTTCGGGGTGCCATGGTGTTGTGAAGGACGCAGGAAAGGGTCAGAATCTGCTCAGGAGCCAGCAGAGAAGGAATATCGGCACCGGGTTGACTGACAAAAAATGCTGCCTTGGGCGCGAAAACCGCGCCCCTACCAGACCCTTGGAATCGTAGGGGTCAGGTTTCCTGACCCGCCCGCTGCGCATTGGTTTGACCCACTTTTGTCAGTCAATCAGTATCGGCACCGCTTCAGTACTTGCCTGGGTTGATGCCTGGGTTGATGCCTGGGGTAATGGCTTGGATTGATGGCCTGGGCGTAAGTGGCCTGGTGGCCTGGGCGTAAATAGCCTGGGCGTAAATGGCTTGGGCGTAGGATGTTCCTAGCGTAACATTGACTTTCCCCAATCCTGAGCGTCTTGTCCGGTCTATTCTGGGATTCCCCCGCGATCGCCACTCTAGACAGATCCCGCATCAACGCTCTACAGTGTCGAAGGCTTTGAGCCTCAAGGTCTACGCCTCAAGGTCCAGCCATCATCCCTTTAGAATTACAACAGCAGCATGGTTGCAGTCGCCATTCTCGCAGCAGGTAAGGGCACCCGTATGAAGTCGGGGCTGCCCAAGGTTCTTCATCAACTGGGGGGGCGCTCCCTGGTGGAATGGGTTATTCGGAGCATTGAACCTTTGCCAGTCAGCCACACCTTTGTCATTGTGGGTTACCAGGCCGAAGCCGTTAAAGCTGCACTCCAGGACTATCCCCAGCTTATCTTTGTGGAACAGACGGAGCAGTTGGGCACGGGCCATGCGGTTCAGCAGGTGATGCCCCATTTAGAGGGCTTTGAGGGGGATTTGCTGGTGCTGAATGGGGATGTGCCGCTGCTGCGATCGCAGACCTTGGAACAACTGCTGACGACCCATCACCAAGGGGGCAACCAAGCGACGCTACTGACGGCCCAAGCGCCGGATCCCCAGGGCTACGGTCGGGTTTTCTGTGATGGCCATAATCGCCTTACCCAAATTATTGAACATCGCGACTGTACCCCCGCCCAACTGCAAAATCACCGCATTAATGCGGGGGTTTACTGCTTTTCCTGGCCCGCCCTTGCCGCAGCGCTGCCTCGCCTCAGCACCAATAATGATCAGCAGGAGTATTACCTCACGGAGGTGGTGGACTATCTCACTCCGATTACGGCCCTGGATGTGGAGGATTTCCATGAAACCTTGGGTATTAACGATCGTCGCCAGTTGGCAGAAGCCTATGCGGTCTTACAAGCGCGAATTAAGGACGATTGGATGGCGGCGGGGGTGACGCTGATCGATCCCGATAGCATTACGATCGATGATGCGGTGCAACTGGCTTCGGATGTGGTGATTGAACCCCAAACCCATTTGCGGGGCAAAACGACGATCGGGGCGGCCTGCCGCCTTGGCCCCAATAGTTTGATTGAAAACAGCACGATCGGGGCGGGGACAACGGTGCTGTATTCCGTGATTAGTGATAGCGCGGTGGCCGATCGCTGCCAGGTGGGTCCCTTTGCCCATATTCGGGGCGGGGCGCTGGTGGGGAACCAGTGCCGCATTGGCAATTTTGTGGAACTGAAGAAGGCGACGATCGGCGATCGCACCAATGCGGCCCATTTGTCCTATCTGGGGGATGCCACGGTGGGCGAGTCCGTCAATATTGGCGCAGGGACGATTACGGCCAATTACGACGGTTTTCAGAAGCATCGGACGACGATCGGCGATCGGGTCAAGACTGGCTCCAATACGGTGCTGGTTGCGCCGATTACGGTGGGCGATGATGTGACGATCGCGGCGGGGTCAACCCTAACGGAGGATGTGGAAGCGGGAGGGCTGGCGATCGCCCGTGCCCGCCAAGTGGTGAAACCGGACTGGCAACCGCGCCAAATCCCCAATCTCTAACCTCCCATTGCTGACGGACCTAACCCTTGATGCAGTTTGAATTTATCGTTGAGGGGCCACCGCTGTCTCAGCAAACGCGGAATCGGGAACGACTGCGGGACTGGAAAGCTATTGTCCGTCAATCTGCACAGTCCGCCTGGCCCATAGACCAGCACGCAGTCACCGATCGCGTTTTATTGCAGATTACGTACTTTTACACCGATATTGCCCTAGACGCTGACAATATCATCAAGCCCATCCAAGACGCTATCATTGGAGTGGTCTATCAAGATGATTCCCAGATCACCGATCTCATTGTGCGCAAGAGAAATCTGGCTGGCCCCTTCCAGATTCAGACGGTGACTCCTGCATTAGCAGCAGGGTTGACGAGGGGCAATGAGTTTCTGCATATTCTCGTCACTGATGCGCCTAATCCTGAGGTTTTAACCTGATGGTTACCGTCACTACCCCGACTCAACATGAACAGGTGATGCAACAGGCAGAAGCCTACCGTCGCCAAGGCTATACCGTCTTGGTGCGGCCCCAGCCGGAGGACCTGCCAGAGTTTTTGCAGCCCTATCGACCGACCCTGGTCATTGAGCGCAGTGACGATCGGGCTGTGGTGGAAATCCAATCCCAAACCTCCCTGACCCCTCCCCTTGGCCACTATTTACAAACCCTAGCGCAGGCAGTTGCCCAACACGCAGACTGGCGTTTGGAACTGATCATGACTCCGGTGGAGCATCCTGGGACAACCCTGCCACCGTCTAGTTCAGCCTGGACCATTCCGGATCTCCAGCAGCGCCTACCTCGCCTCCAGAGGCTCCAGGAAACTGACCCTGAGGTGGCTTTGCTGTACGGTTGGTCCTTGGCGGAAGCGGCTTTGCGTTTAATTGCCGATCAAGAGGGAATTGGTCCCAATCTGTACCAGGGCACGACGCTTGCGAAGCAGTTAGTGATGGAAGGGGCGATCGATCGCAGCCTTTACACGGCTTTATTGGAGTTAGCCGATAGCCGTAATGCGGTGGCCCATGGCTTCCAAGCCCCTCTCGTGGTGCAAGATCTGGTCAAGCCAATGCTAGCAGTCCTGGAACAGCTTATGCTCAGTCTTACGGCTGCGTAGCTTGGGGTATGTCACTGGTGCAGTCAGCTAGAACCTGACCCCTGCGGTCCTTAAACCCCTGGTAAGGGCGCGGTTCTCGCACCCAAGGGCGATCGCCCGCGCCCGCCAAGTGGTGAAACCCGACTGGCAACCCCGATCGGCCCCCACCCCCTAACGACCCTACACGCTGGAGATCCCGGTTACCCTACTATGCTTCAAAGGCTATACGCCCATAACTTCAGATGCCTTGAAAACTTTGAACTGTCCCTCAAAGGGGTGTCTTCTGCCCTGCTCATTGGCAAAAATGGTACGGGGAAGTCCACGATCGCCAGCGTGCTGGAACTGTTCCAAAGTATTGGCCGGGGGGTCAATCGGGTGGGCCAGTTGGTTGGCCCCAAGGATTTTGCACCTTATCGCGCTGATCTGCCGATGCGCTTTGAAATGGAAGTGCAATTGAGTCAGCGGAAGTATACCTATGTTTTGGCTCTCGAACTCCCCCCCAACTTCCGAGAGTTGCGGGTTCTGGAGGAACAGCTTGCAGTTGGAGGGCAGACCTTTTACAGTCGGCAGGCCGCACAGGTGACCCTCGCTGCAAAGGACCGGGAAGCACAGTTTTTCGTAGATTGGCACTTAATTGCACTGCCTATCATTCAAGAGCAGTCGCAAACCGATCCGTTGCATATTTTTAAAACTTGGCTGGCCCAAATGCTGATTCTGTCCCCCATTCCCCGTTTGATGGGGGGAGAGTCCCAGCAAGAAACCTTGGAACCCCAGCGTGATGCCTCCAATCTTGGGGAGTGGTTTTCTGGGTTGCTCAGTCGCTATCCAGCAGCTTATCGCCACATTGACCAGTATTTGCGGCCCATTATGCCAGATCTCGATGATATTCAAAATGAGATCATGGGCAAAGAG
>JAYKJG010000082.1:0-6456 GCA_035286285.1 Prochlorothrix sp.
CGTCGGAACAGATCAGTTCCTCAAGTTCGGGGAGGGGGAGGGGTTTGTGGGGCTGTTGGTCGGTGATGAGCATAGGAGAGGGGTCGAAACCGCACGGGCGAGGGGTGCTTTGATTGTAGCGAAGGGCATAGGATCGCGCAGGTGCAACAGCAGGGCTGGGAGGGGAAAACTAGGCTGAGGCGGGAGTTTGGGCGGGGGGCTGGGGGGCTTGGCCTTTGAGGTGGGCGATCGCCTGTTGGCCAAAGGCTTGGAGCCGCTCCCGTTGGCCCTGGGCTGAGAAGGCTTTTTGGAGGAGCGGTTGGAGTTGGGCCACGATCGCGTTGGGGCTGGCCTCCGCCGCTGGATCCAAGTTGGCGAAATATTCCACTAAGCTCAAACCCGCCATCCGCGTCAGATAGGCGGCGCTCACCCCCTGAAGACCGGCCCCGGCCCAGAAGGTCAGCCCATTGGCCTTAAAGGCTGTGGCGAAGGCTTGGGTTGAAACTTCCACAAGGCCCAATTTGACGACTAACTCGCCTAGGGTGGCTGCGAGTTCCTGACCCTGTTCTAGGGAGAGGGGTTTTTGGTAAATGCGGCTGATTTCTAGGACCAATTGGCTATTAATGGCCACGGTTGCCAGGAGATCGAGGCTGGGCACCGGATTAACCAAGGCGGCAGCGCCTGCGATCCATTGGTAGCGTTCAATGACGGGTAGTGCTCGTTCTCGACGGATTTGATTGAGGGCGGTGTGGGCCGATCGCTGCAAGGCAACGGCTTGGCGGTAGGTGGTGTTGTAGCGGAGGGTCTGGAGGGTGGCGGGGTCTTGGTAGGGGGCGATCGTGGCAAGGAGGGGGGTGAGGGCGGGTTGCGGCTGTTCTTGGCTGATCTGCCAGGAGCCGTCGGGCTGCTGTCGCCGCACTTGGATGGGGGCAGGGGCGGCACTGAGGGGGACGATGTTTTGGCTGGGGACCAGACCCTGGAGGCGCTGGCAGAGTTGGGTGAGGAGGGTGGCTTGGTGACCGGGGCTGTACTGATCGAGCTTGTTGAGGGCGACGATGAGGGCGGGGGCTTGAAGGGGGGGCTGGTTGTGGCTGAGGGGGCGGGGCAGGTGGGTCAGGTGCTGGAGGCGCTGCCGATCGCCTTCGGTGAGGTCGCCCGTTGTGACCCAGAGCAGGGCATCAAAACAGGTCCAATCTACGGTGTCCGTCAGGTCTGCGTTGATTTCTACGGCTTCCAGGGCGGTGGAGCTAGGCCACCGGGCTTTTAAGGCTGTGAGCAGGGTGGTTTTGCCGACCCCAGCCCCGCCGATGAGGGCAAGGCGCAGGTGCGATCGATCGAGGTCGATCACCAGGGCATTCTTGGCGGTTTGGAGTTGAAGGCGTTGGCTGGCCAGGGCTTGGGCGGCGGGGGTCTCCTGGGGGGACCGATCGGCGGGCAGTTCCTGGCTGAGGCGATCGAGGTCAGTTTGAACGGCGCGGAGGGTTTGTTCGACCTGGGTCCGATCGAGGGGGGGCAGGGGTTGTGTAGCGGCTTTGGCTTGGGCCGATCGTTGGTAGAGCCACCAGACCCCTAAGAGGACCGCCGAGCCGGTGAGGGTCAGTTCTCCCACCTGTACAAGGGTTTGGGCTAGCCCTTCCATGAGCCAGAGGGAGGCTGCGAGACCCAAGCCCCCACCCAAGAGCCAGTATTGCCGTTTGATCGTCATGAAGTTCTCCCTGCCGCAATAACAGTTTTTTATAGTGATCCGCTTTGGGATGCAAAGACCCCTCACCCCCAGCCCCTCTCCCAAGGAAGGGAGCAAGAGTATTCAGACTTTTAACAGTCTGTTAAGCCCAGTCTGAGGCCGTTGATTTTTGCCCTATTTTAACCTGACGCGACCCGCTTAAGGTGTTGCGGTGGGGGTCGGGGTGGGGGCGATCGGGCTAGGACTGGGGGGGGCATCGGGGGACGGTTCCGCCGCGATCGCCGGGGTTCGCAGGGCTTCTGCCGCTGAAATGCCTTGACCCTGGAAGCCGAAGTACCACAGGGCCGCGATCGCCTCCCCACGGGTGACCGGTTTCTGGGGCTGTAGGAGGGTGGTATAGCCCAAAAGGCGGCGAATATTGGCTAAATCCCCGTTTTGGAAGTCGGCCAGCACAGCCCCTAGGGCAGTGGCGTTAATCCGGGTTGCATCTTGAAAGCCCCAGGTTTGCTGAATGCGATCGATCGTTGCTGTCGGCAAGCCTTGGCGCAGATCCAAGGGGACTTTCCATTGCAGCAGGGTTTCCCGCGTCAGGGGCGCATCGGGCTGGAACTGCACCGCTGTTGCTTCTCCCCGGAGGGGGCTGGCAATGACTCCTGCGTTAGCTAAGCCTTGGATAACGGCAAAATCGGGGTCGGTGCTGGGGAGATCTTGAAAGGTCGGCGTTTCTCCAGGGCTGGCGAGGCGAATCTGCTGGGCAGGGCGGTTGGTGTAGAGCAAGTTATTGGTGGTGACCAGCCAGCGCACAAATTGGCGACGGGTGACGGGGTTGGCGAGGGTCAGGGCTTGGCCGCTGGGTTGGGGCAGGTCGGCGGGGGTCAGGGTGAGGGTGCCGAGGGCGGCGACATCCTGGATCATGGGGCGGAGGGGCTGGGGGGCGGTGTCTAAATCGAGGGGCTGGCGATCGACCCCCGGCTCCAAGCTCAAGACTAATTCTCCTGCTGTCCCTGGGTTGCTGGGGCTGGGGGCGGTGGGGGTTGGGTTGGGGACTTCGGTGGGGTTGGGATCAGGGGTTGGGCGATCGGTTGCGGGGGTGGGGCTGGGGGTGGCTGGGGGGGCGGTTGGCGTTGCCCCTAGCTCGGTTTCGTTGCCGGAGCCAAGGGCACGCCCGATCGCATTGCCCCAGCCTGTCCCTGCACAGCCCGCAAGCAGGGCACTCAACAAAAGGCTTGTTGCGGAGATAGCGATCGATCGCCGCTGGGGCCGACGGGGCCGGTGGAGGGGGGGGGTGTTGGGGGGCTGCGATCGGGCTAGGGGAGACATGGGTTAGTCGGGGAGGGTAGGACGGAACGCGGGAGCGTTGGGGGAAGTATTTTCCCACGGTGCAGGGGAACGAGGGAGAATTGGGAGGCCTATGGTAAAGTAGCCTGTAAAACCGCGATCTTAGGGGAGGGTGAGGCGATCGTGGTAGAGGTCGATGATTCTTTGGGTGACTTCCTCAAGGGTGAGACCATCGGTGAGTAACTCCACGGCATCGGTGGCCTTAATGAGGGGAGAAACTTGGCGGGAGCTATCTTGGCGATCGCGTTCGGCAATTTCCGCCTCTAACTGGGCTAAATCCGGCGCGTCTTGGCCTTGGTTCAACAGATCGAACCGTCGTCGTCTGGCCCGCTCTGCATTGGAAGCGGTCAGGAAGACCTTAACCTCGGCATCGGGAAACACCGTTGTGCCAATATCCCGCCCCTCGGCCACCAGTCCCCCCCGCTGGCCATACTGCTGCTGTTGGCGCACAAGGGCTGCTCTGACCGCTGGTTGGGCTGCAATGCGGGAAACTTGGCCCGTTACCTCAGGGGTCCGAATGGCGGCGGTGATTTCCTCCTGTTGCCGCTTTGCGCGATCGCCGGTTGGGGCAGGCCAGTGGACCCAAACCCGCACCGGGGGTAAGTCCTGGGGATGGGCCGGATCGGGGGTGCCCGGTTGGAGTTGGATTTGGCTCTGGCTGAGTAATTCGGCGATCGCCGCTTCATCCTCTAGATCTAGCCCGGTTTTTAGCACTAGCCAGGTGACAGCGCGGTACATCGCCCCCGTATCCAGATACAGTAGCCCCAGTGCTGCCGCTACTCGCCGCGTGACGGTGGACTTTCCGGCTCCGGCGGGACCATCCAGGGCCACGATCGGCTGGCGCTTGATCAGCACCACATTATCGATCAGTCGAGCCTTACCCACCTGCACTGCTAGGGCTAATAATCCCCGGTTGTCGATGGTTTCCAGGGGTTCTAGGCTGTCTGGATCGACTAGCTCGATGTAGTCAACGCTGAGGGCGGGTTCCGTGGCGAGGGTTTGGGCGACGGTGTTCAGTAGGGCGGTGGCGGCGTGCTCTCCCTGCTGGAATTGGGTTTGGGCGGCTTGGAGGCTGCGGTGGAGGAGGGTGGCTTGGTGCTGTTGGGCGGGGCTAAGGTAGCGGTTGCGGGAACTCAGGGCGAGACCGGAAGCTTCGCGGACAATGGGACAGCCGATGATTTGGCTGGGGAGATTGAGATCCTGGGCGAGGGTTTTGAGGATCGCTAACTGTTGGGCATCTTTCTGGCCAAAATAGGCCCGATCGGGCTGAATTAATCCTAAAAGCTTGGTGACAACCGTTGCAACGCCTTGGAAGTGGGTGGGGCGCGATCGACCGCAGAGCACTTGGGTCATGGCGATCGGGGGAATGACTTGGGTGACCCGATCGCTCAACCCCGTCCCGACTTGCCCTAGGCCGTAAAATTCCTCTGGACTGGGGGCAAAGACCACATCAACCTCCACCTGTTCACACTGGGCTAGATCTGACTCTAAAGTGCGCGGATAGCTGTCTAGGTCTTCCTGGGGGGCAAATTGCAGGGGATTGACAAAAATACTGACGATTACAACCTCATTTTCTTGCCTTGCCCGCTCAATTAAGCTCAGGTGTCCCCGGTGTAAGGCTCCCATGGTGGGGACAAGGCCAAGGCTTGGGGGGGTTGTTCCCTCCGGTTTGGGGGTTAGTGCTCCCCAGCGAACCAGTTCTAAGTAGCGACGCAGGGCAACAACGGTTTTGAGGCAACGCATAGGGCTGACGGGATCCTTGATGGCTTCAAGGGAGAAGATGGCCTCACCTATCTTAGGGGATCTTGAGAAGTCTCAGGAAACCCCCAGGGGATCCCCTCTCAGTAGCAGGGGAAAATCGGGAAACCGATGGCAAATCGGCCCTCCCAGGGGGATTTTTCCGGCATCTGCGCGACTCAGTGCGAGTTTTCACCGGTCCTCTGCAATATGCTCTAAGCTGTTCCTACCCGCCGCTGATTTTGGCCCGATAGCCCAGCTTCAGCAGGCTATCCCGCAGGGTTTCGCGGTGGTCGCCTTGGATTTCGAGGGTTTGGTCCTTAACGGTTCCCCCGCTGCCGCACTGGCCTTTGAGGGTTTTGAGCAGGGCTTTGAGGGTGTCGGCGTTGGTTTGGAAGCCGCTGATGACGGTGACGGTTTTGCCGCCTCGGCCTTTGCGGGAGGCTTGAATCCGCAAATCCTGTTGATTGGGGGGCAAATCGGGGGTGCTAGGCCGATCGAAGGCGGCATCGGTGCTGCCAAATTCGCGGTAGACGGTGCGATCGCTGGAGGATTTAGACTTTTGCTTGTTTGCCATAGCAATTTTGTTCTGGTTACTGCAATTTTACAGGCTAGCCCTGGGCCTATCGAGATAATTCCTGAAGACTGCCCTTGTCGCCCACCTGGAGCCAGCGCCCTCGCCAAAATACGGTTTGGCCATAGGATCCCGCCAGCCAAATGATAAAGGTCATCCAGTCCCGCAGGGGCAAGAGCCAGAGCCAGGGCCAAAGACCGGGCGATCGCAGCATCCCCAGGCTCACCGCTGCCTGAAGCCAGCGCACCGCCAAGGTTACGCCCCACACCGCCCAGGCCCAGGGTTGCAGTCCTGAGACCAAGACCAGCAGCAAGCCGTAGACGGTGCCATGGGTGACCCCAATGCCGTAGTATTGGGCACCGCGATTCCAGCGAATGGTACGGCTCCAGCGCAGTTCCCGTTGAAACACATCGATCGGGGATTCTTGGCCGCAGTCATTGCCCAGGATATAGGACGATAGCTCAACGCGGTAGCCCGCGCTATTGGCAAGGCGACCAATGTGGAAATCGGAGCCAATGCGGTTAAAAACGTGGCGAAGACCGCCAAAGGCGGCTAAAACAGATTTTCGGGTGGCGATCGTGGGTCCGAGGGCAAATTTCAGCTTGCCATCCAGGGCGCGGGCAATGAGCACACTGGGGATAAAGTCCACCGATCGCCCCAACGCCGCCAAAGCTGCCCCCCACTGGCGGGGCTGATGATCGAGGTAGCCACAGGTCACCACGCCCACCTGCTCATCGGCGAGGGGAGCCGTAACCCAGCTTAAATAGTCGCGAGTGACGCGAATATCGCTGTCGGCAAAGATAACTTGCTCATATTGCGCGGCTTCGACTAAATAGGAGAGATTACTAATCTGATGATTAATGCCCCGTGGTGGTAGGTTGGTGAGGAGGCGCACCCGATCGGGGTATTGTTCGGTTAAACCCTGCAAGATCGGCACAGCGGGATCCTCGGCATCCATCACGCCAAACAAGACCTCATAGCAGGCATAGTCTTGGTTACAAAAGGAGTCCCAGTTAGCCAGTGCCCCCTCGTCTATGCCACGGACTGGAATTAAGATGGAAACGGGCTGGGGAGTAAACTGTGGCAGTGTGCGGCGACGGCTAAAAAAAGACCAAGTTGCCAGGGCAGATGCACCATAAAAGCC
>JAYKJG010000083.1:0-17166 GCA_035286285.1 Prochlorothrix sp.
GCCATGACTGCCCTAGAGCACTACCAACAAGCCCTGCACCATTGGCTCCAGAGCCAGCCCCCCCAAGCTCTCCAAGGCTTAGCCCTGTTGCAAGCCCGCGATCGGCTCCAGCACACCCTCGACCAAACCCCCCTAGCAGATCCCCAAAGCCTGCTGATTCTGCAAGACCTGGACAAAACCCTTGAGGCCCAAGCCCAAGCCCTAGATGAGGTGATTTCCTTTGAACAATGCCGCAAGACCCTGCTGCCCCCGATCGATCGCTGGTGGTGGTTCCTGGACCAAACCAAACCGCCCCACCCCCTCGATCGCTTCGATTGGTTGTTTAATACCATTGGCCTAGGGGCCTGGACCGTGAGCCTTGCCCTGTTGGTGGATCTCAGTCGCCGGGTCTTCATTGGGGGATCGGGGGTGGCGGGGCTGTCGGTGCTGACTCTCTCCAGCTTGGTGACCCTGCTCAAGGCCCGCAGCGACCTCACGGAAGCTGGACAACAGGGATTTCGCACTCTCCTGGAAAAACTGGGGGTCAAGTCCTACTGGCAAGCGGAGGCCACCTGCCTCACCACCACCCTTCTGGCCACTGCGTTAACAGCCCTGTGGCTGGGGCTACCTGACTTTTCCCGCTCTTACAATCGCTTGGGGCGACAGGCCCAGCATAATGGTGAGCTAGGCCAAGCGGAGCGGCTCTATACCCAGGCGATCGCCTTGGATGAAGATAATTTAGATGCCCATTACAATTTGGGTACCCTCTATGAAGATTTGCAAGATGTCGATCGGGCCACAACCCAATATCTAATCGCCATCCAGGGGGACTTACCCGATGCCTATAACAACCTAGCGCACCTGTATCTCCAAACAGCAATCCAGAGCCAAGATCCCAGCGTCCAGACCCAAAAACAACAGCAGGCGATCGCCCTCCTGAGCCAAGGTCTGCCCCTAGCGGAGCAAACTAGCCCTCCCTCGGTGCTCTACAGTTTTTATAAAAATCTGGGTTGGGCGCGGCTCCTCCAGGGCAACCCCCAGGTAGCTGAACCCCTGCTCCAAACAGCCATTGAAATCAGCCAAGACAGCGAACCCAACACGATTCTCAATGAGGGATCGGCCCATTGTTTATTGGCCCTGTCCTTGGATGCCCAGCAATCTCCCCAAGCGCTCCAGTCGTGGCAAAGCTGCTGCCAGTTAAGCACCAATGCCAACCCCAATGAAGATGCTTGGATTCTAGAAGCCCACAAAAAGCTGAATGCTCACTCCTACGACCCCAATACCGTATGCAGACCCAGCGCCCCCCCCGTCTCCTAACCCCATTCCTCACCCTCAGTCTGCTACTGGCCGTGGCATCCCCAGCCTTGGGTCAGCGGGGTATAGATTATTTGGTGCAGATTCAGGGGGAAGTCTATATTCGGCAGAATCGGGCCTCCCAACGGGCTAGCAGCGGCAAGTTGGTGAGAACCGAGCAAACGATCGAGGTGAAACCCAATGGCCAAGTAACCCTCGTGTGTAGCAACCATACCCGCCATCTGCTCCACCCTGGTACCTATGCGGTGAGGGACTATTGCCCCGCCGCCCCTGCTAGAAACCGGTCTGCCCGCTCCCAAACCACCCGTGGGGGATGGCTCCGCAATGGGACGCGGGGGACGTTTGATGCGGCCCAACCCTATGTTCTGTCTCCCCGCCATACGGCGCTGTTGTCCCCGGATCAAGTCTTGATTCAGTGGCACCCGGTGGATCAGGCTAGGGGGGCTGACCAGGCCCAAGTGACCGTGCGCGGTTCTGGGGTAGAGTGGACGATCGCCACGCCCCTCGGACAAATCCCCTACGGTGGATCCTCACCCCTGCTGCCGAATTATACCTACACCATCACCGTTGAGCAGGGGGGCAAGGTTTCCCGTGCTAGTTTTGTGGTGTTGCCTCCGGCGGAGCGCGATCGGGTCAATGCAGAGGTGGCCCAAGTGCAAGCTCTGGGTTTGGATCCGGATGGGGCGGCGATCGGGATTGCCCTGGTGTACTTGAACTACCAGAACCCGGACCTCAACTATCGCAGCCCTGCCCTCAATTTGGATGCTCTGGAGGTGTTGCAATCGCGCACTGAAGCAGGAAGCCGTAATACCCAAGTTTATTTGCTCCAGGCAGAAGCTTATCTCGCCATGGATTTACCCCTAGAAGCCCGCCAAACCTTGGAACAATCCCTAGGGTTAGCACAGGCCAATGATGATTCAGAGGCGATCGCCCAGAGCTATTGGGGTTTAGGGACAATTGCTACCCGCCAAGGGGATCGAGCGGCGGCCCGTGGTTTTTTGCAACAGGCCCTGGAGATCTATCAAGCCTTGGGGGATGAGGAACAGATACAGGGTATCCAGAAAGACCTACGGAATTTAGGGGAGGGCTAACCGCTGTTGGGGACCAGCCCTGCCTAAAACCCCTCGATTTTTGATCTGTTGATCCCAAAATTAGGGGGGGATGGTGATTATTGCTTATTTTTCATGTTTTGGCGCGATCGGCCCCCCTTGACCTAGCCCAAGGGAGTTCCTTCTAAGCAGGTGCCGTTGAGAATTGCGCCGTCGAATTGCGATCGATCGATCTGGGCACAGAGCAAATTGGCATCCGTGAGATTGGCCCCTTGGAACAAAGTCCCGTAGAGAATCGCCTCTTCCAAATCCGCACGGCTGAGATCCGCCCCCGCCAAATTCGCCGCGCTGAGATCCGCCCGCTGCAAATTGCAGCCCACCAGCGTCGCCCCCCGCAAATCGGCCCCCCGCAAATCCACCCCGCTCAGGTCCGCATTACTCAAAATTGCCCCCGCCAAAAACGCCCCCGCAAAGCTCGCCTGGGCACAAACCGCCCCCACAAAATTAGCCCCTCGCCCGTCCGCATTGCGCAGATCCGCCTCATTTAACACGGCCCCGGTCAGGTCCGCCCCCCGCAGGTTACAGCGCAACCCCGATCGGCACAGCTTGGCCCCCGCCAGGATCGCCCCCGCCAGATTCGCCTGGGCAAAGTCCCGATCGTCCAAGGTCAGCCCCGCCAGATCGGCTCCGGGGAGTTGGGCCTGGGTCAGGGGGAGGGTCGCGCCTTGGTGGATGGCTTCCAAAAGCTGGGGGCGGTCCAATTCAGCGGCGGGGGCAACAGAGTCGATCGGGCTAGCACTCATGGGGAACTTGAAGCGAGGATGAACAAAAGCAAGACTGGGGCGCAGGATATCCCTGCACTGCGGCAAGGGGAACCTTAGGGCGCGGAGATGACCTTAGGATCGGTGGTTTCCTCCAGCCACACCGGGGGCATTTGGCTGGGCCGATCGGGCAGTTGCATCATCCCCATTTCCGTCAGCCGCACCACCGTATTGAGGGAGTCCACCAGGGTTGGGTCAAAGCGACTGCCCCGGTACTCCTGGCATTGTGCCAGCGCTTCATTGAGGCTGAGGGCGGGGCGATCGCCCCTGGCCTGGGTTAACTCTTGGAAATAGGTCACAAGGCCAATAATGCGGGATTCTAAAGGAATACTCTCTTCCTTGAGGCCATCGGGGCGACCGCTGCCGTCCCAATATTCCAAATGGTGCTTCACAATGTCGGTAATCGACTCCAGTTCCGGCATCGTTGAGAGCAAACGGGCACCCAGGAGGGCACGATCGTTCCAGAATGCATATTCCGAAACCCCCAACTGACTGGCCGCACGGGTAAAGACCTCCACCGGAGCCTCAGCAAGGCCAATGCGGAAGAGCAAGCCCGCCAGCCGCAACCGCCGCAGCCGCAACGTCGGCAAATCCAACAACTGCCCCAGGGTTTCCGCCAACGCCGCCACCTGAAGCGAGGCCACGGGGTTCATGACATCCCGCTCATCAACCCGCTGGGCCATGCGCAGAAAGGCTTGCAGCTTGTTGGCGGTTAAGTTGCGGTTTAGCCGCAGGGCTTGCCCTTCCAAGGCCCACATGCCGCGCGTTTGCCGGTTCACGGTGACCAAGTGTTCCTGGCTATTTTGGAGATAGGAGACAATCCGGGAAATAACGCCGGTGAGGTCGATATTGGCGGGGTTTTGGAGGGTTTGGAACCGTTGCTGGCGCTGTTCTAAGTCGGCGGCGAGATCGGGATTGTAGGGCCGCATCCGATCGATCAAAATTCGGGCCGATTCTTCCACCAGGGGCCGATCGAAGGTCCAGAGGCCGTAAAACTTCCGCTCTGTGTCCACCTCCGGCAGACTATCGGCGTGGTACTCATCCTCCGATAGCTCATGGCACAGCACCATGGCCGTATAGCCCGGTGCCAAAATCACCAAGTTCCACTCCTCCACCAAGCGATCGTCCTCCGCCAGGGGAACCAAGTGAACCCCCTCCAGTTGGCTCGTGCGGTGGACCTCAAAGCCGCTGTCGGGGAGGGCCGCAATCACAACCTGTTGGGAACTTTGGGCAATGTCAAAATAGCGCTCCGCTTCCTGGAGATACCACTTGCCCCGCTGGAACGTGACCAGCACCAAGGGCTGTTGTTGGGGATCCTCAGGCTGGGTTTGGAGAATGTGATCCTCCATGGCATGGCACAGCGCCACCAGGGTATTTTTGAAATAAACCCCATAGCTGGTGGGCAGTTGGCCATCGGGAAGACGAAGCTTAAGCTGGTTTAGCGTAGACTCTGGCTGCATAGCGGCCCTAAACAGTGCAGGTGGACAGGATGCAGAGGAACAGGGGAACAGCGGGTTAACTGGGGATGATCCGCATTAATGGCTGATTAAACTCTACAGGTTTGCCATTTTCCACCAAAATCTCAACGATTTCGCCGGAAATTTCAGCCTCTAGCTCATTCATGAGTTTCATGGCTTCAATAATGCAAACGGTTTGCCCCGTTTTGACCCGATCGCCCACGGACACAAAGGGCGGTTCTTCGGGGGCAGGCGCACGGTAAAAGGTGCCCACCATGGGCGAAACCACCTCAACCCAGTTGTCAGGACGACTGCTGGGGGGGGCGGCGGGAGCGGGGACAGGAACAGAAGCCGCCGGGGCAGCAGGCACAACGATCGGGGCCGCAGGGGGCGGTGCAACTACCGCTTGGACAGGGCTACCGGGCATTGCGCCACGCCGCACCACTAGCTCAAAGTCATTGGCCTTGAGGGTTAGCTCACTAATATCCGTTTGGTGGAGGGATGTGAGCAGGGCTTGGATTTGATTGAGGTCTAATTGCACCGTTGAGGCTCCCTTATTCGCGGCCAAGGTAGGAATCGTTGCGGGTGTCGATCTTGATGCGTTCCCCGGTGGAAATGAACAGCGGCACCATGACTTGGGCACCGGTTTCGACGATCGCGGGCTTGGTTCCTCCCGTTGCCGTGTCCCCTTTGACACCCGGATCGGTTTGGGTCACTTCTAAAACCACGGAGTTTGGCAGTTCCACTTCCAGCACCTGACTCCCCCAAAAGAGGACGTTGACTTCCATCCCCTCCTTGAGATACTTGACCTGATCCCCAATCTGGCTACCGTCGAGCTGGTCTTCCTCGTAGCTTTCCATATCCATGAAAACGTACTGGTCACCGTCTTTATAGGTGTGTTGCATCACGCGCTTTTCGATCGTCGCTGAGGGCAAGCTTTCCCCAGCCCGAAACGTGCGCTCAACAACGCTACCCGTTTTGACGTTTTTTAGCTTTGTGCGAACAAAGGCAGAACCTTTACCGGGTTTGACATGGAGGAATTCCACCACCCGCCAAACGGCACCATCAATTTCAATGGTCGTACCAGTGCGAAAGTCATTACTGGAGATCATGATGCTCTTGAACGTGGAAAGAACAATCGGCAATCTATTTTACCCCTTGAGTGTCCTTTGCACGGTGCTCCGATCGGGTTTCCGTGATTTTTAAGACCGATCCCTAGACCTCAGCCCAGACCGCTCCTTTCAAACCGGCTCTCCCAAGGGGATGCCCCTCGCTGACCCTGACCCACACCCCTCGCTGACCCTGCTCTGCGGGGGAATGCCTCCCTGGACGCTCCCGCATCCTCAGTCGTTGAGGCCGGTTGCGGACGGCTGAATATAGACCAACGTCCAAGCGTCTGTCTGGCCGATCGGGGCGGGAGGATGGGGCAGGCTGTCCAGCAGCGGGGTGGCGATGAGCCAGTAGGAGTCCAGAAACTCCGGCGGTAGGGTTTGGGTGAGCCAAGCGGTGGCGAAGGTGTCCCAGGGGCGGGGCTGGATGGGGCGATCGCTGTAGAAATTTAACGAAGGGCGATCGAGGGGGTGGGTCGTGTAAACCACTGCGCCGGGGGGGGTTTGGGCTTGGACCAGTGCGGCCACCGGCAGAACCGGGAACTGTTCATTAACCTCCCAGACCCACGCCTGAGAACAAAAGAAGCTCGCCAAACTCCCATACAGACCCACCACTAGAGGGATGAAGAGGCGATCGCCTCGCCATGCTTGATTCTGCGATCGCAACAAGCCCCAGGCCACCGTACCAAAGGTCAGGGTTGCCACAACTGCCGTGATTAACAGCGGAGGCTGCGGGTCTGTAACACTGAGATAAATCCCCCCTGCCGCTGTCGCCACCGTCAACAACGCAAAGAAATATCCATACCCCCGCCCAGGTTTCGGTTCCGCCGCAAAATATCCCCCCACAATCACCGCCAAAAAGGGGTAACAGGGGAAGAGATACCAAGGTAACTTTGTCCCCATGCCACTGACCACAGCCAGAAAAATCCAAAATCCGAGCAGGGCCAAGAGTCCCCAGCTTCGCCACTGTTGCCCCGCCTGCTGGAGACCCAGGGGAAAAAAGACTAGCCACGGCCAACTGTATTTGAGGATTTCCAGGAGGTAGTACCAGGCTGGCCCCTCGTTGCCTTCTACCGCAGTTGCCAAACGGTCAAACCCTTGGGCACCAAAATGTACGGTTAAAAAATCGAAGCCGTAGGTGTGGTACTGGAGCCAATACCACCATCCTGTAAGGGCACTGCCCAGCGCCAAACCCACCCAAGCATAGGGACTACGCAAGAGGCAGTAGGTTTGGGACAGGAGAAGATACAGTCCCGCGATCGCCCCAATCGCGCAGACTAAAACCCCCTTGGTCAGCGCGATCGTCCCCAAACATAGCCCAATCCCGATCGCCCATGGTGGCCGCTTACGAGCCTTCAGAATACAAAGGAATAGCAAAATCATTGCCGTATTGACAATGCCATCCAGCATCGCCAAGCGGCCATGGCGCACAACGGGCAAAAGGGTTAAATAAACCACAGCCGGATAGATGGCCTGTCGTTGGTGGCGGAACAGTTCTCGACTGAGGCAGTACAGCAGGGGCACACCGAGGGCAGAAACTATCGCTAACGGAAACCTTAGGGAAAATTCCAGCCAAGGTGACCCTAACCCTTCTCCCCCCATGACCCCATACCCCAAGGCCATGGCCCAAATCGCTAAGGGAGGCTTCAACCAAAACGGTTGCCCAAAGATGGCGAGGTGCAACCAATCTTGGGATCGCACCATCTCCCGCGCCAAGAGACCATAGGTTCCCTCATCCCAGTCCCGTAGGGGCATTCCCCCCAAACCAATCAACCATAAGACCACAGCCACTAGGGTAAGACCCCAAAACCAACGCTGATCCGTCGCGGCAGTTTGGGGAGATGTGGGGAGATGGGCCATGGGGTCGAGTCGATCGGCTGAAAAGTTCACCCCCTAGTATAGGTGACAAGTGAGATGCCCCTATAAGCCCCTATCAAATGCGGGTTCGATCGCCAAGGGTTAGACTAGCGCAGCCCCCTATAACGTGAGTTGGTGTAACGTGAGTGCGACCCTAGGGAGTAACCATCCTGCCTGAATTCTGAGTCTTGAATCGGAGGGAGGGTCTGCCCCTTGTCCTTGCCAGCCACCGTTCCGATGCTTGCAACCTGACGGCGTTTTACCTGAGTTCAGATTACCGTATCTTAAAGACAGACACTGACCCCCCCAGGGCACCACCACGCTATCCCAGGGAAACAGGGTGGGACCGATCGGCCCCATAATCTTGCCCTCGCCTTAGCCCCAGGGGGGTAGGGTGTCTTTTTTAACCGTTTTGGTGTGAGAGAACCGTAATGACAACCCTTTTGTGGAAAACCTGGCTTGTGGCCCCGGTTTTGGGAACAGCCCTCCTGACAGGCAGCGCCCTTGCCCAAGATTTACCTTTCTCCCTGGATGGGGAAGGGACACCGGAGAACGAAGCCGAAACCCTCCAGACCCCCGCAACGCTCCCAACCCCCGCCACTGAAGAGACCCTGGATCCCGCATCCCTGGGCCAATTGCGATCGATCGGCCAACTCAGCGACGTGCGCCCCACCGACTGGGCCTACCAAGCCCTGCGGTCCCTCGTTGAGCGCTACAACTGCATTGCCGGATATCCCGACAGCACCTTCCGGGGGAGCCGCGCCCTGGCCCGCTACGAAGCCGCCGCCCTCGTTAACGCCTGCCTCGACACCGTAAACGACCTGATCACCGCTGCCACAGCAGATCTCGCCACTCAAGAAGACCTAGCGGCTCTACAACGCCTCCAAGAGGAGTTTCAGACGGAACTGGCCATGCTCCGAGGCCGGGTCGATTCCCTCGAAGCCCGTACCGCTGAACTGGAGGCCAATCAATTCTCCACCACCACCAAACTGGAAGGAGAAGCCCTCTTTGTCCTTAACGATGCCTTCGGGAACGACCAAGACCCCACCAGCAACACCGTTTTTGGCGCTCGCCTGCGCCTAGACCTGAACACCAGTTTCAGCGGGGATGATAAGCTGCGGGCACGCCTAGAGGCAGAAAACATCAAAAGCGTGAGCGAGTTTAATGCGGGCCAATTGGAATATGACGGCGCTCTGACCTCCGTGGACGGGAGCGGCGGCTCGGAGGTGTCTTTTATCCTTGACCAACTGTGGTACCAATTTCCCGTGGGGGATAAGGCTGAAGTCACCGTCGGAGTCCTGGGGGTTGGTCCCCACTCCTTTGTGCCCACTACGGTCTGGGAGGGCAGCTTCACCAATGAGTCCTTTAACTCCAGCGCCCCTGTCATCTACGAATCCGACTCCGATGAGCCGGGATTGGGTGGAAACTACCAAATTAATGAGCATTTCAACATTGCAGCCGGTTACACTGCCGATAACGTTGGCGATGACCCCAGTGACGGCGTATTCCACAGCAGCTACTCCGCCATGGCCCAGTTGACGGGCACTGCGGGCAAATTTACCGGAGCCTTCACCTATTTCCATGACTTCAACGTGAATGGAGATATGTGGGACCGGGTGGGCACCAACAAGGCTGAGGATCCCTTTGGCTCCACGGCTCCCACCTCCGCCAATATGGTGGCCCTGACCATGGCTTACCAGGTCTTTCCCCAGTTTATGGTCCAGGGGCTGGTGGGCCACTCCTGGATGGAGGACCATACCCCAGGCTCCAATGCCAATGCCAAGTCCCTCACCGCTGGCCTCGGCTTTATCTTCCCCGATGCTCTGCGGGAGGGGAACGAAGCGGGGATCGCGGTGGGCATTCCCCCCTATCTCTATGATCACAGCACGGCGGGCTTGGCCGATAACGAGACCCCTGTTGTAGTTGATATGTACTATAACTGGAAAATCAGCCACTCCATCACCGTGGCCCCTGCCGTGATGTTACTGTTCAACGGGAATGGAGGCACCCCCGACGACTCCTTTGAGACGATCGCGGCCATCAAAACCCGCTTCAAGTTCTAAGTCAGGGTACTGACAAAAAGTTCTGCTGAGGGCGCTGAGGGCGCGAAAACCGCGCCCCTACAAGACGTTTGGGGTGCATTTCACGTTTGCCAAGGGACGGACTAAAGTCCGCACTACAAGCCTTTTGAGCCAGGTTAGGGGCTGGATTGCTCCAAAGTGAAATGCACTCGACGTTTGGGAGCGTAGGGGTCAGGTTTCCTGACCCGCCCACTGCGCCTCAGTGACCCATTTTTGCCAGTTAATCAGCCCCTGAACAGGCCAACAAGGCTCGTAGTATGGACTTTAGTCCGTACCTTAGCAAAAGTGAAATGCACTCCTTAGGACTGTCTGCTAGTTGTCAAACTCACTTGATATAAAAAGTATTTTTCATCATGGATATAGGATCGCTCAAATTGGGCAATGGGTTGCAGGATGAGGCTCCCGATCGTCCAAGTAGCGGGGGTAGCGGGAGGGTTGATGGGATTAGGGTCAGAAGCTGAAGGGGGAGGAGGATCAAGGCGGTAGTTGAGGAGCAGAAGAACTTGGCTGGGAATTTCTGGGGCGATCGATCGCTGACCGCTCAGAATCTCTTGGGTTTGGGCCAAGGTGACCTCTGGGGTAGCCTCTTGGCGGGTCGGGAGAAACAATGTAAAACTTCCCATTGCCTCGGTTTCTGGGTAATAAAACCGACGGTGCAGATAGCCCGCCAGGGGAGCCATGATTGCATCACGGCTAGCCACAATAAACGCTCGATCGAGGTCGTTTTTCTGCATATACTGCGCCGTCGCTCGGCTAGCAGACCAAGGCACCGCCAACTCCCGCCCCATCATCACAAAACCCGTCCCGCAATGGAGGCTCAACACCAAAACCAACAAGCGGGGCATCCACTTTTGGACCCGCAGCAACAGCGGATCGGGAAGTTTGAATAGGGTTTTGAGGCGATCGCAGGGGGCATAGTGGTGCGCTAACCAAAGGCTAGCAATCCAGATGATATAAAGGCTACCAAAATGTCGAAATCCCCCAATGCTTTTCGTGTAGAAAAAGACAAAGGTAGTCACCGTGGTGGCCAAGGCATAAAAAATCAGCACAAAGGGTTTACGCACGAGAAAGAGAGCCGTGCCGACAAAAATCCCCAACCCCAAGAGATCCATCACAATCAAATCAAGCCAATGTTTGCTGTTGGGGGGAACTAATAAATAAGCTCCGGGTAATTTGCCGATCGCCACCAACAACCGGTGCAAATCAAAATTCAGGAAGAAATCAGTCCCGCCATGGAGTTGGCTATCCCTAGGCGGAGAAATCATATAGGCCGAAAGGGCCAGAAGGCCGATAAAAACCACCAAGCTCAGCACTAAGTCGAGGGGGTGCGATCGCTGCCAATAGCTTTGGCGATGGGACCGATCGCACAGAAACTCTAGCCCTAACATTAACCCTAAAAAAGCAGCAACAAACAGCACATAGGCATGGCTATTGGCCATGATCCCCAGGGTTAAAGCGAGGGGCAAATAGCTCCTGGTGCGGTAGGGAAACAGTAAACAGCAGAGGAATGTCCCAGTCAGCCCGAAAACATAGTTACGGCTCAGGATCAAATACTCATAGAAAGGATAATAACCAAAGCTAAAAAGAGCCTTTTCTAGGGGCCGAAAAGGGCTGTAGTAACAAAACAACACCACCCCCGCTGTCCCCAGCAGAAAATGTAACACCTGCATTGAAACCAAGGAATCGGTCACCCGCTGAAGTGCGGCTAAGCAGAGATACCAAAGCAAAGGATGGCCTTCATAGCGGATATTTTGCCAAAATTCCAGCCAAGTGCCACTATCGCGGGCAATCAGCCAAGGATTGACTTCATCCCGCCAAAAGGGGTGATTCGCAAGGGTTAGACCGCCAAGCCCCACGAAAAGGATTAAGACTTGCCAAGGACGGAGGCCAGAGCGTAGGGATTGGGGAATGAGACGCAACATAGGCGATCGCAGGGGCACAGGATTTGGTAGGGAACGGGTCTGATTTTGACCCACTGCCGGACTCCTTGCAAGGGACACAGGAAGAACTCCCTCAGGAGGCCGATCGGGATTGACTGTGCGACCTGCCCCCTCACCCCCGGCCCCTCTCCCAGGAGGGCGAGGGGAGACAGAAGGTGTAGAAGCGATCGGAACCTCGCCAAAGGCTTGTATAGCCTTAATTCAGACTAAAAAGGTCGGGATTGTTTGACGATGGCATCAGCCCGTGCTACGATTCATTGCCAGGAAGTGCAGGAGCAGCCCAGTCCAACCAGACCGCCCCCCGCACCCCATCAGTAGTAAAACAAAATTGTCCATTCCCTTCGTCGAGGATAAGCCCGTGACCCTAACCGCTACGCTGGAAGCCCAACTGCACGCTAACGCTGCCCGCGCTACCTTTACTGGTCTCAAATGTAAGGAGTGTGGTGAGGTCTATGAAGCGAAAGCCATCCACGTTTGTGAGTTTTGTTTTGGCCCTCTAGAAGTTATCTACGACTACGATGCAATCCGCGCCCAAGTGAGCCGGGAAACCATCCAAGCCGGTCCCACCTCCATTTGGCGCTATCGTGCCTTTCTGCCCGTTGCCACCGATGACTATATTGATGTCGGCACTGGCTTTACCCCCCTGCTCCAGGCCAATCGCCTCGCCCGTCGCCTGGGGCTGAAAAAGCTTTACATCAAAAACGATGCGGTCAACATGCCCACCCTGAGCTTCAAGGATCGGGTGGTGTCTGTGGCCCTCAGCCGTGCCCGTGAATTGGGCTTCGACACCGTATCCTGCGCCAGCACCGGCAACTTGGCCAACTCCACCGCCGCGATCGCCGCCCATGCCGGTCTGGACTGCTGCGTCTTCATCCCCGCTGACCTGGAAGCCGGAAAAGTCCTCGGCACCGTCATCTACAGCCCCACGGTCATGGCCGTCAAGGGCAACTATGACCAAGTGAATCGCCTCTGTTCCGAAGTGGCCAACACCCACGGCTGGGGCTTTGTCAACATTAATCTGCGCCCCTACTACTCCGAAGGCTCCAAGACCCTCGGTTATGAGGTCATTGAGCAACTGGGCTGGGAACTGCCGGATCACGTGGTTGCGCCCCTGGCCTCCGGTTCCCTCTACGGCAAGATTTATAAGGGCTTTAATGAATTTGTGAAGGTGGGTCTGGTGGAAGACAAGCCCGTTCGCTTCAGCGGTGCCCAAGCCGAAGGTTGCTCCCCCATTGCCCAAGCCTTCCGCGAAGGCCGCGACTTTATCACGCCGGTTAAGCCCAACACGATCGCCAAATCCATCGCGATCGGCAACCCCGCCGATGGAGTCTACGCCCTCGATATTGCCCGCAAAACCAACGGCAACATTGAATCGGTCAACGACACGGAAATCATCGAAGGTATTAAGCTCCTGGCAGAAACCGAAGGCATCTTTACGGAAACCGCTGGCGGCACCACGATCGCCGTTCTCAAAAAACTGGTCGAAGCAGGCAAAATTAACCCCGACGAAACCACCGTCGCCTACATCACCGGCAATGGCCTCAAAACCCAAGAAGCCGTCCAAGGCTATGTGGGCGAACCCCTGACGATCGAACCCAAACTCGACAGCTTTGAGCAAGCCCTAGAGCGTGCCCGCACCCTCGATCGCCTAGAATGGCAGCAAGTTTTGGTCTAACCCCATCCTCACCGATCGCGCCCCCGTAGGGGCAATCCCCCCGTGGTTGCCCCGCTCTTTTGTCAACCTCATCTGAACGCACCTTTTTCTAAACGCACCATGGCTGTTACTGTTCTAATTCCAACCCCCCTACAAAAGCTCACCAACGATCAAGCGACCCTGGAACTCAATGCCGGGGACATCAAGGAATTGGTAGAGGCCATGGAGCAAAGCTGCCCCGGCATTAAAGCCCGTCTTTGCAGCGAAACCGGAGAATTGCGCCGGTTTTTGAATTTTTATGTCAACAGCGAAGACATTCGGTTTTTAGACAACATGGCGACTCCCCTCAAGGATGGGGATGAGGTCAGTATTGTCCCTGCGGTTGCCGGGGGCTGAGCCAGGTTGACTATCCCCAGTTTTTGCTTCTTGGGGTTTCTGGGATCACTATCGTGACTTTGGTTTCGTGGCGGTCTTACGTTTGATTTACTACTGACTTAACGGGGGGTGATTACGCTACGATCGCCCTTCTTTGTTTTTTAAAGGATTGACTGCGATCCATAGGCTTGTGTAGTGCGGACTTTAGTCCGCAGGCTTGTGTAGTACGGACTTTAGTCCGTAAGCTCGTAGTGCGGACTTTAGTCCGCAGGCTCGTAGTACGGACTTTAGTCCGCAGGCTCGTAGTACGGACTTTAGTCCGTCCCAGGGCAAAAGTGAAATGGACCCATTCTAGGAATCCCTCAGCAAATTTCGTGATTCGAGAAATTTCTGCCCCTTGCTTGTGATCTTCAAGCCTGAGTTTGTTATAATGTCTGAGTCCTGGACAGGCTCTAGACAGCCCTCGGACAGTACTTGCGGATGTGGCGGAATTGGTAGACGCGCTAGATTTAGGTTCTAGTACTCTCGCAGTGTGAAGGTTCAAGTCCTTTCATCCGCATAACTCTTAAAACAGAAGGGGGCATTCTTCCCAATGCTTCAGTTACGGTTGCCCCATGCAAGCAAGCGAGATCAATCCTAACAAGCATCCACACTGGAAAGCTGCCCCGTTTCCGTCTAATGAAGCCGAACGGATCGCGGCCTTGGTTCGCTATGAAATTTTAGACACCCCCCAGGAAGAAGAATTTGATGATATTACGGCCTTAGCAGCCTATATCTGTCAGGTTCCCATCGCCCTCATTAGCTTTGTCGATCGAGAGCGCCAGTGGTTTAAGTCCAAGCTGGGCCTCTTGGTTGCGGAAACAACCCGCAATCGATCGTTCTGTTCCCATGCCATTTTGCAACCGGAAGGTGTCTTTGTTGTGCCGGATGCAACCCTAGACGATCGCTTTGCCGATAATCCCCTAGTCACAGGCGATCCCCACATCCGCTTCTATGCCGGAACCCCCCTCCTCACCCCCGATCGCCTTGTCATTGGCACCCTGTGCTTGCTCGATCGCCAACCGCGCCAACTCGACCCCCAACAACTGGAAGCCCTCCAACGCCTAGGCCGTCAGGTTGTCGCCCAACTGGAATTACGCATTAGTTACAAACAGATTGCACGGGAACGACACAACGCAGATCACCTGCTGCTAAATATTTTGCCCCCGCCGATCGCCGAACAACTAAAAAAAGCACCGGGCCTCATTGCCCAAGGCCATGAAAACGTCACTATTCTCTTTGCCGATCTCGTCAACTTTACCGCCCTGTCCAATCAAGTTTCCCCCACCGAGTTAGTGAATCTTCTCAATCAAATTGTTTCCCTTTTTGATCAGCTTACCGAAGACCTAGACCTCGAAAAAATTAAGACGATCGGCGACTCCTATATGGTTGCCAGCGGTTTGCCCCTCCCCCGTGAGGACCATGCCGAGGCGATCGCCGACTTTGCCCTCGCGATGCTGGCAACCCTGCGGACTTTTAATCAAGACCACCACACCGATCTCCATTTGCGCATTGGCATCAATACAGGTTCTGTTGTGGCAGGGGTTATTGGCACCAAAAAATTTGTCTACGACCTGTGGGGGGATGCCGTCAACACCGCCAGCCGCATGGAGTCCCATGGCGTAGTGGATGCCATTCAAGTCTCAGAAAGCACCTACCACCTGCTCAAGCATCGCTATCACCTTGAACCGCGCAGCCCCATTGTGGTCAAAGGCAAGGGTTCTATGCGGGTCTATTTACTCAAAAGTAAACGCAGCTAAAACCAGAATTCTTTTGCAGATTGCTAGACCCAGACTAAAATCAGGGGGGTGAGGGCAAGATTAAACTGCTGTCTTCCCTGCAACACAACGCCCGTAAAGGGCGTAAGTTTTACGCCAGAGTAACTAAACTCGATCGGATGTATCCCACCTTCGCCCCCGGACAGCCGAGACAGCTATCCCACAACACCTTCTGGGTGGGATGGACTCTCCGGCCCATCTAATACCAAATCCGACTAATCTCGATTCGTTTTGGTAGGGGCAATCCCCCCGTGGTTGCCCCGGTTTTGGGCCGAAGAGGGTCGGCACGGGGGCACGACCCCTACCCATGTATTCTGTTTCAGGCTCAACGGATTTGGTATAACGTGGGATGGATCCACTCGACTCTTCACCCCTCCGGACCCGATTTTGGCTGAAAGGTAAAAGGGAGAGAGGTGAAATCCATCGTAATTCTGTAGAGATAGTTCAACGGATCCATCCCACTGTGACCAGTGAACCGATCGAGTCGGGGCAACCCCCCATGGGTGCCCTGGTTTTGGTCCCAAGAGGGGAGCCACAGGGGCACAACCCCGACCGAGCTTTTCCCCAGTGGGATGCTCCCTCTTTCAACCGCTCTATTCCCCCTGCTCCCTCAGATCTGAAACCATGCCCTTGCCCCCTTGGCTCCGTCAGCCTTCTCTACAGTTTGTGATCGCAGTTCCCTTTGTCCTTCAGATCTTAATTCTGGCAGGCTTACTGGGGGCAATTTCCCTGCGTAATAGTGAGGAAAGTACTGAAAAGCTGGTGCAGGCTCTCTTAACAGAAACTGGAAACCATATTTCTGATAATATTAGCGACTTTCTCCTCAGTTCTGTGCGCGTTGTCGATGATAACCAACATTTGCTGAGCGCGGGGGTCTTGCCGGTTGATGAGTTGTCGGGCTGGGCACCCTATTTGTGGAATAAAAGCACCAACTTTAATTTCCTCAGCAATTTGGTGATTGCCAACCAGGGCGGAAACTTGGTGGGGGCGGGTACCTTGCTCAGCCCAACGGGCAAAGTCACCCGGGTGATTGGCTATGCGGCGGCAGAAACCGACTATGACGTATATGCCTATACGGACCTCGATCGTGCCCTCGCTCAGGCTCCGCCCGATTTGGTTGCGCCCTCTGTGGACCCCCGGCTACGGCCCTTTTACACCGTTGGCATCCAGAGCGATGGCCCCCGCTGGACCCCGATTCACGAGGGCTTTGATGCAGCCCAGAACCCTAACTGGGTCTTAGCCCTAACCCAACCCCTCTTTGTCCCCAATAACCCCAAGCCCGTTGCAGTTAGCGCGATTTTTTTGCGCCTGTCCTATATCAGTGACTTTCTGCGGTCCCTCCAAATTGGAGAGGCGGGCCAAGTGTTTATTCTGGAGCGATCGGGGGATTTAGTGGCCTCCTCCACTGAAAAAGACCTGTTTAAGCTGATAGATGGACAGATGCAGCGGTTAAAGGCCAGTGACAGTACCGATCGGATCACCCAGCAGGTAACAACAGCCCTGGATTTACAAGCCTATACGGCTCCCCAAAACCTCAGTCTTGACCTGTTGGAGGAACCCTACTTTTTGCGGGTTGTCCCGTTTCAGGATGAAAAGGGCTTGGACTGGCTGGTGGTGATGGCCGTGCCCAAGGCAGACTTTATGGCGGAGATCGATCGCAATACCCGCATTACCGGTTGGGTGGCTGTGGTGGCCATGGGGGGCGCGATCGGC
>JAYKJG010000084.1:0-13061 GCA_035286285.1 Prochlorothrix sp.
ACTGCCTTCCCGTGCAGATAGAACGGATGGCCCAGAGTGAATCGAAGGGCGCAACCCCCAAGCCAGTGGGTCGCCTGCGATCGTCTGGTTCAATTACGGTAGATTACGTTAGGAGTATAGGCAGTACGGTATGCAGGGTCACCTTCATGAAATTGACATTCGCAGCATCCTGCAACTGGTAGAAATTGGCCAGCGCACTGGGGAACTGTTCATTGAAACCTTTGGCAGTCCCTCCACGACCGGGGGGCGCAGCGATCGCCTGAACAAATCCAGTCCCACGGCCCCGACCTACTCCTGGTTTGTCTTCTTCCTCAATGGCCAAATTATCCACGCCACCCAGATGGAGAGCGGCATTGAGCGGCTCCAGGATCACCTCCAGCGCTACCACCTCAAAGTAGACGGAGATCTGCTGTCCCATACCCCCTTTTCCACCTTCCACGCCCCTGAATATGGCTACCTGTGGGCCTTGCTGGAAAATGGCCTCCTTACCCCGGCCCAGGGACGCAGCATTATTCGCAGCCTCACCTACGAAACCCTCTTTGACCTGCTGAGCCTACACCAAGGCACCTTTGTCTTTGAGATGGGGTCTCCCCTTGCCCCCCAGCTCAGCACCCTGGAAATTAGTCCCATGATCCTAGAGATCATGAAACAAATCCAAGAGTGGAAGCAGTTGCATCCCCTGATTCAGTCCCCCGATCAACGGCTGACCGTGGGGGATCTGACCCAACTACCCCCCCTGCCCCCCAATCCCGACCCCATCTCAGCGGCCCTGCCCCACATTGCCGAGAACTGGGCCGACGGCTCCCACTCCCTCCGCCGCATTGCCCGCTACCTCAACGAAGATGTTCTCACCGTAGCCCGCGCCCTCTACCCGACCGTCCAGGCCAGTGCCTTCCATGTCTTGCCCCTAGACAATAGTCCCACCCCAGCCCTCAACACCCTGCTCACCCAGGTTCTAGACGATCGGCCCCCCCGCATTGTCTGCATTGACGACAGCGCTCCCCTGCGCAAAACCGTTGAAAGCCAATTGGATCATTGGGGCTATGAGGTGACCAGCCTGGGCAACCCCCTCAAAGCCCTCAGTTTGCTGTTTGATCTCCGGCCCGATTTAATTCTCTGCGACATCGCCATGCCCACCCTCAATGGCTACGAGCTATGTGGGATGTTGCGCCAGTCCACGGCTTTTCGCCAAACCCCCATTGTGATGCTGACGGGGAAGGAAGGCTTTACCGATCGGGTGCTGGCTCGTATGGTTGGGGCCACCGACTACCTCACCAAGCCCTTTGGACCCCAGGAATTGATGATGCTAGTGGAAAAATACGTGGGACCGGGACGCACCGATCGCTATGAACCCGATACCCTCTTACAGGCCGATCTGCGGGAACAATTGGGTTAGCGGGTTGGAAATTCGGATTCTGGTCCCAGCTCTGCCCTGACTTTGGGGTACAGCCTAGGAATAGAGGAGAAATGCCATGCTCCATTGTGCTGGGTCCGAAGTTTTCAGCGAAAGACTACCGTTTCTGGAAATGAAATGCTAGGCTTCAAAAAACTGAGCGGGTCCGGGAGAGTAGCCTTGGCAATCACCCAGTGCGACTAAGCTCCAGGCTTATCCAGCGGTGAAGCCCTGCTGCCTCCAACCGATCGGCACTGTCCGGTGATTGTGGGGATCTACCCTATCCCCATCGCTTCCCAAACCTTCCCGTCCCCGGAGGTCTTCTTCCCATTGGGGGGGCATTCTTTCGGGAAGGCTCTGCTGATGTCTTGACAGCCTTATAGTAAACATGGGAGAAGCATCTTGTCTTCAACTGCTGAGGCTCCCGATCGGAGGCTCGGTTGGGTTCAGCCCCTGAACCTACAAAATCCCCAGGGTGTTCCCCTTGTCCCCTCCTTCCTAGGCAAAATTCACTCCCTGAAGGGACAAGGAACTCGTTTACATTACGGTAGACGACAGGATTCTCGCCTGCGTCTTGCTCCAATCCTGTCTATATCTATTTGGGTGTTCAGAGGTCAGTCACAATGAGTATAGTGTTGGTTGTGGAGGACAGCCCAACCCAACGGGAAATGATTAGCGATTTACTGCGCGGAAGCGGACTAGATGTCGCCATTGCCACCGATGGGGTGGAAGCCATCGAACAGATCGAAAGCAACTGTCCTGACTTAGTGGTGCTGGATATTGTTATGCCGCGTATGAACGGTTACGAAGTCTGTCGCCGCCTAAAGAGCGATCCCAAGACCCAAGGTGTACCAGTGGTGATGTGTTCTTCTAAGGGTGAAGAATTCGATCGCTATTGGGGCATGAAACAGGGTGCAGATGCCTACATCGCCAAGCCCTTTCAGCCTACCGAGCTAGTGGGAACGGTCAAACAGTTACTGCGAGGGTAGGGTCAACCCCCTATAACCCCCGCCCGATCGCACCCGATCGAGCTTTCTGCGGCCCCCCTCGCTAGAATCAAGCCCCCTCAATATCAATCCCTCAAGCATCAAATCATTAAGGAGATAGGATGGTTGGCAATCCTGATTTTCTAGCAGGGCAGGACCAGGATAATAGCCCTGAGATGCAGGAGTTGGAGACTCCTGATGGCGAACTCTATTTGCGATTTTTTATCCCGTCCGGTGATGAACTTGCCCTCCCGGCTGTGGGAATTCGACAGGCGATTTTTGAACCGCCCGATCGCATCACCCCCATTCCCAATGTTTCTTCCCTGCTCCTGGGTACGCTCAACATGCGGGGCCGAGTCATTTGGGTTGCAGACCTCGGCCAATTTTTGGGCGATTCAACGCCCCTCAACGTCGATCGTACGGAACTTCATGTCATTGCTGTGGAAGATCAAGACACGATGTTGGGCCTTGCGGTCGATCGCGTTGGGGATACCCAATGGCTCAACATTGACGAAATTCAGATGTCAACTGATATTTCTGACACCATGGCTCCCTTTGTCCGGGGAGAGTGGATTGTGAAGGACAACGAAAGCGATCGTCGCCTCCGACTGCTGGATCAAGTGTCGATCCTTCGATCAGCGCGGTGGGCTGCATAGGCGCTTAGGGCAGACATTTGAACCGCAGGAGAGAACCCCATGTCATACCAGCAGGCACTCGATCACTACAACGAACAGGCTTATGAAGCAGCAGCGGCCATTATTGACCCCCTCGTCCAGGAAAAGCCGACTAACGCCAACGCACGTCTCCTCAGGGGACATATCTACTCTAGCCTTCAGCAATACGATGTAGCCCTGGCAGAGTACGAAAGCATTCAAAGCATTAGCAGCGACCCCACCGTGCTGGAGTATGCCCAGATGGGGATTGACACCTGCAAGGCTTACCTCGGTGACACCCCCCACTACAGCAATGGCAGTGGCGACTATGGGGGAGATGGGGAAGTAACCGCTGTATCCTTTGGTGCTGCCAACTTAGGGCAAGACAGCAGTACCTTGGACGATGACTTAGATTTTGGGTCATGGCAACCAGAAGCCGAAGAGAGTGCCGATCTCGCTGAAAATTTTGGTGACTTTCCCGACACCTTCGATCCCTCAGACCCCGCCGCTACCAATGGACAGTGGCCATCGGAGGACAGCTTTGAGGGACTGAACTTTGATGACGGGGATGGCCTCCAGACCGAAGATCTGGGGTCTGCTAGCTTTGGGGCGGGTTCTGGGGCAGAGCGCTTTGAGTCTGACAGCTTTGGGGATGATCTGGGCACCGAGGGCTTTGATGCCGACAGCTTTGGCTCCCTCAACTTTGAGGAAGGCTTTGAGGAAAGCTTTGAGGAAGGTTTTGAGGCCAACGGCTTTGGGAACGACAGCTTGGGGAACGACAGCTTGGGGGATGATGACTTCGGCAACGGGAACAACCTAGAGGGGTTATCCCTCGATCCCAACGCCGTAGCTCAGGGAGGCTCAAAGCCAAACTTCGGTGCCGCGCTGCAAGCCGATGCTACCGCAGACTCCAATCCCTTTGCCACCGAGGGATCTGATTTTGGCGACCCGGACACGGCGGGGGATAACCCCTTTGCGATCGGCAACTTGGGCGGCAAGGGGCTAGACGATTTGGGGGCCATGGACTTTGGCCCAGACGGGGGTCTAGGGGGAGGAGCCGCCCTCGGTGCGGTGGATCAAGCCGATTATGAAGACCCGTTTCTGATTCCCGATGCCCCGGCGATCGCTGAGGCGAGAGGTCTCTTTGAAGACAGCACCCCTGGCCAGGAAGATGACACCTTTCCCGATCCGGCGGAGGCCACGATCGCCCTCAACGGTCTCGCCCTGGAGGACAGCGGCACAGCCTTTCCTGGAGCCAATGGCTCAAACCCAGGCCATGGCTTTGGGAGCGATGACTTCGAGTCCACCGACTTTGAAGCCGATGATTTTGGAGCCGACGACTTCGGCCATGATGATTTTGGAGCCGACGACTTTGGCCATGATGACTTTGGCCATGATGATTTTGGAGCCGACGACTTCGGCCATGACGACTTTGAGCCGACCAGCTTTGGCTCCCAAGGGTCAAGCCAGCCCAGCTTTAGCTTAGAAACCGAATCCAATGACCTCTTCCCCGCAACCCCAGCCACCGCCGCCTTTGGCGCTGGGGGAGACTTTGGGGACGATACCTTTGCTGAAGTCGATCATTCCGACTTAGAGGCCCGGAACTTTGGGGATTCCGAACCCCAGACCCTCTTTATGGGCGGGGACGACAACGATGATGATTTTGGGACAACGGCCCCTGAGTTGGAGTCCGACTTCTCTCCCCCAGACTTTAACCGTTTCAGTGACAGTGGCTTTGATGATGGGTTTGATGACGCTGGCGCGGGCTACGGCTTTGGCGACGATGACAGCGACGATTTTGGCCACGATGAACCCTCAGGCAGCTTTTATGGCGAGGATTCCCCCGATTTTGACCAGAGTTCAACCCGAAGCCGGAACAGTGGGGCCGCAGGCGCAGACTTTTCAGACAACTTCAATGACTTTGGGGACTTTGGCAGCTTTGATGATTTTGCCATGGGGGGGGATCTGGCCGACTTTGGCCACGACAGCAGTAGCCCCTTAAGCGGGGGTGGACCGGCCAGTCAGTCGGAGGTGGTGGACTTCAACGACTCCCTGGACAGCAGTCTCGGCGGGGGGAACATTTGGGGCGATGACCATATCCCCTCCTTCACCCAAACCGATGCGGACTTGGTGGAGCCGGTGGTGTCCGTGGAGCAGGGCACCTTTGCCTTCCTGGAAAACTCCAATTTCAAAACTAAGCGCACGATCGTGGCCTTTTGTACCGGGGTCGTGGCGGCGCTGGCTTCGGCTACGATTTATGTCAGCAGTGTGAGCACGGTTCCCGATCGCACCGAAGCCGGGGAAGAAATGCCCCAGGAATTTAAATCCCTCGTCGCCAGACACCTCCAAAGTACCGCTGCCTTTATGGCGTTGGCAGGACTCTGTAGCGGGGCGCTGACCAACTTTGTGCTGGGTGAAATTCTGCTGCGCCAGAGCCGCAAATCCCTGGACGACCTGCAACAGCAGATGCAGCGCGTCAGCCAAGGGGACTTTAGCGCCCAAGCCACCATCTATTCTGAAGATGAATTGGGGCAACTGGCGGCTTCCTTTAACCACATGTCGCGGGTGATCCTGACCACCACCAAGGAAGCCCAACGCAAGGCCGAAGAGCAAGAACAACAGCGGGAAGACCTCCAGCGCCAGGTGATTCGCCTCCTAGACGATGTGGAAGGGGCAGCGCGAGGTGACCTGACCGTCCAAGCTGAAGTGACCGCTGACGTGTTGGGCGCAGTTGCCGACTCCTTTAACCTCACCATTCAGAACCTGCGGGAAATTGTGAACCAGGTGAAGAAGGCCGCTATTCAGGTGAACAAGTCTTCCTCGGACAACGAGACCTTTGCCCGCAGTCTGTCCTCGGATGCCCTGCGCCAAGCAGAGGAGCTAGCCGTGACCCTCAACTCGGTGCAGGTGATGACCGACTCCATTCAGCGGGTGGCAGAAAGCGCCCGCGAGGCGGAAGAGGTGGCCCGCACTGCGTCGGCGACGGCCCTGCGGGGGGGGGAAGCGGTGGAACAGACCGTGGCAGGGATTCTGCGAATTCGAGAGACCGTTGCTGAAACAACCCGAAAGGTGAAGCGGTTGGCCGAATCTTCCCAGGAAATTTCCAAAATTGTGGCGTTGATTGCGGCGATCGCCTCTCGAACCAACCTCCTAGCCCTCAACGCCAGTATTGAAGCAGCCCGCGCAGGCGAAGCCGGTCGTGGATTTGCTATCGTGGCGGATGAGGTGCGTCAGTTGGCCGATCGAGCCGCAAAGGCCTCCAAGGAAATTGAACAGATCGTCTTGCAAATTCAAAGTGAGACCGGTTCAGTGATGCAGGCCATGGAAGAAGGGACTCAACAGGTGATTGAGGGGACGAAGTTGGCGGAACAGGCCAAGCGCTCCCTGGAAGACATTATTCAGGTATCAAACCGCATTGACCAACTGGTGCGATCGATCACCGCCGATACCGCCGAACAAACTGAAACCTCGCGGGCCGTGGCCCAGGTTATGCAGTCCGTGGAACTAACCGCCCAGGAAACCTCCCAGGAGGCACAACGGGTGTCCCGGTCACTCCAAAACCTGGTGGGCATTGCCCGCGACTTGCAAACTTCCGTAGAGCGTTTCCGGGTGGAGACAACAGCAGAGTAATCCAGGGAGGACTCCAATGGACGCAGCGCAAATTTTGGGTTACTTCATTGAAGAAGCCAAGGAACATCTCGATACCCTAGAGCAAAGCCTCACCACCTTCGATCGAACCTTGACGGATGGGGAGCTGCTTCAGGAACTGTTTCGGGCCGCCCACTCCATCAAAGGAGGGGCAGCGATGCTGGACCTGGAGCCGGTTCGCTATGTCGCTGGACAGTTGGAAGATGGCTTCAAGATCATCAAAGAACACCCCCAAATCCCTGCTGCGTCTGCGATCGGGTCTCTGCTGCAACAAAGTTGTGCGGATCTGCGGATCCTGGTGACCCTGGTGGAACAGCAACCCAACGCTGCCGATCGGGACACCACCACCGAAGCCACCACCCTCACACGGGCCAAAGGCACCCTCGCCACCCTTCAAGAGCATCTCACCACCCTCGCCAGCCAGCCCCCTGCGGCAGTAGCCCCCCCTGCTCCCCCGCCCACCCCGACCCCTGCGATGACCTCGACTCCCCCCGCCTCCCTCGCCGGTAAAGCAGTTCAAGAAGACGGTGCCCTACAACTGATTTTCCGGAGTGATGTTCCCACCCAACTGCGACAAATGTTGCAGTTGTTCAAACAAGCCGATAACCCCGACAGTCGCCAGCAGCTTCAGAACTTCTGCGACAACCTAGAGCGGACTGGGGAGCAGTTTGACCTCCATGCCTGGTGTTACCTGGTGCGCATGGCCAAGGCCGCGATCGCCAACCCCCAAAACACCTATCACACCCTCGCGCCGATCGTCATTAAAGAGCTAAAACAGGCCCAGGATGCCGTCTTAGCCGGATCGGCCCCCACCATTCAAGCCAGCGGCGAATTTCAAGCCATTGTCCCCCCCGATTGGGATGCCCCCACCGCCAGCCCCGATGACTTCGATGAGCTACTGGGTTCCCTCGATCAAGTCTCCCTGGATGGCGACTTGGATCTGTCCTTTCTGGGCAACCTGGAGATGGAGTCGGAGTTGGATGGGGCCGGGAATGGAGCCGACCCCCAAGGCACCATGGCCTTTGACCAACTCTTCAACGAATTGGACGTGGATGGCGCTGGGGAAGAAGAAGAGGTCACATCCCTGTTACCACAGCGCGGTGCGGCGGATGTGGCAGTGCCAGGAATGGGGTCAGCGGAGCTGAGCAATCTGGCTGACTTGTTTGGTGGGGAAGGCACAGCCCCGGAAGCAGCAGCCCTGGGATTGGATTGGGCAGGCTTAGGGGATGCAGAACTGGATCTAGATGCCCTGGCCGCAGAGTCTTTGGACGATACTATTTTTTCGGTGACTCGCGATCGGGGAGCTGAAGCGGCTGCTGAGGAGGTTACAGCGGCCCGTGATACGACGACCAGTGATACGACGAGTGATACGACGACCAGTGATCTATCCCCGTCAGAACTGGCAGATCTAGTCAAGATGGCCGAAGAATTTGAGAGACGCGAAGCTCAGGCAGTTCTTGAAGTCCTCAATGATTTGGGCAATTTAGACGGTTTGGGTGATTCAGACGATTTAGATAACTTAATAGAACTCACCAAACTTGCTGAGAAATTCAAGGCCAGGGAGGCTGAAGAGACCCTGGAAGCGCTCAAGTTGCTAGAGGAGTTAAGAGGATTAGGGTATCTGGACGAGTTGGGTTTTGAGGCGATCGAAGCCACCCAGGATACTGGGATAGAAGATCCAGAGGTCAGCCCGACAAGTACAGGTGCAGAGAGTGAATTTTTGCTGCTTTTTGGGGAAGACAGCGGCAGCGCTGTGACGGCTAAAGCCGAGGCCGAGAGTGCCGAGGCAATGCTAGATACTGGACTGCTGGGCGATGAGCTACTGGGCGATGAGCTACTGGACGATGAGTTATTGGGTGATGAGCTACTGGGTGATGAGCTACTGGACGATGAGTTATTGGACGATGAGTTATTCGGTGATCAACCGCTAGGCGATGCGCTACTGGGCGATGAGCTATTCGGTGATCAACCGCTAGCAGGTCAGTTTACAGACTCCGAAAACGATGATATTTTCGACTACCTGATCCTAGAGGGCGATGAGCCAAGGGAGGCAAGCGAGGAGCCGATCGCAACAGCAACACCGGAGGACATTGACACGATCGACGCGATCGACCCCGATCCCTCCAGCTTAGAGCTATTGGAGTTTGATTCATCTGGATTTGACGCTCTAGCCGATTTGGGCAACGAGATCCTAGAAGATGACAGCCCCGACTTTAGTCCAGAGCTAAACCCCCTAGAAGCCGAGATCGCCACCTTGGATCCCATGGGAACCCTGGGGGCCAACACCGATGCAGCAGATCCAGAGGACGACGACTCAGACAATACCAGCATCCGGTTAGGAGTTGCAGCCGTCTCAGACCTCGACAGCAGTTCCTGGGGAGATTTCTTTGAGGGCGAGGCCGCAGCGATCGCCGCCCAAGCTGGACTGGATCCAGAACCCCAAGAGGTTGACGACTTTTTCGGGGATCTGAACCTTGATGAACCCGGCCTAGAACCGACGGTCTCGGTGGCCCCCACCTCTACCCCAGCACCCAGCGTTACGGCGGCGGGCGAACTGTTCGGCATCGATGACTTCACCCCCACCACAGATGTGCCAGCCGTCCCCGATCTATCCGATCTAGAGGTGCGCCCAGAGACGATCGCGATCGCGGACACAATCGCGAACACGATCGCCGAGCCTGTTGCTGCGCCCGGTCTAAATCTAGGGCTAGATCTCGACTTAGAAGAGGATCCCTGGGCCGACAGTTCTAGCGCAGCAGAGACCACCGCTACACCCAACCCGACCTCCTTCAACAGTCTCAGTCTTGCCTTAGATGACGATCCCTGGGCCGATCGCTACAGCGAAGAAGAGGACGAGCCAGAACCCCCAATCGCAGCAGAACCCACCCCCACGATCGCAGGGCTAGACACCGCAGAGGAATTAGATCTAGATTTCCTCGAAACCAGCTTCGACGGCACAGAGGGCAGAGCAACAACAGCAGCAAGCGAAACCGACGATCTACTGGCCCGTCTAGAAGCCGATGCCCAATTTGGTAGCATCAGTGCAGAAACCACTGCCGCCGAAGCGGAACTGTTGGACAGTTTGGGAAGCTTGGAAGACTTCACCCTAGGAGAACTGGAGGATGAAGATTCTGAATTGGAAACCGGGGCCGCAGCCCTGGAAGACTTCGATTTTGCCGATTTAGACTCCCTCACCCCCACAGAAACCTCAGGAGCCGCCGCCGCCATCCTCGATCGGGTTGCCTTGGACAACTTCTCCCTCGATAGCTTGGAAGACAGCTTAGGCTTGGCAACCGAGACCGATCTAGAGGCGGGCCTTGGGGATCCTGACCCGATCGCCGCCCCAGAGACAGCTTTAGACAATCTGGGTGCAGATCTGGAGATGGAGAACTGGTTCGGGGCCGCGATCGATCGTGCTGAACCGGCACAAGGTCTCAGCGATCTAGACGGGCTAGACGGGCTAGACGGGCTAGACGGGCTAGACGGACTGGACAACTTGACCGACCTGGATGGCTTAGATAGCCTGGGGCTAGATGCTCCCCCAACAGCGGCCACTGACCTTCAGTTAGAGGATCTAGACAGCCTAGACTTGGGTACAGGCGCGATCGCCGCCGACAATGACCTAGCCCTGACTGATTTAGCCGGTCTGGACGACCTAGACAGCTTAGACGACTTTAACCTAGAGTCTGAGTCCGAGCCAGTCATCACCGATAATGCCCTCAATCTAGACGGTTTAGGCGGACTAGACGGGCTAGACGGGCTAGGTGGACTAGATGGACTAGATGGACTAGATGGACTAGATGGGTTAGGTGGCCTAGACGGGCTAGACGGTTTAGGTGGACTAGACGGCCTAGACGGCCTAGACGGGTTAGGCGGACTAGACGGCCTAGATGGGCTGGACGGGTTGGACGGACTGGAGGGGCTAGACGGGCTAGAGGCAACCACAGACTCAACTGCCAGCCCAGACCTAGACTGGGGCAGCTTGGATTTGGATAGCCTCGACAGTATGTTGAGCGAAGCCCAGCCAGCAGGCCCCTCGATCGAGGCAGGATTCAATGACCTGGGTGACCTAGACAGCCTCCTGAACGACACCGGATCCAGCAACGGAGCCTTCCCAGAGAGCCTGGACCTGGGCAATGACTTCAACGAATTGGACGACCTCCTAGACAGTCCCGCCGATCAGGGTACGGGCCTGCGCAAGGAAGAATTCGGCCTCAGTGACTTAGAAGCATTTTTAGAAGCCCCCGCCCCAGAGGGCACCGGAACCGACCTCAGCAGTTTCCTCGATGAGGACATGGACGAGGGACTAGCGGAAATGACCCGTCTGCTCCAGCAAGCAGAAGCAGGAGTCGGTCCCCTGCCCCCCGTGGCCGTCATCGCGCCTAAACGGCCCCAATCACAAAAAGGGCTGCAAAAACGGCAAGTAGACCAAACGATGCGAGTCCCCGTCAAACAACTGGACAACCTCAACAACCTTGTGGGGGAAATGGTGGTTAACCGGAACTCCCTCGAAACCGACCAAGAACGGCTGCGGGTTTCCTTGGAAAAACTCCTGTCCCAGGTGCAGCAACTGAGCGACGTAGGCCAGCGCTTACAAGACCTCTATGAGCGATCGCTGCTGGAAAACGCACTGCTCGCCAGTCGCCAAGCCTTTAATGCTCCCAAAGCCACCCCCCATCTCCACCTCCACCATCGCCCCGGAGCCACCCCAGAGGCAGACGACGACTTTGATGCCTTGGAAATGGACCGGTTTTCGGGCTTCCACCTCCTGTCCCAGGAAATGATTGAACTGATCGTGCGGGTGCGCGAGTCTTCCTCAGACATCGAATACATTATTAATGAGCCTCTGGACTATGTAGCCCGTAACTTCCGGCAGATTACGGCCCAGCTTCAGGAAGGCTTGACCCGATCGCGAATGTTGCCCTTTGAATACACCGCCAGCCGGATTCCCCGCGCCGTCCGCACCGTATCCCAAAAGTGCGGCAAAAAAGCCGAGGTCATCACCGATGGTCAGGATGTGCTGATCGACAAAATGCTGCTGGACCAGATCTATGACCCCATGACCCACCTGGTCAACAATGCGGTCACCCACGGCATTGAAACCCCCGAAGAGCGCCGCAAGGTCGGCAAGCCAGAGGCGGGCGTAATCCGCATCCAAGCCTTCCACCAAGGGAACCAAACCATCATTTCCGTGGGCGATGATGGAGCCGGTATTGACACCGATCGGGTGCGGCGTAAAGCCATTGAAAAAGGACTAATTACAGCCGCAGAAGCTGAATCCCTCAGCAAAATCGAGATCGAGGAATTTCTCTTCCACCCCGGTTTCAGCACCAAGGACCAAGCAGACGACTTCTCCGGTCGTGGCGTGGGCATGGATGTGGTGCGGACCAAAATTTCCGAACTGCGCGGCTCCGTCACCATTGACTCAGAACTGGGCAAAGGCACCACCTTTACGGTTCGCCTCCCCCTGACCCTGAGTATTTCCAAGGCCCTCTGTTGTATTAGCAGCCGTGCGCGGGTCGCCTTCCCCATGGACGGGGTAGAGGATATGCTCGATGTCCCCCGCGATCGGGTCCAGAATAACGACCAAGACCAGCCCTGCATCTACTGGCGGGATCAGTTGATGCCATTCCGGCCCCTGGGTGAGTTGCTGCGCTATAACCGATCGAGCCGGAGCACTGTCTACGGCGGTTCCCAAGACGACGATATGCTCTCGGTCGTGATTCTCCGCAGTGCCGGGGAGTATATGGCGCTCCAGGTCGATCGCGTGGATGGGGAAAAGGAAATCGTCATCAAACAGCTTGAAGGGCCGGTTCCTAAACCCACGGGCATTGCAGGGGTTACGGTTTTGGCGGATGGTACGGTTATGCCGATCGCCGACGTTTTAGAACTGATCGACATTGCCAAGGGCCGGACCCGTCAGGCTAGCTCGGCGCTCTGGAAAGAGGACGGCCCCAACGATGTGATCGCCGAAGCAGATATCCCCCACGAGCCGATGGTGCTGATTGTGGACGACTCGATCGTGGTCCGCGAACTGCTCTCCATGTCCTTCCGCAAGTTCAACTACCGGGTGGAACAGGCCCGCGACGGCCAAGAAGCCTGGGAAAAACTGCGATCGGGTCTGCCCTGTGACATCATCTTCTGCGACATTGAAATGCCCCGGATGACCGGCCTGGAGTTACTGGAAAAACTCCAAAGCGACAGCCACCTCAACCAAATTCCCATGGCCATGCTCACCTCACGGGGTGCCACCAAGCACCGGGAAATGGCGATGAAACTCGGCGCTAGCGGTTACTTTACCAAGCCCTACCTCGAAGAAGCGCTCCTAGAAGCCGCCAGCCGCATGTTAAAGGGCGAGGTTCTCTTAAATGCCTCAACAGC
>JAYKJG010000085.1:0-2810 GCA_035286285.1 Prochlorothrix sp.
ACGGGGGCACCGCCCTCTCTACACCATAGGTCTTGCAAATTTTTTGGCCGGGATGCACAGTACCCGCCTCGGCCTTGTAAAATTCCTGGAGCTTGGGACATCTAGGTTGAACCAGCGTCCTTGGTTGATACTGTTTAGCGTTTGGGACTAGCGAGACATGGCCATTTTGGATGGGCAGGGTCGAATTTTTGGGCGGATCAGCATTCTCGATATTGGGGCCGTGCTGGTCATTATCTTGGTGATGATTGGCATTTTTTTGGTGCCGGGAAGCGGGGGATCGGTGGCTCAGGTGGGGGTGACAACGCAGCCCGTTGAGGTGAAGCTGTGGGTGCGGGGCTTGAGTGTGGCTGATCCCCCTGGGTTTCTGGAGGGGTTGAGACGTGAGAAGAAGGTTAATCTCATTATTCGCAACCAGCCCTACGGTCAGGTGGATTTGCTCAAGGTGGAGGAAACGCCCCGATCGGTGACGGTTTCCCAACCCGATGGTTCAGTGCGGGCTGCGCCGGATCCGCGCCCAGAGGTGGGCTATACGATCGACATGATTCTGACGGTGGGCGGCAAGGCCCAAATGACTGAGAGCGGCCCGGTGTTGGGCAATAGCAAGCTCAAAATTGGCACCCCCGTTGAGGTGGATGGTCTGCTGTATAACTGCAATGCCAGTGTGATTGAAATCAAGTTCCTAGAAGGGTAGGGGCTGATGGTCTAGGGTCTAGAACCCTGTCCTTTTACCGGGTATTCCCTCGCTGTGGTTGCAACCGGTTAGGTAGGGTCAAACCCCCCGTGGTTGCCCTGGTGTTATGCCCCCCGTCGATATTTCGGGTCTGGTGTTGATGAATGGTCCCGTGGTGTCGGGCCAGGGCGGGCACGGGGGCACCGCCCCTACGGGCGATCGCCCTGGTAGGCGAGATATACGCCCTCTAGGAACTGATCGGCGGTGGTTTGGGCGGGGATCTGCTGAAGGCCGAGACTGGCTTTAATGGACTCCGCTAGGTCTAGGCTCACCTTGGCCTTCGATCGAGCGTTAAACTGCTGTCGCCGCTGTAAATATTGCCGCACCACTCCAAATTCATCGGGGTGCAAGTGGGAGAGATCTGCCGTTTCCAGGAGATAGGCCGCGACAACCTGGGCCTGGGCTGAGAGGGTAAAGGATTTGGGGGCGGGGGGGGTCGTGCGGACGACAAGGGTTCCCGCCACAAGGTCACCCAAGCGCTGCTCCTGGGCCTGGAGCAGGATACAAAAAAAGCCAATGAACAAAAACTCATCCACCGGTCGCAACAGCATCCGCAGGCTGGCTTGGTAGAGGTTGGCGGGGCGGCCCGTGGTCCCCACAACCCGAATCTGGGCGATGCGTTTGCCGGGGGTTTGTCCCTGCCAGAGCCATTCAAACAGAATGAAGTAGCCGCCGTAGAGGGCTGAAAAAGCTAGAAAGGCGATCGCCAGTAACCATAATTCCAGGCCATCGGTCTCCCCCAGCACAGGGGTCAGCAAGTCGAGGGTTTGGAGGGCCAAAAAGGACCATAGCCACAGCAGGACCAGGGCACTGGTCAAAATCACCAGATAGTCTAGGCCCAGGGCCAGGAGTCGGCTTCCAATTCCCGCAAGGGTGAACTCTAGCTCGATACTCTCTGGGGTTTGGAGTTTCACCTGATTAAACAAACCCATGATTCACTCCCCTGATCTCAGGGTCTGAAGCTGTTTTAGCCGTTGCTCCTGTGGATGGCATAGAGTGCCTCTAAAAAGAGATCTGCACTCATTTTTTGGGGGAGTTTGGCCATGGCCATGGTGGTTTTCATTTGTCGGGCCAGTTGCAGGCTGGCTTCTTTACGCTCGTCTTTGTCCAGGTTCGATCGCTGGGCTAAGTAAGCCCCGATCGCCTTAAAGTCCGCTGCACTGAGGTTCCTCAGGCCCGCTTCTTGGAGCAGCAGGGGGATAATCGGCTCAAGCCGGGGCGGAAAACCTCGTTTTCCGGCAGAGGACGCACTGGGGGGCGCTGCACTGGGGGGCGCTGCACTGGGGGGGGCTGCACTGGGGGGGCGCGTGAGGGGGGGTGGGCTTGTTGCGAGCATGGTCGGTTGCTCGTCTTCATCATCCAGAGCCGATCCCATCACCGGTAACGTGCCCAAGGTAGCGGGGGGTGTTTCGGGTTTGCCCTGGCTGGCGGCGTTGATGGCCTCGATCGCCGCTGCCCACTGATCATCAACTGCGACATTAGAGGACTTGCGTTTGAGGGTGCTGCCCCCTTTGCCGCCCCCCTTGCTGCCGCCTTTACCGCCGCTTTTATCGCTTTCTGTCTTTTTGTCTTTGTCCCCTTTGCCGGAGCCAAATTTGTCTTTAATGATCTGCAATAGTGAATTGATCATAGGTCCATGGTCCCGTAAGCAAACTCCATACAGCTTCTGTGACTCACCCATCCGGAAGGCAAACCAGCAGTCAGTGCCAAGGGCATTTTGTCGCTATTTTGAACCGGGGAGAGCAGTTCTGTCTAGGGGCAAGGTTAGGGGAGGAGTTGTCCAGGGGAGCCTACCCCAATCGATCGGGAGGCTCGTAGTGCGGACTTTAGTCCGCCCCTTGGCAAAAGTGTAGAAGCTCGTAGTGCGGACTTTAGTCCGCCCCTTGGCAAAAGTGTAGAAGCTCGTAGTGCGGACTTTAGTCCGCCCCTTGGCAAAAGGAAATGCACCCATCGACCAGGGCAACCACGGGGGGATTGCCCCTACCTAACCGGAACATCGGCGGGGGGCATAACACCAGGGCAACCACGGGGGGATTGCCCCTACCCCAATGAACCAGGGCAAAATCGATCGGGAGGGCAA
>JAYKJG010000086.1:0-6211 GCA_035286285.1 Prochlorothrix sp.
CACGATCGCAGCCTCCTGCTCTTGGACCTCAAGCCCTTCCGAATGCAGCGCATTCCCCTCTCGATCACCCCGGACTTTTTCCTAGCCACCACCTGGGGCTTCTGCGTTGCCAATCGCCAAGGCGAAATTCTCATCCTCGATCAAGACCACAACACCGTAGGACGGCTCCAAATTCCCAGCACCGACTCAGACACCCCCTTAACCCTGACGGCGATGACGCGGCTGGATGATACCAATTTGGCGATCGCCACCTGGAGCAGCACCGAGGGTTATCTCTACGGCCTAGACCTGCGGGAATTGAATCTCGATATGGTTTTTTAGCAGAGCGGGGAAGTTAACTAATGTGAGTTCGATGACCCCCACCCCCAGGTAACTATTCAAGGGTCTACGAAGTTAGTAGGGTTTCAGCCCTTCGATCGGGGCCTAAATCAGTTCAAACCCACATTCCGCAGCTTCAGGGCTGATTTATAAGGTAAATCTTAAGAAGGCTGAAACGATGGAAGGGCAAGGATTTCAGGCGCTTGACCCCATGTGCATCGTCTTTGCTGAAACCCTTGCAGCACGGTCGTTTGGGCGACTTAATAAATTAGCTCTAAGGGCGCACTCAGTTACACTGTGCCATCCTTAACCCGGCTGATGAGTCCCTCCACCCCCTGAGCCGGAGCTATAGTGAGCTTTTCCCCTAGCTCTTAGAGACCATTTTTTTGCCCTCAAAGTAGTACATATAAACTATATGGCTTCGATCGCCCCTACCCTATCCCCCCACAACCCAGCCTGGGCAACTGAAAACGGGAGACAGCACTTTGGGAAGAGATGGCCCCCGATCGGCCAAGAACGGGGGGCACGGGCAACACCTGGGCTAACCAGGGCTTAAACCAAGACGGGGGCGGCTTTGAGGGCGAAGATTTTTTCGATGACTTCTTCCACCACCTTGTCGGGGGTTGAAGCGCCGGAGGTGATTCCTACGGTGATAGGACCATCGGGAATCCAGTTTTCTTCCACCACTAAATCGCCATCTAGGGGCTTGTGTTCGACGCGGTTACCGGGGCCGATGCGCTCCGGGGCATCGATGTGATAGGAGCGCAAACCCCGATGGATGGAAATTTCTTGGAGGTGGGTGGTATTGGAAGAATTAAAGCCCCCAATGACGACCATCAGATCGAGGGGTTCCTCGACAATTTGGAACATGGCATCTTGGCGCTCTTGGGTGGCATCACAGATGGTATTAAAGGCCAGGAAATGCTGGTTGAGATTTGCGGTGCCGTAGCGTTGCATCATGGTGCGCTCGAAGAGTTTGCCAATTTCTTCGGTTTCGCTTTTGAGCATAGTGGTTTGGTTGGCAATGCCGACGCGCTCTAAATCCCGATCGGGGTCAAAGCCCTCGGAATAGGCATTCTTGAACTGGGCGAGGAACGCCTCGCGATCGCCGCCCTGCAAAATATAGTCACAAACATATTGGGCTTCGGTGAGATTGAGCACCACCAAATAGGTATCGGCAAAGGAACTGGTGGCGATCGTCTCTTCGTGCTGATATTTGCCGTGGATAATGGAGGTATAGTCTACCTTTTTGTGCTTTTCCACCGTATTCCAGACCTTAGAGACCCAAGGGCAGGTGGTATCGACAATTTGGCAGCCGCGATCGTTGAGCAGTTCCATTTCCTGCACACTGGCCCCAAAGGCGGGCAGAATGACCACATCGCCCTTGCCCACCCCAGAGAAATCCTTGTCGCCATTCACCACTTCAATAAAGTCCACCTGCATATCCCGCAGATGCTGGTTCACGGAAGGGTTGTGGATAATTTCGTTGGTAATCCAAATGCGTTCCGTGGGAAATTGCTTGCGGGTTTCGTAGGCCATGGCCACAGCCCGCTCTACACCCCAGCAAAAGCCAAAGGCTTCCGCTAGCCGAATGGTGACCTCGCCTTGGCGCAGCGTATAGTTGTTATCCCGAATTTCCTGAATGAGGTCGCTTTTATAGGCCGTATCCATGCGGCCTGAGACCTCAGCAGCGTGGCCAAACCCCTTGCGGTTGTAGCGATCGGAGTGGTGCAGCGATCGGCGAAAGGCTTTTGTATCCATAGTGTTGAAAACGGATTGCTTGTGATGACGTGATTAAGGCGCAGTCGCTTTCTAGTGTACCGGACAGCTTACGGAACTTCCCCCGGTCGATCGATCCCAAGGTGCGGAACGCTTGCCCACGCCGGGATTTGGCCACCGCTGGGATTTTCCTCGCCCTGGGTTGTGCAGCCTTGGGTCTTCACCAAAACGTCTGCTGGTGCGTTGCCTGAAGCTGGCCGTACTCCTGGAGGTTGCCTTGGCGCTTAAGGAAATGGAGGCGGTGTTCCACCAACATTCGGGCATCGTTGCGGCTCACCGGCTCGAACACCATGCCCTTGTTACTGGGACTGACGCGAAAAAAGAGCCGCTGTGCATAGAGGGTGGCAAAGAGTTCCTGGGTCGTCTCTAACTCACAAATCCGAAACAGGAGGCCAAAGGTGGGGTGATTCAGGTAAACTTCTGCGCTCATTCAATATGCCGTTTGGTCAAAACTAGATCGGACTGGACTTTAGATCCAGAGAGAAACGAGCAGAAAGGGGTCAAGAGTCAAGGTAAATCCCCCATGCTGTTGCCAAAGCTTGCTCAGAAAACGGCTAATAGAACCGCTAAGGACGAGTCTTACCCTTGCTGCTTGGCTAGCGGTTGCGATCGGGGGTTTCGATCGGGGGCGAGAAGGGGGCAAGGGTCGTGTTATGAAGACCGGATGCGGGGGAGTGCGAGCGGGGGATGACTTGACTCCGTACTACAGTAATGGTGCCTGACAGAGTTACGGCTGACAAGCTGGGAACGGCTGACCGCCCAACCCTTGCGCCTTTGGGGGGCAGGGGGCAGGTCTAGAGACCGGGATCCCAGGCTGCTAAGCTGAACAGAGGCTGGGAGGTTGGCCGGAGACGGTGGATCGGGTATCGAGGGGCGATCGTCGCTGGGCGATCGGTCGATCGAGGGTGTATCCAGATCTCCAGCCCCTTTAGGACGGTGGTTCTTCCTGGGGTTCTTCCTGGTTTTTTTTACTGTGGTTTTTGTGGAGTTTCCGGTACATGGTCCATTCTTCCCCGCCCCAACCCTTACCCGATGCAGTCCTGGGAGAGACTTGGCAGTTTGGGGCTGTTCCGGCTGGGGACGTGACCAGCCTGTTTGAACATCGCCCCATTCCGATCGTGGTGGCTCCCCCAGAGCAGTGGCCGCTGCGGTTGGGCCTTGCCTCAACGACCAAAATCCCTGGGGTGATTATTCAGGGGGGGCGACGATCGCGGCTGTTGGCCCAGTGGCTCCAGCAACAACAACCGGAGGCTGTAATGGCGATGGCTACGGATCCGGGGGGGCTGATCTTGGCGGCGGCGGGCGATCGGCGCTGGGTGTTGGCCACCTTCACCGATGCCGAGGTGTTGCAATCTGCCCAACTGTATCAACAACGACAGCAAAACGCTAAGGGGCTACATTTTCTTTTAATCCAGCCCGATGACTCTGGCGTAACCTCCAGTGGCTTTTGGCTCTTACAAACCCCGACTTAATGTCGCTGCTGCCGGTGTGGTTTTTTTGGGGCGATGGCCTTGGAGGGGGGATTATTGCGAAATATTGAGAATTGCTGCGTTTTGTAGGGGGGATGTGATTCCAGGATTCTCCCCATTTGATGATCGAGGGAGGATCGGCCCTGGGATTTCGATCGCGGCAAACATTCGTGCCTCGGCGCTGATGCTAAAGTTGCTCAAAAGCTTGCCTGTAAGGCTTTTGTGGCTTTGCCAAGGGTTCTGGTGTGCCAGCTTTTAACCGAGTCTGGATCCGGAGCAGTTGGTCGCCGGACTCAGATCCATTAGATTAAGAAAAGAAAGTTAAATCTTTACGCATTTTTACAGAGCAGTGGCAGGGGCGTTGTAGCCACAGTTTTTGTGAGCCTTTGTTTAACTCTCCTGCTCGAACCCTTCGACTATTCCGTTTCAGCACCCTAAGGGGACTTGAAGATATGAACCTGAGTGAACTCACCCATCCTAACCAACTCCATGGGCTATCCGTTGCCGAACTAGAGCAGGTGGCACGACAAATTCGAGAGAAGCATTTGGAGACGATCGCCACCTACGGAGGGCATTTGGGGCCGGGTTTAGGCGTGGTGGAACTCACCCTAGGGCTTTACCAAACCCTAGATCTCGATCGGGATAAAGTGCTCTGGGACGTGGGTCACCAAGCCTACCCCCACAAACTCATCACTGGACGCTACAACAACTTCCACACCCTCCGGCAAAAGGACGGCGTGGCGGGCTACCTCAAGCGGTGTGAGAGCGAGTTTGACCACTTTGGGGCCGGTCATGCCTCCACCAGCATTTCCGCCGGGTTAGGGATGGCCCTCGCCCGCGATCGCCAAGGCGAAGACTATAAAGTCGTCTCCATCATTGGCGACGGTGCCCTAACGGGTGGCATGGCCCTCGAAGCCATCAACCATGCGGGCCACCTCCCCAACACCAATCTGATGGTGGTCCTCAACGACAACGAAATGTCGATTTCGCCCAACGTGGGGGCCATTTCCCGCTACCTCAACAAAATGCGCCTCAGCCCGCCCATGCAGTTCCTCTCCGACAACCTAGAGGAGCAAATGAAGCATCTGCCCTTTGTGGGCGATTCCTGGAATCCGGAGTTTCAGCGCTTTAAGGAGAGCATGAAGCGCCTCGCCGTGTCCAAGGTGGGGGCCGTGTTTGAGGAATTGGGCTTTACCTACGTCGGGCCAGTGGATGGCCACAACATTGAAGAGCTAATCGCCACCTTCAAGGAAGCCCACCAAATCCATGGGCCGGTCTTGGTCCATGTGTCCACCGTCAAGGGCAAAGGCTATGCGATCGCCGAGCGCGACCAAGTGGGCTACCATGCCCAGTCTCCCTTTGACCTCTCCACCGGCAAGGCCAAGCCCTCCAAAACCCCCAAACCCCCCTCCTACTCCACCGTCTTTGGCAACACCCTCACCAAGCTGGCGGAGGATAACCCCCATGTCGTCGGCATCACCGCTGCCATGGCGACGGGCACGGGCCTGGATATTCTCCAGCAGAAACTCCCCGACCAGTACATTGATGTGGGCATTGCCGAGCAGCACGCCGTGACCCTGGCGGCGGGGATGGCCTGTGAAGGGATGCGTCCCGTTGTGGCGATCTACTCCACCTTCCTTCAGCGCGGCTTTGACCAGGTGGTCCATGATGTCTGTATCCAAAATCTGCCGGTCTTCTTCTGTATGGACCGCGCGGGCATTGTTGGGGCGGATGGGCCAACCCACCAGGGCATGTATGACATTGCCTATTTGCGCTGCATTCCCAACCTGACCCTAATGGCTCCCAAGGACGAAGCTGAGCTTCAGCGGATGGTGGTGACGGGGGTTCAGCACACCGAGGGGCCGATCGGGATGCGGGTGCCCCGTGGCAATGGCTACGGTGCAGCGCTGATGGAAGAAGGCTGGGAGCCGTTGGAAATTGGCAAAGGCGAGGTGCTGCGCAATGGCGATGATGTTCTGATTGTGGCCTATGGCTCCATGGTCTATCCCGCGCTGCAAACCGCTGAAGTCCTCAATGAGCATGGCATTCAGGCCACGGTGGTCAATGCCCGCTTTGTCAAGCCCCTGGATACGGCGCTGATTGTGCCCCTAGCCCAGCAAATCGGCAAGGTGGTGACGATGGAGGAGGGCTGTCTGATGGGCGGCTTTGGCTCTGCGGTGCTGGAAGCGTTCCAGGAGCATGAGGTGCTGGTGCCGACCCTCCGCTTGGGTGTGCCCGACATCTTGGTGGACCATGCTACGCCGGATCAGTCCAAGGCGGAACTGGGTCTCACTCCGGCCCAAATGGCCAATTCCATTCTCCAGAAGTTTGGCAGCAAGGTCACCACCGCCGCCGCCGTGACTGTCTAACCCCCGTCTCCTCTGCAATCAAGGTAGGGGCAATCCCCCCGTGGTTGCCCCGGTGTTATGCCCCCCGCCCGGTTGTGACCGCATTTTGCAAATACAGGGCGGGCACGGGGGCACCGCCCCTACCGAATTTTGCAAACTACAGGGCGGGCACGGGGGCACCGCCCTCTCTACACCATAGGTCTTGCAAATTTTTTGGCCGGGATGCACAGTACCCGCCTCGGCCTTGTAAAATTCCTGGAGCTTGGGACATCTAGGTTGAACCAGCGTCCTTGGTTG
>JAYKJG010000087.1:0-2783 GCA_035286285.1 Prochlorothrix sp.
CAACTCCATGCTGAACTGCAAAGTGTGAGCTATCGCCTTGCGGTGCGCAATCGCAATGTCACCCATGTCGATTTGCCATCGTTCCCAAAGGTAGAACTTCCGGCTTAGGTTCTTGTTTGAATTTGCTGTACGGTTGTGGGTGGGCATAGCCCACCTATTTTTTTAGCGAGTGGGGGGCGTAGGAGGGCAGGTCAGGAAACCTGACCCCTACGATCCCAAGCGTCTTGTAGGGGCGCGGTTTTCGCGCCCAGTTTTCGCGCCCCAAGCAGCACTTGCCCGTCAACCCCGCGACGGTAACAGGCGGAGGGCAGCTTGGGGCAGAGCCAAACTAGGGCTGGCGCTCCCTTCTAGACGGATGAGTTGATCAATAGCCTGTGTATAGCACTGACGCGCAAGGTCATCTTTCCCCTGCTTAGCATAGGTGTGACCAAGACCGGTGTGGAGATGGGCCAAGAGCGAGTGGTGCTGGAGAATGAAGTAAAAGTGCGTCTGGGTTTGCTGGTAAATGGCTTGGGCTTCGGGCCAGCGCTGTTGTTCCGATCGCACATGGGCCAGGGTAATTAAGCTATTGGCTAAGTTTAAGGCAGACTGGGGCAAGGTGCGACGCAGGGCGATCGCCGCCAGAATTGCCGCTTCTGCGGCTTCCAAATTTCCCAAGGCCAGTTCTACGACCGCTAAGTTATGGAGACTATGGCTGCGTTGCGGGTGATCATCTTGTTGCTGTTGAGAGAGTGCTTGGGGGCCAGGGGAAGGGGCATCGGTTTGGACCCAATGAACAGGTGATTGGGCGATCGCCTGCCGGAAATGCAAGCGAGCTTGGGATAAATGACCCTTTTGATGAGCTAAGGTGCCGATTTGGTGATGATGTTGGGCGAGGGCATGGCTTAAGTCCAAATCTTTCCGATGGAGAACTTCCTCCACCCGTGATAACAGTTCTTCTGCCCGATCCAAGTCCGATATCGCTAAGTAAAAGCGAATTAAGGTTTCTAAAACTTGAATTTGGGCCGCAGGGGCTAGATCTTTCCCTGAGTTGGCTAAAGTTTCCAGATCGGGGATGAGGTGAGTGACCTGTCGTAGGCGATCGGGGGAATACTCCAGCAAGTTTTGGGGTAGAAGCTGAATCCACTTCAATAAGCCTAGATTCACTTCAGGAACGGGTTTAGCCGTCATAACCCTAACTGGATCACAGTCCCAAGCCCCCTCAGGCCCAAAGATTCCCATGAGAATCTGAGCAGCGGTACTGATATCTAGGGGCGATCGGGATAACCCTAAGACAAAATGTCGAGAGTCCTGATTGGGTCGGTCTTCGCGCCTGTCCTCCGCTAATTTGCGCTGAATTAAGCAGCGGATCCCATTTGCAACCGCTGTTTTAGCGGCTGGAAGGTCCAGAGCCAGTTGTGTTTGTAAAGTATCGAGCGGATCGGGGCAACCTTTGAACCGCAAATTTGGAACCTGGCTGATCAAATTGGCTATCCATTGACGATCCTGAGCATAGAGTTGAATCAGTCGCCATAATTCCCCCGTTGTTCCCTTAACCCGCAATCTTGGCCCAGCCTCTGTTTCCAGTTGCACCCGCAGCTTACGTAAGCCAACGGGCAGTTCTTCGGCGATCGCCGCCTCTAGCAAAGCCGCAACTAGCAAAACGGCGATCGGTTTTCCCTGCTTAAAGTTGGGTCGGGCCATAGCTACAACGGTTTAATGGGGCGCATCCTGTCATTAGGGGGCACAACCCCTACTACCGGAATCATGATGACGTGAACGACCGGGTAGGGGCCGGGTCTTCCGGCCCTCTTCGGCGATGTGTGGTTTGTGAATAAAAGAGAGCCGGTTTGGGGAAATTTTAGGTGGGTGTCGTGGTTTTCTGGAGTAAACCCGCCCCTACTTTGCCCTTGATCCCCAGCGCGGGGCTAGGACGATCGGCCTCAAGCCTTATGGGCTAAGGTTTTGACCAGTACGCTACTGTAATTTGCTGGGGAAAAGGATTATCTGTCATTATAAACGCAGTTCCTTCCCCAGAAATCCCCCCCAAGCTCCCCTCCTTGGTGCTGCCATGACTAGCAATGACTGGATCCACACCCTTCTGAGTGATAGTGGCTTGAATACTGGCCCTCATGCGGGCTTTAATACGGGCTTGAGTGACCCTGGTTTGAGCACTCCTAGCGCCGCGATCGCCGACTTCCCCGGCCAGGGTTTCCACCCCACAGCGCACCCTGACCCTTTCCCCCACCCCAGTTCTCCCTCTAGCTTTGCCCCTCCAGCATCCAGCCCGCCCCTCGCTGATGCTCCCCACGGCACTTGGCATCAGTACCCCAGCGTGATGGAAAGCGAAAGCGCCACCAAAACAACGGCTGGAGTTCCGTCCCTGGGCACCGACAGCGGGGATCCCTTGGCCGCTCTGCTGGCCACCCTCGCCGCCCCGGATCACTCCATTCCCCCGCCCCCCACGGCTCACCACTACACCGGCCATCCGATCGAGCCAGGGACGATCGTCCTGGGCAATCCCGATCGAGACCTGCAAACCTGGCACCCCCAGGAAGCCCCCTACAGTTGCGGCCTTGCGGCGGAACGATCGGCGATCGAAGCCCTCACCCACCACCCCATCTCAGAAACCCAACTGCGCCAAGAAGCCCAAGCCCTAGGGTTCTACCATCCCACCACAGGCACCGCCGCCCAGAACTTTGGCCGGTTGATCGAAGCCCATACCGGTGTACCGGTGGAAAGCCATCTGGGGGGGACGATCGCCGAACTTCAGCAACACCTAATCCAGGGAGAAAAAGTCTTTG
>JAYKJG010000088.1:0-10160 GCA_035286285.1 Prochlorothrix sp.
CGAAATCTGCTGGACTTATACCAAATCCATTGAGCCTGAAACAGAATAAACGGGTAGGGGTCGTGCCCCTGTGCCGACCCTCGACCAGCCCAATACAGGGGCAACCACGGGGGGATTGCCCCTACCAAAACGAATCGAGACTAGTCGGATTTGGTATTAGTCCGTACCGGGGCAAAAGTGCAATGCCCCCAATCTGACAAAGTGAGATAGCCCCCCCTCCCCCCCAACCGTGTCAGAGACTACAATGCAGGAATATAGAAGCAAGAATTCACATAGCGACAGAGAGCGAGGATCCATGCCTGTAATTGCCCCCCCCATTGCTAGCGATCTATCCCAGTGCCACCCCAGCGCCGACAAAACCCGCCTGGATGGTCAATGGGAACCCCTCTTCTCTACCCTCCTAGGGTTAGGCCGTGCCGCCGGGGCCGACTTTGTGGAATTTTTCCTAGAGCGGGTCAACTACATCAACTGCATGGCCGAAGACGATGCCATCACCAGCATTTCCCCCCGCATTTCCACCGGGGCCGGGGTTCGGGTCTTCCGGGGCAAAGCCGACTGCTACGTCAGCACCAATGACCTCACCTTCAACGGCCTCAAGCTGGCCCTTGAAAAAGGCCTCTCGATCCTGGGCCTGAGCTTACCCAATGCCACAGCCTTTGTACCGGAGGTGACCCTAGAACCCCTGCGCGACTACGCCCTGCTGCGCGGGAAAGAGGACTGGCTCGGTCAATGTAGCTCCATGGCCGATATGGGCGAAGTTCTGCTCAAGGCTACCCATACCCTCGGCAAAAAAGCAACCCATGTGCAATCGCGGATGGGGGTCTATTTCCGGGACTGGCAGGAGGTTTTAGTGGCGGCCAGTGATGGCACCTTTGCCCGCGACATTCGCCTGACCCAATCCGTGGGCTGTAACTTGCTCTGTGCCGATGGGACGCATCGCTCCTCGATCGGTCGCCGGGTTGGCGATACCAGTAATCCCGGTTTTCTGCACCAGTGGGACTATGAAGCCGAAACCGAGGGCATTGCCGAGTCTGCGGGCAAAATGCTCTATGCCGACTATGTGGAGTCTGGTACCTATCCGGTGATTATGGCCAATGAGTTTGGGGGGGTGATTTTCCACGAAGCCTGCGGCCATTTGCTGGAAACGACCCAGATTGAGCGCAAAACAACCCCCTTTATGGAGAAAAAAGGCCAGAAGATTGCCCACGAGAACCTCACGGCCTGGGATGAGGGGGTATCGCCCAATGCCTTTGGCACGATCGACATGGACGATGAAGGAATGCCCGCCCAGCGGACCCTTCTAATTGAAAACGGCATTTTGAAGAATTTCATCGCCGATCGGGCCGGATCCCTGCGCACTGGCCACCCCCGCACCGGCAGCGGTCGCCGCCAAAGCTATACCTATGCCGCAGCCTCCCGGATGCGCAACACCTACATTGCCCCCGGTCCCTACTCCATGGACGACCTGCTCAACTCCATTGATAAAGGCATCTACTGCAAGAAAATGGGCGGCGGCAGCGTTGGGCCAACGGGTCAGTTTAATTTTGCAGTCGATGAAGCCTATCTCGTCGAAAATGGCAAAATTACCAAACCCCTCAAGGGCGCAACCCTCATCGGCGATGCCCAGGAAATCATGAATCGGATCTCCATGTCCTCCCAGGACTTGGGCCTTGCAGCGGGCTTCTGTGGCTCCATCAGCGGCAGTGTCTATGTCACCGTGGGCCAGCCCCACCTGAAAGTAGATTCGATCACGGTCGGCGGTCGCTAGTCCTCCTGTTGCCAGTATGTCCCTAACGCCATCCCTAACCCAGATCGATCCGCCCCTGCCGCCAGGGGAAACCCTGCCCACCATGTATGATCTGCCCAGCGAGAACCCGGAGGAGCCTGGTTTGTCCGATCAGTTTCACATCTGGCAGCCGGAGTTGCTCGGCGCTACCTTTGTGCCACCTCGGTGGGAGCCAGACACGGTTTTCTGGGCCAGCGACCTGCACCTCTACTACGACCCAAAAAATCCCCTCTGGTACAAGCGGCCTGACTGGTTCGCGGTGCTGGGGGCCGATCGGCTCTATGGCGGTGAAGAGTTGCGGCTCAGTTATGTGATGTGGCAGGAGGGTGTACGCCCGACGATCGCCGTGGAACTGCTCTCCCCCAGCACAATGCAGGAAGACCAAGGCCAAAAACCGGGTTCACGGTTGCCAGTGGCAACACCAAACCCCGCTAACGGCCAGAGTAACGGCAATGGGACAGGAACGGGCCGCTCTACGGCGAAACCGCCCTCCAAATGGCAGGTTTATGAGCAAATCTTGGGGATTCCCTACTATGTGCTCTTCGATCGCCGCACCGACCACCTCCAAATTTTCACCCTAGAGCAGGGGGTCTATCAGCCCGTGGCACTGACGGAACCCCGCTACTGGATGGACGAAATCGGCCTGGGACTGGGCCTCTGGGAGGGGAGCTTTCAGGGCGTAACGCGGCTGTGGTTGCGCTGGTTTGATGAAACGGGCCAGTGGGTGCCAACGGAGGCGGAACGGCAACAGCAACGGGCGGAAACGGCTGAGCAAGCGCTGACTCAAACCCAACAGGAACTGGATGTGGAACGCCAACGGGCGGAACACCTTGCGGCCCAACTACGTGCCCTGGGCATTGACCCCGATGCCCCCTAGGACATGACCCCAACCCACAGTCCTCCCACAACCCGCCATGCCCCCGTTGTAGGGGCGCGGTCCTTGCGCCCAAGGTAGGCGTGATATCCAATCCGTTAGGAGTCCAGTCCGTTGGGAGCAATGGGACTCAGAGGGCGAGTTTAGTTAAGGGCACCTCGCAAAATCCAAATCTTTGCCCAGGTTGCCACGCCAGAATCAGGGTTAGGTCGGTTCGACTGCGCTCACCGACCCGATGAATTGAGGTGCCCTTAATCGTGCCCTTAATAGTGCCTTTAATGCTGGGGCTGGAGTCCGAGATTGCGTCAAAAACCCGCCCCTCTGGATTAATTTAGGTTTTTTAAGTTCAATTACAACTCACAACAGGATTATTTTTCGATTATGGCCATTCAAGCTGAGACCCTCGCCAACCAGGTGCAGGATATTGCCCACAAGCTGGGGATTCATAAGTATGATATTTCCGGTTCTTCGGTGGATGAAACCAGTGTCCAAGTCGATCGGGGCGAACCGAAACAGGTCAAAGCCTCCCAGCGATCGGGCTTAACCGTTCGGGTTTGGAACGATGCCGGGACCGTTGGCATTACCTCCACCACCGATCTAGACTTGGCAGGATTAGAGCTAGCGCTGCAAACAGCCCAGGAAGCTAGCCATTTTGGCCGCAAAGAATACGTTCCTGACTTTAGCCCCGAAGCAACGGTAGAAATTGCCCAAAAACAGCGGGAAATTGTGGAACCGGTCCCGGTCAGCACCTTGATTGAGCAGTTAGTGGCGGCAGAACAGCAACTGCTCGATCGCCACGCAGCGATCGCTAGCGTTCCCTACAACGGCTTGGCTCAGCGGGATACAGAACATTTCTACGTCAACAGCGCCGGAGCCGCCCGCGCCCAAGGGGGCTTCTACACCTCGCTGTATCTTTACACCAAAACCGACCAAGACGGTCGCAAACCCCGCAGCGCTGGCGCTTACCGCGTGAGCCATGCCCTCAAGGAGTTGGATATTACGGGGTGCATTGATGAAACCGCCACCAAGACCATTAGCCATTTGGACTACCATAAGGTCGATTCCGGCAAATATTTAGTGGTTTTCTCGCCGGAGGCATTCCTAGACCTGGTTGGGGCGTTTTCCAACCTCTACAATGCCCAAAGCATCCTCGATAACCGCAGTCTCTCGACACCGGATTCCCTGGGGCAAGCCCTCGCTTCGCCGCTGCTGTCGATCGCCGACGATGCCCTCCACCCCGCCAACATCGGCGCACCCACCTTTGACGGCGAAGGCACCCCCACCCGCCGCATCGACTTGATCCAAGGGGGAGTTTTGGCCAATTTCCTCCACAGTGAAGGAACCGCCCGCCGCATGAATGCCAAACCGACGGGACACGCCAATTTAGGGGCCAAGGTCACCGTCAGTCCCCACTTCTACCATGTCTTTGCCGCCGCACCGGGGGATGAAAGCCTGAGCGTAGACACAGCCGAGAATGTGATTTGGATTGATGATCTCCAAGCCCTCCATGCCGGGGTTCAATCCCTAGAAGGGTCGTTTTCCTTGCCCTTTGATGGCTGGCTGCTCAAGGGCGGCGAAAAGCTGAGTATTGAGTCGGCAACGGTGGCCGGAGACTTCCGGGAGGTGCTGAAGTCGATCGTCCAAGTGGAAGCGACGGAAAAGCTCACCCCCGGCGGGGTTGCGCCTCAGGTGTGGGTTGAAGGTCTATCGATTACGGGGGAATAAGCCAGGGGGCACGATTCCGACAAGCCGTCGATCGCACCGCCGCGCTGTCCAGTCCGACACCCATCCAAAGCCAATTAAAGTGCGTGGCTCTGCGTCGAGTGGCTAAGATGGCCAGAGGCGTTGTCTAGCATTGCCCCAGGCATTATTGCCCCAGGCATTATCTACAGCGCCTCGACTGCCACAGGAAATGATTTGCTATGGATGCTTTAATTCAAGGGCTGCCAGATAGTCCGATCGTCGGTTTCACAGCGCTCTTGCTCGCTATTCTGACTGTCCCCCCGATCGCAGAGCGGCTCCGTCTACCGGGCTTAGTAGGGCTACTCGTAGCGGGGATTTTGCTCGGTAGTAATGGTCTCGGCTTGCTCAGCACCGAAGATGCGGCCATGGATCTGCTCTCAGATGTGGGCAAGATCTACCTCATGTTCGTTGCAGGGCTAGAAATCGACCTCTCGGAATTTCGCAAAGCCCGCAACCGATCCTTGGTTTTTGGGTGCTTAACCTTCTTTACTCCCCTTCTGTTCGGGACTGCCCTAGGTCGGATCTTTGACTTTGGCTGGAATGCCTCAATTTTAATCGGATCCCTCCTGGCTTCCCATACTTTGCTGGGCTTTCCCATTGTTCGCCGCCTCGGCGTAGTCCGCACCGAGCCAGTCACCATCACCGTCGGGGCTACCATCATCACTGATACCGCTGCGCTGCTAGTTTTGGCGATTTGCGTTGCAGTCCAGGGCGGCTCCTTTACCGGAGCTTTTTTAGTGCGGCAATTGCTGCTGCTAGCGGCCTATGCGACGGCGGTGCTGTGGGGGCTAGATTGGGCCGGACGGGCATACTTTCGGCGCACCGGGGATCAGGAGGGGAACCAGGTCTTATTTGTGTTATTTGGGGTCTTCTTAGCGGCGATCGTGGCCCAAATGATTAACGTAGACAAAATTGTGGGGGCTTTTCTGGCCGGTTTAGCCATTAACGACGCACTGGGCAAGGGATCGGTCCAAGAGAAGGTTGAGTTCATCGGCAGTACCCTTTTTATTCCCTGCTTTTTTGTCGGTATGGGGCTGTCGATCGATCTCCCCCGCTTTTTCCAAAGCTTTACTGAATATCCCCAACTCACCTTCGCCCTCTCCTTCTGCCTGATCTTCAGTAAGCTTCTCGCCGCCACCTTCACCAAGTTCATCTATCGCTATAGCTGGCCCGCCGCCTTGACCATGTGGTCCCTGTCCATGCCCCAGGTCGCGGCAACCCTAGCAGCAACCCTGGTGGGGGTTGAGGTGGGTCTTTTGAGCGAAGAAATTTTTAACGGGGTGATCGTGATGATGCTGATCACCTCAATTTTGGGGCCGTTGCTGACGGAGCGCTATGCGGTTTACCTGACCCCGCCCCCCCCGGAGGTTTTACCCAAGCCCGACAACCTTTGGGCCGCCCTTCCGACCCAGGCCGGTGGAGAAACAAAACTGGAGGCCGGTGCCCACTGTGCCCTGGTGCCAGAGGACGATCGGTCCCGTCCCTTTACGGTCTTAGTTCCCTTGGCGAATCCCTCCACCGAGCAGGGTCTCGTTGAGCTAGCCGCCCTCATTGCCCAGCAAGAGCAGGGAATGGTCCTGCCCCTACAAATTATTCAGCCCCACAGCACCCTCATGAGTCCCCAGATGGATCAGGATCTGGTCCGGGGGCGGCGGCTGTTGCGGCGGGCGGTGGATTTATGCCAGGGGCTGGGGCTGGAGACCAACCCAGTGCTGCGGATCGATGATGATGTGGCAGAGGGCATTACCCGCACAGCGCGGGAGCAGCAGGCTGACTTAATTTTGATGGGGAGCAGTCGCTTTGGGTTGCGATCGCGGCTGTTAATTACCGTAGCTGAATCGGTCTTCTGGTCGGCCCACTGTCCCGTAGCCGTTGCACGCCTGAGCGATCACCCCCAGCAAGTCCAAAACATCCTTGTCCCCGTCAAAGATCTCTTGCCCCGAACCCTGCGCACCGTGCGCTTTGCCCAGTGGCTGGGGGCGGTGAATCAGGGAACAGTAGTCTTGCTCCATGTCTGTGTGCCCTGGACTCCGGCAGAACAGATCCAAGCCTTTGAAACCAGCTTGCACCAGTGGCTTGAGCAACAGGACCCCACAGCCAAGGTCCAAATTTTGACCCTCAAGGGGGAGGATGTGGGGTCGATCGTGCTGAATCAGGTGCAAAGCTTTGATTTGGTGGTGCTACGATCGCTGCGGCGCAGTACGGCGGGGGGCTTTGCCGTCAGTACGGTCACAACCCAGGTGATGGATGGGTTTGATGGCTCGATCGTCCTCTTCGGGGAACCCTATCACTCAGTTTAGGCGTTTTCACCGTTTAAGCGTTTTCACCGTTTAGGCATTTTCACCGTCGGTAGGGGCAATCCCTCCGTGGTTGCCCCGCCCCGGCACAATCCCCGTCCCTAAGCCCCTTGTCGCTGCTGGGTCGATTGGGGCAGTAGGGAAAAGCGCATCTCGCCCCGCAGACGCATTAATTTTTCCTTCCGTAGAAACGCTTCATAACTATCTTGGAGCCAATCCCCGTCCTTGAGATCGTCAATCTCCACCGTGGGATTGGGGTTAATGGAAACGGCTCCGGTCTCACTCGATCGCACCTGGGGCGGCAAACCCCCGCTCAACTGCGTTAGATACTCCCGCAGCCAAATCAGCGCTGCTGCTGGGGAGGGTAGCTTCACATGAATCGCAAAGACAAAGGGCAGTTCCTGGGTTTCTACGGGCAACGGTTCCCACACTTTCAGCATAACCCCGTCCGTTTGGTGCTTAATTTGGTAGTGCAAAACGTAGATTCCTGCCGTTGGAGAGGGTGTTGCGGCAGGAGTCGTTATAAGCTCGGAGGAGGAGTAAGGGGTGGCAGCCATGATTCCGAACGATCGCGTGAACTTGTGTCAGATCCAAAGGAAAAGAAGCACCATGTCATCTCTTTCAAGAGAAGCTATGTGCGTATAATAACGGATCTGGTCAGAGCCTTTCATAAAGTTTCGATGAAGAAGCTCGTTTTCTCCTACAGGCTACATTCAACATTTTCCGGGATAAACCCCGATCGCCCAAATATTACCCAAATATCACCCAAGGATCGCTATAGCTGCGGTGGGGGGCAGTAACTGGCCAAGAAAAAACCCCCGACGGGCGGAGGTTTTGAGTAACTTCAAGAAATACGGTGCAATCTTAGATTATGGAAGAGTCATGGCAAGCAACGGTAGGCTCGTCAATCCTTGGCTCAGTCCTTAGCTCATTGCCGCAGCACTACGATCGTAGCTGCCCCGGAAAGAGGGATGAACCTTGCCCTGGATGCGATTCCAGTAGCTACCCGCTTCACGGGCAGTCAGGCCCACTTCAGCAGCCAGACGAGTCATCATGGCTTGCTGGCGCTTCTTAATGGCCACTTGGTGGTTCACAACCAACTGACGAGCACGATCGGAGGTCGCAGTCAGGGCCGGAACAGGAGCCAGAGTAGGGCGGTTTTCAGGCGCTGCAACGGGCTGTTGCTGAGTATTGTAAGCAGCACCGCGATAAACCAGGTCTAGGGAAGGTTGTTGGACATAGGACTTGGCTTTGCCACAGAAGCGCCAGTCCAAACCCCGATACCGGCCTACCAGTTCGCCTTTCTTGGTTTCAACAGCGGGGGGGGTGTAGTCGTAAGTCATGCCGCGATAGGTCATTTTCATGGTTTCGCCTCCAAGTCAATCAAAATAAGGTGAGCAAGAGGCGCGTTCCTTCGGGATCTCTCCCTACTTCCGTCCTAGCCCAGTTATCGACCTGAGAAAGGATGAACGATTGGTTAGATAAAAAGGGACTCCCCAGTCTTGGAATCAATGACGGGACTTGGGGAATTGGTTGGGCGATCGGGTTGCAGAACTGCCGCATCGTTGTTAGATCACGGCTCCAGTTTCAGCCCGTTTTACCCGCTTGGGAAAGGTTCAGCTAGCTAACGCCCCGGTAAACCAGATGAAAGCTAGGTTGAGGTCCGGGACTGCTGAGCAAAGTGCGGAAATGTAGCTCACGCCCACGATAGTGACCAACTTTTTGCTCTTCCTTCATTTCCAGGGAAGGAGCGCTTTGTTCGTAGCTTATGCCGCGATAGGTCATGCGCATAACGGTCTCCTTGAACACACGATTCAGATGGATTGGGGATCTGATTCGCGTTCCTTCGGGATATCTCCCTACTTCCGTCCCCAGGTACCGGGCTTACAAGGCTCCCAGGCTTTTGGGGATGAACGTTTTTTGTTTCTGTAGCTATTGTTACCGTTTCTTCCCAGCCTGTCAAGTCATGCAGATCACATTTGCTGAGATCAAAAGCGGCTCTAAAGAGCCTACAGCAAAGCTTAGAGCCTGTTTATGCCCTGATTTTTGTTCATGAAACTTTAACAAAGTCGATCGTCCGATCGATCGCTAGGGGGTCGGTCCACTACCCCCTCAGGCGGTTTGATCGGCCATCCATTGAAGATAGGGCTGGCTGGCAAGCTGGAGAGGGAGCAGGACTAACTCCGGAACTTCATAGGGGTGAATCTCCTGAAAAAGGCTTTGAATTGCTTCAAAATGGCTAACTTTAGTTTTGATATACAGTTGCCACTCTGGCCCAGATTCCACGTTGCCTTTCCAGGTATAGACGGAGTGGAGGGGGAAGTAGCTGACACAGGCGGCAAGGTTGCGGCGGATGAGGGCTTGGGCGAGGGTTTGGGCGGTGGTTTCGGTGTCGGCGGTGGTGAGGATGAGGCCGTAGTCGGTGGGGTTGAGGCAGGGGCTAGGGTGGGGGGACATGGCGATCGGGGGCTGGTAAGGAAAGGGTTAATTCTATACAAGGGGCTTGGGGCGGGGACTGGATGGGGGACAGTGGGAAACCCGCGCAGAGGCCCAGAGACCCCAGAAGCATCCCCCTAGGAAGGCCACTTTGCAAGCTGCTGGCCGGTTCTCGATCGCCAACCCTTGCCTAAAGCCTAAGCCCTGTGGTATAGATGGCACGAAATTTCAGACTTTCATCCTGAAGCCAGCCGGAAGCCAAGGGGAAACTATCAAGCGTGCTAGGGAGACCTCCGGTGACCCCTAGGGTCTCTAGACGGCCTGCTCTGCCACGGTACCCCGTCAATCCTAGAATTCCGCTAGGGAGGGACTCCGGTGCCCACTGCGGGGCTAGCTAGCGCCTTCTGCCCCCTTTCCCCTGCCAAAAACGCAAAACCCTCCTATACTAGGCACACCTCTGACAACAAGGAGCCAACAGATACCATGGTCGAACTTCCGAACATCCAAGCCCTGCAAGCCGAGGTGAGCCGCCTTCGGGAAGAGTTAAACATGCGGGATCAGTTAGTACAGCAACTGTCCCAGGAACTGTTTCGCTTGGTGAAGGGCAATACTAACGTGACCCCCAGCCCTGCCCTTTCGGAGCAACACCTGGGTGAGATGCGCAAACTGCGGGAACAACTGCAAGGCGTGGAAGAGCAGGTGGCGTTTTACCAAGAGCAGTTATCGGAGCGGGATGCTGAGATTTATCAACTGCGGCAAACGGTGCAGGAGCTAACCGATCGATCGCGGATGTTGGAGCAAGTCGTACAGGAGTTGCCCACGATCTATCGCCAGAAGTTTAATGAGCGGATTGTGCCCATTAAGGAGAAGGTGAGCCAACTCCAGCGGGAAAATCGCCAACTCCATGCTGAACTGCAAAGTGTGAGCTATCGCCTTGCGGTGCGCAATCGCAATGTCACCCATGTCGATTTGCCATCGTTCCCAAAGGTAGAACTTCCGGCTTAGGTTCTTGTTTGAATTTGCT
>JAYKJG010000089.1:0-4423 GCA_035286285.1 Prochlorothrix sp.
ACCTTGGCGCTCTTCTCTAGCTCCGCAGCCCCCCGCTTCAGTTCCGCCTCAAACTCCTGGGATGCTTTTTGGAAACTGCCCAGGGCACGGGCTAGGTTGCGGCCAATTTCGGGTAGCTTCTTGGGACCAAACACCAACAGGGCCAGCACCAGAATGACAGCAAGTTCAGGTAAGCCGATACCAAAAATATTCACGGGGGGATCCTCCCTTGGAGTACGACAGTAAAACCCTACGAGCAGGGCACATTAAAGAAGGGCGCACAGTGGGACCAACCCTCTGCACGCCCTGAAGCGCTGAACTGAAAGGCCACAATGGTTTTCTGTTCTTAAGAAGAGAAACCGTCTAAAACGATCGTGGCGTTGTAAATCTGAAGGATGACCAACAGGAATACAAAAAACAGGCCCATGAATAAGCCCATGAGGGGGGTCGTTCCCCAGCCCGGTACCACTTTACCTGCGTTGGAGTTGAGGGGCTTGAGGAAATCGCTCAGCGGAGTTCTTTGTCCCATGATTAACCTGCGATAGATAGTTTATGAAGGCTTTTTAAGCTTTTCCAATACTAATATCATAACTTAGGACGGTACACCCACTTGCCCGGTTTACAGCCAATGAATCCCTCCTCCCCCACCCCCCCGTCCCCCGATCGGCCCCCCTATATTTTGATCGTGGGCAATGGCCGATCGGGCACCAACTGGCTCCTGAGTATGCTCGCTGCCAGCCCTGAAACCCACTGCCGCAACGAACCCCACGACATCGCCAGTTCCCCCTTCCACCAACTGCCCAGCGCCCAGGAAATCCGCCGCAACCCCGCACTCATGGCACAACGCTGGCAATACTTTGTCACCTGGACCGCCCGCCGCATGGGAGAGCGGGATCACCGCATCACCGCCCCCAAAACCTATGTCCACCCCCTAGCCCAGCAGTTGGGGGTCGCCTACCTTCCAGCACGACCCAAAGTCCGCCGTGCCCTGCGCTATGTTTTCCCGGCCCTACGACAGGCGGAATGGCGGCTACCCTGGTGGATTGGCTCAGAGCATCGGCTTAAGGAAGCCTGTGGCGTGCTGAAGATTAATGATTTGCGGGCCTGGATTGTGCGGTGGGTGCTGGAAAACCATCCCGAAGTGCCCATTCTGCATATTGTGCGCCATCCGGGGGGGCAGTTGAATTCGGGCTTAAGCCGGTTTTTTGACCACCTCAGCCCAGAGGAGCTAACGTCGGAGCGGTGGCTGTACCAGGATATCTTAAAGACCGCGATCGTGGTGGATCCCCACTGGCGATCGGTCCTGGGCAGTGATGTAGCCATTAGCCAATTCTCCCTGATGGAAGCCGTAGCCTGGTTCTGGCGCTACAACAACGAAGAAATTTATACCCTCGGCCAAAATTATCCCCAATATCGCCTCGTGGTCTACGAACAACTAGCCCAGAATCCCCTAGACTACGCCCAGCAGGTCTATTCCCAGTGTCGGCTCCCCTTCACACCAGAGATTCAAGGCCACATTCAACAGGGCACCGAAACCTCCGTGTGGGGCAAGCTCGACAAACCCCCCGCCGCAGTGGCGGAAGTCTGGAAAAAAAAGCTCAGCCCAGAGCACCAAGCCCTCGCCCAACGGGTTCTAGAGGGCAGTCCCATGGCGGCCTGGTGGCCCTAGGGTTAGGCGCGGCCTGATCAAAGTTAGCCGATGCTGGCTGATGCTGGCTGATGCTGGCTGATGCTGTGGGTGCGATCGGGCGCGGCGCTGCCCACAGGTTCTCTCCATGGGTTCTTTCTACGGGTTCGTTCATGGGGCCGATTGGGAACGTCGCAGCTTTTCTTGCAGTTCCTCTAAGCGCTGTTGCAAAAGCCGATCGTTCAAGGGCGGCAGCGGTGCCGCGTTGGACGGTGAAGGGCGGGAGGAGGAAGCCGGACGATCGGGGCAGTCCACAGCATGACCCTCAGCAACGTCAGAAGCATCATAGGTGATCAACTCCTGGGGCGCACAGCGCAGGGCCGTACACAACCGCACAAAGCGCTCAAACCAGTCCAGCCCCCGCCGTCCATTTTCCCAGTTGGCGATCGTATCCACACTGACCCCCACCAGGAAGGCTAGTTCGGTTTGGCTGAGTCCAGCCCGTTCGCGCAGGGCTTTAAGTTGGGGAATGGGTTGATCGGTCATACGCAAAAAATTCCTAGGGCAAATCCAAGTGAGCCGAACAGGTTCAGGCTAACAAATTGAGCCTAACAAATTGAGCCTAACAAGTTGACCCTGACAAACTTCAGGGTTAAACTGAAAGTAACCTTTCAGGAAGTCATGCCATGTCTGACTGGTCCGATTTTGGTTCTGGGCAGTCCCACCTTGGGCAATCCCATCATGGGCAGTCCCATTCTGGACAAGCGTACCTTGGGCAATCCCACCTTGGGCAATCCCATTCTGGACAAGCGCACCTTGGGCAGTCCAACCTTGGGCAATCCAACCTTGGGCAATCCCATTCTGGGCAATCCCATTCTGGACAAGCGCACCTTGGGCAAGCGCACCTTAGACAATCCCATTCTGGGCAGCCTTATTCTGGGCAGTCCCACTTTGGGCAGTCCCACCTTGGGCAGTCCCATTCTGGACAGCCTTATTCTGGGCAAGCGCACCTTGGGCAGGCACATCCCCGTTATTCTCCCACAGCACACCCTCACGGCTCCCACAGCTACACCGCTCATTCTGCCTACACCCCCTCGCACCTTGGGTCTCCATCCACCACAACCCCTGGACATAGCCCCGGAAATTCGCACAGTAGCTATATCAGCCATTCCCACAGCAGCTATACCGCCAGTTTTAGCACAATATCAGCTAATTTCAGCAGCCATCTCGCAGCAGGGCACCATAGGGTAGCCTTCAACAGCGATTCCGTGGATATTAATTCCCATGGCCAGATTTACTGGGATGGGCGCTATAAGGGCGACTTAGACGGAATTTATATCCGCAACACTCACCATGAGATCGTGGCGAAATATGTCTGTAACCATGTTTGGCTGTGGTCTGGGGATCATTATGTGGATGTGGGCCATGCCAAGAATGCCCATGATGCCGTTTACCGCATTTGTACCCAATATCGCGCCATGGGCAACTGGTAATTTTTACAACCCTGGTTTCTTCTCAACCGCAGCTAGCCACTGAATTTTTAGAACCCCGGTTTCTTCGCAACCGAAGCCAGTCACGGAACAGTTTCCACCCAAGAAACCGGGGTTCTCGTCCCCCTGCCCTTTACCCAGAGTGCCATGGTTGCTATTCCCCATTTCCTTAGCCCCCAAGAATACCTCAGCCTAGAACAGCACAGCGACCTACGCCATGAATATCGGCGAGGGTTAATGTATGCCATGGCTGGAGGCAGTGATAACCACGATCGCCTTGCCTTAAACCTGCTGAGCCTGATTAATCTCCATTTAGGCGATTCTAATTGCCGTTTTTATTCGGGAAACGTCAAGGTGAATTACCAGGATGACTTTTACTATTACCCAGATGCCTTTGTCACCTGTGACCCCCGCGATCGCCAGAATCGTTACCTCAAACGCTACCCCAAGTTAATCGTTGAGGTTCTCTCTCCCAGCACTCAGTCCTTTGATTTAGGGCAAAAATTCGAGGATTATGGCCAGATCCCAACCCTTGAAGAGTATGTCTTGATTTCCCAGGCGGAGCAGCGGCTGGAGTGTCGGCGGCGGTCCCAGGGTAGCCTTTGGGAAACAGAGGTGTATCAGCAGGGCGATCGGGTGAGTCTAGCCAGTATCGGCCTAGAATTTGCCCTTACGGACCTCTACCAAGGTCTAGATTAAGCCTCAACTGGCGGTTGCCATACTATTACCGTGTGTTCTCCTCTGCTTCCTTAAAAATCTGGTCAAAAATCGATCGCTTAACCCGGAATTTGACAGCAACTAAGCTTTCATAGAGGTGATCTAAGCTCTCCAAGTCGGTCTGACCTAACTGCTGCAACTTCTTGATAATTGCCAAAGTTCCTTTGACCGGAAGCCCTAAGCGGCTAGCTTCCTGGGCTTATACCAGATATTACGATCGTAGGGGCGGGTTTCTCCGATAAAATCATGTCACCCACCCTAAGATCCCAAAAACCCGCCCTCTTTTATTGGAGAACCGTGCTGTATTCCAAGATTCCAGGGAGGGCAGGTTTAGTTCAATTTCCTGTGGGTAGCCAAGATTCTAGAAAAAACCTGCCCCTACGAAAGAACACAATTTCCCGCGTAGGGGCGGGTTTCTCCGATAAAATCATGTCACCCACCCTAAGATCCCAAAAACCCGCCCTCTTTTATTCGATCTCAGCCGCAACTCCCCAGCAGGGGCACAGATTCCCGGCTTCTGTCGCTTAAACTGGAAAATTCTAGACTACGCCGGAGAAGAAGCCGGGAATCTTGATTTAAATCACTCAGGAGAATACAATTATGTCTTTTT
>JAYKJG010000090.1:0-4729 GCA_035286285.1 Prochlorothrix sp.
AGGGCCGCTAGGAGCCGATCGCACTGTTCCGCAGTATGGGCACTGGAGAGAGCCAAACGCAAGCGGGCTGTTCCTGGGGGTACCGTGGGCGGACGAATGGCGATCGCCAACAGCCCCGATCGTCGCAAATGGGCCGCCAAATCCAGCGTCTGATCTTCCCGACCCACCACCACCGGCACAATCTGGGAACTGGAAGCCGCCGTATCCCAGCCCTGGGCTTGAAGGTGTTGGCGTAGGGTTGTCGCTTGGGCCTGTAAGTGCTGCCGTTGGGGGTCTAGATGGGGCATCAAATCCAACGCCGCCCCGATCGCCCCAATCACCGCAGGGGGCAGTGCCGTGGTGTAAATTAGTCCAGGGCAGTGATTGATTAAATAGTCTCGCAGTAATTGCGACCCCATGACAACGGCCCCAAACGCGCCAAAGGCTTTGCCAAAGGTGGCCACCACCACATCAATACCGGGCTGGTGGGCGGCTAAACCCATGCCCTTTTGCCCCATAACCCCAAATCCGTGGGCATCATCTAGGTAGAGGATAGCCCCGTGGCGATCGGCGAGGGACACCAAAGCAGCAACATCTGCTTGATCTCCATCCATGCTAAAAACCGTTTCAGTCACAATCACAACCCGTTGCGTTCCCAGCCGCCTGTGGCGCAGCAACAACGCTTCAAGATGATTGAGATCGTTGTGATGAAACCGCTGAAACGGGGCGCGGCTGGCCTGAAGCCCTTGGATTACACTCCGGTGAACCTGACGATCGGCCAAGACTAAGGACTGACGATCGACTAAGGTTCCTAACACCGTCGCATTGGCTTGGAAGCCCGTATTTAACAGTAGGGCTGCTTCATAGCCACAGGCTGCGGCAAGTCGCTGTTCTAGGGCTTGGTGAATCTCCAGCGTCCCCGTCACCAGGCGAGAAGCCGTTGCCCCGGCCCCGTAGCGGCTGAGATAGGCTTGGGCACCCGCCACCACTGCGGGATGGTGGGCTAGCCCTAGGTAGTCATTGCCACTGAAATTAACCAAGGTTTCTTCCCCTTGGTGCCACAACGCCCCCGCACTGGGCCGACCGGCAACCAACTCCCGCGCTCTTTGTTCCTGTCGTCGCTTTTCTAAGGCTTGAGCCATAAACGCTAGCTTTTCCACCTCACCCCCCCTGCCCATTGCCGTGACTGTCATTCCCCCCACCGTCCTGGTCATTGATGACGATCGCACTATGCTGTCCTTTGTGGCCATGGTGCTGAAGCAAGAAGGTTACTCCATCCACAAAGCTTCTAGCGGTGAACAAGCGATCGAACTCATGGAGACCATTCAACCCGCGCTCATCGTCTGTGATTGGATGATGCCGGGACTGACAGGATTAGAGGTTTGTCACTATATCAAAAGCCATCCAGCCTTTGCTAGTACCTTTTTTATTTTGCTGACGGCGCGGGAAGAAGTGGCCGATCGCATCCAGGGGCTAGACATGGGGGCCGATGAGTTTCTCTCAAAGCCCGTCAATGCTTCGGAACTGCGGGCACGGGTGCGGGCGGGGTTGCGGCTGTACCAATCCACCCAGGATCTGAAGCTCCTAGCCCAAAATCTGGAAGATCAAAAGAAATTGCTGGAAACAGAACTCACAGAAGCCGCAGACTATGTGTGTTCCCTCCTGCCTGCTTCTAGCACTGCCGATCGCCATGGGGTGCAGATTCAATCCTACTTTTTACCCTCCAAACAGTTGGGGGGAGATTTTTTTGACTATCACTGGCTGGATGAACATCGGCTCCGGTTTTATTTAATGGATACCGCTGGCCATGGCTTGCGGGCTGCATTGTTCTCGGTTTCGTTGCAGAATTACATTAAGTCCTTTTCCCTGGCCAATAATACCGTTGATATTTGTAATCCCAGCCAAATGCTGCGGCTTTTGAATGAAACCTTCCAAATGGAAGATCACCATGACCAATATGTTACCCTCTGGTATGGCATTTTCGATCGCCGCACCCAACAACTCACCTACAGCAATGCCGGTCACCCGCCTGCGGCCCTGATCCACTGCGACACCCTCAAACTCCTGCCGTCCACGGGCCTCCCCATCGGTATTTTGGACAGGGGGGAGTTTCGATCGATCACCTGCACCGTGCAACCGGGCAGTAGTTTATATATTTTTAGTGATGGTCTGTACGAGCTAGCAGATTCGGGGGAAGAGTTGGAATTACTGGCAGAGAAGGGAGAAAGCTATGGAATTGAGCAATTTCTAGAGCTATTACAGAACTTTGATACTCAAGAGGGACAGAAAGGCTTAAATTGGGTGCCTCAATCAATTCTGCGCCAAGTCAACAAGCCCAATTTTGTTGATGACTGTTCGTTGTTGCAAATTCAATTCGATCGTCTGCCTTGTCTGCCCTAGGCGATCGTGCCCCATCGTCGATCGTGCCCTGTCATGGGAGACCTTTCCCTGGGGAATAACCGCAGTAACTCCCCCAAAAAATCAGCTTAACCGCTTGTTCTTGACCGCAAACATCGAATGAATTCTGGAGAGAGCCTGGGCAAGTTCAGCCTTACCACTGAATCCTGTTGCAGCATCATCCTCGACCTTTCCCCACGAAACTTTACAACAGTAACCCAAACCAACCTGTTATCCTGATAGACAGAGCATCCTTGCCCGATCGCTACCCCCCCGCTGAATTGGCTGGATTACCCATGAAGATTGTCCCCCTGCTGCTGTCGTCCTTGGGGCCGGTTGCCGCCACTGCAACCCAAGCTACGGCCCAAGATTCCCTACCCACACCGCCTTCCCTCAATCTCCAGCCCCCCCTCACCTTGGCCCAAAATAACCAACTTCCGGCCTCGATCGCCAATGCTCTGCTTCAACAACACGCTTACACCACCGGACGGCCTACCTATGCGTTCCGTGTTGCCAGTGCAACCCCAGCGACTTGGTCCGACAGTTGCCTCGGCCTAGGAACGGCCAATGAACTGTGTGCGCAGGCTCAGGTCTCAGGCTGGCAGGTGATTCTAGCAGATGATATTCAGACCTGGATTTATCGAACGGACGCGATCGGGCTGGTTATGCGCTTAGAAAGCTCACAGTCAATGTTTCCTGGTCCGGGTGGTGTCCCCCCGATCGGGACTCCGGCCACTCCCCCGGTTATGCCTAACCCAGTTACCCCACCGATTATGCCAGTTCAGCCCGTGGTGAACCAGCCTGTAATAAACCAGCCTGTAATAAACCAGCCTGTAATAAACCAGCCCGCCCATCACGGTTGGAATGCAGAGCTACGGTGGTCCCGCCTGACGGACTCCCCCGACCCGGAGCTACTGTTTCAACTGGTGGTGTTAGAAAAGCCCGAAACGCGCTATGCCAACGTGGTTTATCAGTTCTATATCCGCGAAAAGGGGAAACGGGGTTGGACCTATGTTTATACGACCCCAGGGGCGCGATTACTGCAAAATGGGGCGGGTTCGGTGGAACTGCCGTTGGAAAGCCTGCGCCTGGATGAGGTGGCAACCAAAATGGGCTATAACTTCAACTGGTCTAATACTGACATTCGGGTTAGTGTGCTGTTGCGCTACGACTTGGACCGACAGCAGCGGGATTTACGCCTGAAATTCCAGCATGAAAGCGCTTATACAGCTATTTCTACCCTAAGTTTGAATCAAATCGCCCAGTCTCGCCCAGTCTCCACACCTGGTTACTCTAATCCTCCCTACTCTACGCCTAACTACTCCACACCTAACTATTCCACCCCCACCGCTGCTCCTGCCTACGTCCCTGTCACGGCCCCGGCTCCGCCCCCCGGTGTGCCGGTGCTTCCCCCCTTGGCGACTCCCTATCCCTACATGAACTGAACCCAGCCCAGTTAAACTTTGCTCCAACCAGCGGTACGGACTAAAGTCCGCACTACGGGCCTTTTGAGCATTTCACTGCGGTACGGACTAAAGTCCCGATTCGTTGTGGTCGGGGCAATCCCCCCGTGGTTGCCCCTGGATTTGGCTAGTCGAGGGTCGGCACAGGGGCACGACCCCTACCCGTTTATTCTGTTTCAGGCTCAACAGATTTGGTATAATCTTTAATTTAGTCCTTAGAAGCGGCCAAATCCTGGTTATTGTACAAACTCATCGCCTTTTCCACGCCTTCCTTCAAACTACATTCCACAACCTTCACGGATAAATCCAACACCTGAGACACCAACGTCTGCTCCTGGGGGGCAAACTTGCCCAAGACATGGGAGACCGTTTCTGAGCGACGATCGCCCGATCGCGGTGCCCCAATCCCCACCCGCAATCGGGGAAAATTCTGGGTTCCCAGGTGGGAAATCGTCGATTTCATGCCGTTATGTCCCCCCGCTGACCCCGACAACCGCAGCCGAATGCGCCCCAAAGGCAAGTCCATATCGTCATAAATCACCAGCACCTGGGCCGGATCCAACTTGTACCAATCCAGCACCGATCGAATCGCCTGTCCCGACAGATTCATATAAGTACTGGGCTTCAGCAGCCGCAACTTGCCGCACGCCCCCAACCCCAGGGCCACCCCCTCGCCAAAACTGCCCTGAAACTTCCGCTGTTCCCCACAGCCAATCCCCCACCGCTGCGCCAGGGTATCCACAACTTCAAAACCAATATTGTGGCGCGTGCGATCGTACTTGGAACCGGGATTCCCCAGCCCTACCAATAAAACCGGTTGGATAGGAGCAGTAGACATAATGACAAATCAGGAAAAGAGATTACGCAACCCAAAGATGCTGGGCAAAGCG
>JAYKJG010000091.1:0-16623 GCA_035286285.1 Prochlorothrix sp.
CTGGAGAGCAACCAGCGATCGCTAGCCCCCGTCTCCAAGACCAAACTGGCCGGAGCCTTGGCATCCACCGTGACAAACCCTAACTCCAAGCCAGACATCCAGCCCGCCAGCGCCACCGCCCGATCGGCATAGATAATCAGCCCTGGGATCGGGGTTTGTTCGTTCAGTCCCAAGGTTTTGAGGGGAAAGCCTTCACCAAAGCCAATGTCCCACTCTCCCATTTCGGCAAAGTCCGCGACGGGGAGAGAGACAAAGGTCCAGCGATCGCCGCGCAGGGCATCGGGAAGGGGATTAGGCCGTTCCGGGGGATATTGCACGGAAGGCGTGGCAGGAGCAGCCTTGTAGCCGGGATGTTGGGGATAAACAGTGCGATAGCGGTCCTGGAGCCAGTGGTGGAGGGTCAGGGTGCGGCGGCTGATTTTGGCATTGAGGCCCAGATCTTTGCAGGCTTTGGTAATCATATTGTTCATCTGCCGCCGGAAAAAGCGAATTTGGCCCGGTGCTTTGCCTGCTTCATCGATCGCCCCTTGGATTGCCCCCTGGAGCCACACAGAATTGACCTGGGCGCTGGGACAGTATTGGCTATAGCGCAGGAGGGTACTGGGGTCAGTGTCGATGGTTTGGGCACTTTCGCAGAGCACCAGTTCCCATACTTTTTTGCCTTCTTCGTCAACGATCGGGCGGGAGTAAAAATCGAGTTCCCAAGTCAGCGTCATGGTGATAGCAGGGCGTGAATTAAAGGGCTGAGAGTAAAGGGTTGAAATTAAAAACCAAACGGGTCGTGTTTTTTACCGGTATTTTAGACTGTTTTCCAAAGCTACAAAGTAATCTGTCGATTTTTAGCGTATTCAGTAGTGCGCCGCAGCCCCGGTTTTGATTCGGGCCGATCGTAGTCCAACCCTAGACAGGGAGACCCCGCCCCGACGGAGGTAATCGCAAATCACGGTAGGAGTCAGAAAGCCTGACCCGGTTTTGATTCGGGCCGATCGGGGTCCAACCCTGGGCGGGGAGACCCCACCCCGACGGAGGCGCGATCGGCGTTAGAGACCGAGCTTTTTCTTGGCCCGTTCAAGGCGGGATTCGGCGGAATCCAGAACGTCCTGGAGATTTTCTAGCATTTCACCGGGGAAATTTTCCAGATACTTGGTGGAGAGCGAAATCCGTCCGCGACCCTCATCTAGATCCGCAATCACCGCCTTGATGGGCTGACCGGGCGACAGCACCGCCCCCAGATCCTTCACAAACTTGTCGCTGACCTGGTTAATGTGGAGCAAGCCCGTGCCCCCCTCAAACTCCACAAAGGCCCCAAAGGGCTTAAGGCTAACCACATGGCCATCCACCAACTGCCCCACCTCTAGCTGGGCAAACTGGGCCGACTGGCTGGCAAGGCGCTGGGACAGCACCAGCTTATTGCGATCGCGGCTCACCTCCAAAATCGCCACAGCCAGGTCTTGACCCTTGAGCATCTCCAGATTGTCCCGCTCCAACAGGTGCGATCGGGGCACAAACCCCCGCAAACCATCCACATCCACCGTCACACCGCCTCGGTTGGTGCCAGTCACCTTGACCTGAAGCGTCACCCGGCCCGACTGCCGCTCCTCTAGATTTTCCCAGAGTTGTTTCAGCTCCAACTGGCGGATCGACAGCGTAACCTGACCCTCGGCATTTTGCTCCCGGACGATCAGAAACTCCCGCTCTTCACCCACGGGAAACCGGGCAGACAGATCCACCACATTTTTCATGCCTGCTTCCTGGCGGGGCATAAAGGCCGCAGCTTTGCCACCAATGTCTACATAAATGCCATCGTTGGCGTGGTCCGCAATTACGCCTGTCACCGTCTGGCCCGTCTGGAATTCATAGTCATGGCCCGCTAGGGCTTTTTCAAAGTCTTCTGCCGAGAAAGGGACAGATTTAGATTCTGCATTCATGGGATAGCAGGCGCTTAAAGCCCAGGTACGAAATGAAACGTCTCTACTATACGCTGTCTTCCTGTCCCTCTCCCATAATCTGCGATGAGGTTTATGGGTCGATCGCCCGCGATCGCCGCCTGACTCGTCCGTGGGGGCAGGGGGGAGCAGTTCGGGTAAGGGCAGCGAGGGGGGCGGTGGAAGTAACCCAAAGCCAATGCCCACGCCCCACCCCCTAGGAGCGCAAGGGAACAGAAACAGAGGCGCGTTGGGCTGGGCTAGGGGCGCGGTGAGGTCACCTAGGGGGCTGAGACCTGCTGCGGGGAAGGGGGAGCGGCCTAGGGGCAGAGGAGGGCAGGGGGCTCGCTTGCAGGGGACCAGCTTGCAGGGGGCCAGCTTGCAGGGGGCCAGGGGGCATCGGTGTCGGGAGTAGATCACCCATGACCGCTGTTGCTCCAGGCGAGGATCAGCGTCAGGGTGAGCCAAAAGCCGAGGGTCCAGGGGGCTGTGTAGCGACTGAGCCAGAACGATCGCGGCGATCGGGTAATACCAAATCCGACTAAGCTCGATCCGTTTTGGTAGGGGCAATCCCCCCGTGGTTGCCCCTGTATTTGGTGGTCAGAGGGTCGGCACAGGGGCACGACCCCTACCCGTTTATTCTGTTTCAGGCTCAACGGATTTGGTATAAGGGCGTGCAGGTGCAGGGACTGGAGGCGTTGAGTGACAGCAAAAAAGGCGTTCATGTTACCCAAAGAGAACCACACCGGCCATTGTAAAGGGTTGGCGGGTCGGGCTTAGGGATGGGGTGGGCCGATCGAGCTTGTACAGTATCGAGCTTGGTACAGTATGGAGAGAACGAAAGACGGTCCGATTCAAGTTTGCCCCATGACCTACCCCACCCCGATGCCCCCCTGGGAAACCACCCTTAAAACGCTGTTGGCGATCGCCCACGATCGCTGTGGCCCCGATCAAGCCTTTCAGATCTCCCTCTGGGCCGAAGATAGCCAATTTATCCGCTTTAACCAAGCCAAGGTGCGCCAAGGCGGCCAAGTGCTGGATGGGGGGCTGGCGGTGACTTGGTACCAACGGGGAGGGGCTGGAGAACCCGATCGCAGCATCCAAGCCAATCTACCCTTTACGGGCTGCTTAGACCTAGATTTACCGCAATTTACCCAGACCTTAGACATCCTGCACCAGCTTCTGCCCACTATACTGCCCGATCCGTACCTAAGCTGGCCCAAGGGCGAGGCCCACAGTCACACCGTTTACTCCGGCCAACTGCTTGACCCCACCGCCGCCGCAACTGAAATCCTAGAACCTGTAGCAGATTTAGACTTTGTTGGCCTCTATGCGGCGGGGGTTTGCATCCGTGCCCAGGCAGACTCCGCCGGACAGTATCACTGGTTCCAAACCGAAACCTTTAGCCTGGACTACTCCTGTTGGGATGCCCAGGGACAGGCGGTGAAGGGCAACTATGGGGGCAGTCAGTGGCAATCGGCGGTGTATCAGGGGGGGATCGATCGCGATCGCCAGCAACTCCAACAACTGCAACGCCCCCGCAAAACAGTCCCCCGTGGCCGCTATCGCACCTATTTTGCCCCCGCTGCGGTGGGAGACCTCTTGGAGGCTGTCAGTGGTTCCTGGTCTGAAATTTCCTTTCAGCAGGGAGACAGCCCCCTTTTACCCCTGCGGCGGGGAACCTGGAGCCTTTCGCCCCAGTTCACACTGCGGGAGAACTTTAGTTTAGGCTTAGTTCCAGCCTTTAACGATCAAGGCGAGGTGGCACCCCCGCAGTTGGATTTGGTGCGGGAAGGCCAGTTGGTGGATACCTTAATTAGTACCCACACGGCACAGAAGTACAGACTGACTAGTAACGGAGCAACAGCGGGGGAAGGGCTACGATCGCCGGAGATTTTACCGGGAAATTTAGCCGAAGCTGAGATTTTAGCCACCCTAGACCAGGGGCTGTATGTGTCGAATTTGCATTATCTCAACTGGAGCGATCGACCGGCGGGGCGGCTGACGGGCATGACGCGCTATGCTTGCTTTTGGGTGGAAGGGGGCGAAATTGTTGCACCGATCGAGAATTTACGCTTTGATGACAGCCTCGATCGCTTCTGGGGCAAAAATTTGGTTGCCCTGACCCAAAACCGCGCCATTATCCCGGAAATTGGCACCTATAGTCACCGTGCCCTGGGTGCTGCCCAAGTGCCGGGGATGGTGGTGGAAGATTTTATCTACACCCTATAAACCGGAGTTGACGGCCCAAACATTCGGGTGCATTTCACTGTGGAGCAACCCAGCCCCTAACCTAGCTCAAAAGGCTCGTAGTGCGGACTTTAGTCCGTCCCTTGGCAACCGTGAAATAGGCTCGTAGTGCGGACTTTAGTCCGTCCCTTGGCAACCGTGAAATGCACCTAAAAATTCTGCCAGGGGCATGAAAACCGCACCCCTACAAAACCTTGGGGATCGTAACAGTCAGGAAACCTGACTCGCCCTCTGCGCCTCGGTTTGACCCGCTTGTGTCCGTCAATCAGCCCCTGTCCTGGCGGCTCAAAGGCGCTAAGCTTAAGAAATCCTAAATTCAATCCCTCCAGAACCCTGCACCTTTACTCTGTCCCTCTCCCATGGTTACCGCTGCCCCTCCCTCCACTGGCTACAGCCGCTTTCGCAAGCTGCTCGGCTACCTTCGGCCCCACCGCACCGTCACGATTTTAGGCATGGTGGCGCTGCTGGTGGTCAATATTGTCGGGGTTTACATTCCCCTGTTGATCCGCGATGGCATTGACGATCTTCAGCAGAATTTCAGCCTCGATCGGGTGACTAACTTTGTGCTGCTGGTCTTTGTGCTGGCCTCCCTGATGTGGGTGATCCGGATGGTCTCGCGGATGCTGATCTTTGGGGTGGGCCGTAAAGTGGAGTTTGACCTCAAGCAGAATATCTTTGAGCATCTGCTCACCCTCGATCCAGCCTTTTTTAGCCGCAACACGATCGGCGACATCATTAACCGCTCCACCAGCGATGTTGATAACGTCCGGCGCTTATTGGGCTTTGCGGTCCTGAGCCTGATCAATACCGCCTTTGCCTATGCTTTTACCCTGCCGATGATGATGTTGATCGATTTTCGGCTGAGTTTGCTTGCCATTGCCGTCTATCCCCTGATGTTGATGATGGTGATGGTGTTTAGCGATCGACTGCGAATCCAGCAGCAGGATGTCCAAGAAGAACTCTCCAACCTCAGTGAACTGGTCCAAGAAGACCTCAGCGGTATTTCACTGATCAAGATCTATGCCCAGGAAGACAACGAGCGCCAAGCCTTCCGCCGCATCAACGATCGATTGCTGCAAGCCAACCTTAAATTGGCCAAAACCCGCAATTTACTCTTCCCTTTGCTGGAAGGCTTAGCTAGCGTCAGCTTACTGGTCCTGTTGGCCTTTGGTTCGGGGTCGATCGTGCCCGATGGCAACGAAGGCTTGACGATCGGGAGCTTTATTGCCCTGATTCTCTATGCGGAGCGCATGGTTTTTCCCACGGCCCTTCTCGGCTTTACCTTAACCGCCTATCAGCGTGGAGAAGTCAGTATCGATCGGATTGAAGCAATTTTGCTTTCGGAATCCGAAATTCAAGAGCATCCAGACAGTAAACCCCTGGATCCGGCTCAAATCAAAGGTTGGATCAAGGCCGATCACCTCACCTTTTGCTATCCCGGTGCGGCAACCCCTGCCCTGGAAAACGTGAGTTTTCAGATTGAACCGGGGGAAACAGTGGCCATCGTGGGGCCGATCGGCTCTGGCAAGTCTACCCTCGCCAATGCGCTGCCTCGCTTGCTCAATATCCAGCCCGGTCAACTCTTCCTGGATGGCCAGGATCTCACCGAAATTCGGATAACGGACTTGCGGCGCATGATTGCCTACGTGCCCCAGGACAGTTTCCTGTTTAGTACAACCATCGCCAATAATATTCGCTACGGCGATCCAGAGTGTCCTTTACCCCAGGTCCGGATCGCCGCAGAATCTTCCCAAATCGCCCCAGAAATCCAAAACTTCCCCCAAACCTACGATACCCTTGTTGGAGAGCGGGGAATCACCCTCTCCGGCGGCCAACGTCAACGCACTGCCCTAGCCCGTGCCTTGCTGATCGATGCACCCATTTTGATTTTGGACGATTCCCTTTCCAGCGTCGATAATCAAACCGCAACAGCAATCCTCCGCAGCCTTTCTGAAGGAACCCAGCGCAAAACCGTGATTTTTATCTCCCACCAACTCTCAGCAGCGGCGATCGCCGATCGCATCCTCGTCATGGATCACGGCACGATCGTCCAATCCGGTAACCATGACTCCCTCATGGCCCAACCGGGACTCTACCGCTCCCTCTGGGAACGCCAAAGCCTAGAAGCGGCTGTCCGCTAGCAACCAAAGCGGTAGCCCTTACCATACACCGTATAAATAAGCTGCTCTTCCCCCTTGGCCTCAATTTTACGGCGTAACAACCGAATTTGGGCCGCAAGGATATTGCTGTGGGGCTGGTGCTCCTTGCCCCACAGGTCATCCAAAATTTGGCGATGGCTTAACAGATGCCCCCTATGGCGCATAAAGTAGGCCAACAACTGGCTCTCTTTCTCCGAGAGGGAAATGGTGCGATCGCCCCGGTAAACCAACTGACTTTCCAAATCTAAAACCAAATCCTCCACCTGAAGCTGATGGGGAGGGGTCTGCATCGGGAGATCTGCCACTTCCTCCACGCCAGAGCGCCGCAGCAACGCCCGCACCCGTGCTAGCAACTCCCGCAACTCAAAGGGCTTCACTAAATAATCATCGGCCCCGGCATCCAGCCCCTGAACCCGATCGTCCAAGGTATCCTTAGCCGTAAGGAACAAAACCGGGGTCGATCGGCCTTGGTTCCGCAACCGCTGACACAGTTCCACCCCGGAACACTGGGGTAGCATCCAGTCTAAAATCAGCAGCTTATAGCTGTTTTCCTGGGCTAAACGGTATCCCGCCTCCCCATCCTGTGCCACATCAACGCTATAGCCCTCCCGCTGCAAGACTCGGCACAGGGGAGCCGTCAGTTCCGGTTCATCATCAACTAACAGGATGGTGGCTGCGGCCATGGGGTCAAATTAGGCTCAAATTAAGGTCAAACTCAGGTCAAACTCAGGTCAAACTCAGGTCAAACTAGGCTCAAAAATCCAGGGGTTGGAACAGTTCACTGAGGGGAAGGGCAAAATTGGGAACAACCTCTTCTCCTTCCAGGCTATCATCCCATTTGAGCAGTCGATCGGGGGTTTGGGCCGATCGGTACACCAAAATATAATGTTCCTTAGGATGAATGACCCAAGCCAGTTTGGTGCCGTTTGCAAAGTACTCCACGAGCTTGTCATGGATTTCTTCAATGGTATTGCCCGGTGACAGCACTTCCACCGCCAAATCCGGCGCACCCTCTAGGAATCCATCCGGCAGGTTTTGCAAGCCCTGAAGTCGCTCTTTCGTCACAAAGGAAATATCCGGCGATCGCTTGTTGCCACTCTGCAACTTAAACGCCGTACTGGAATCCAACATGACCCCCAGTCGGTGAAGACGGACATAACTGCCCAGTAGAATCATCAAATTACTACAAATGCTGCCATGTAGTGCGCCTGAGTTACCCATATCAACTAAAACTCCATTAATAAGCTCATAGTGGTGTCCATCATCCGGCAAAGCCATAAACGCCTCATCCGTCCAAACCAGGGGACTAAGGGGGTCTTCTGGCGCGTCGATCGGGCGATCGGCTGTCACGGGATGGTTAACCGGGGGGTCACTGGGGGTTGTAGGGACATTAGAGCAAGGGGGAGCACTAACCATCGATCGGCCTCCGTTGGAAATAGTCATCAACAATTTGATTCAGGATCAAAACGGGAGAGTTCCTTTGAATGCGTGATAGCTGCCGAATCCGTTGAATATTGACCGCAGATAGCTGAATGGGTGCATATCGATCGGGAAAGGCCCAGCAACAGGTCTCGCAGGCTAAGGAGCAACCTCGGCAAGCTGTACTCTTAAAATTATTACATTCATCACACAGCGGTTGCCAATTGTCTAGCTGATTGCCGCCCCCCCGAACCCGAGGGACTTTGTGATCCTGTTGTAACCGTATTTCAGGCTCTTGACGCTGGCATACAGCACATTGATGCGAGTACTGTTCTAAAACCGCAGTCCAGTCTGCATCAGTCAGTTTAATGCGGGGAATACGCTTTGGCCCAACTTCAAGACTCACCAACTGAAAGGTTTGCCCTTCTCGACCAATTCCTTTAATTCCTTCTTCTCCCTGAAGCTCCCGTAAGCGCCGAAATACATCAACATAGGGCTTGTAAGGCGTGTGACCCTGATGCTGACCTTGGCGAAACTGATCAATTGCGTCTCGAAGTTGATCCTGCTTAATATGAGGACCAGGGATTCCATGACCTGGGGGCCAGAGTGTTTCCAGTAAGACACGGTAATAGGCCCTATTGGCTTGACTCGGCGAAATGAACTTCTGGGCAACCTGATCTAGCCACTCTTCCCGGACTATCTGATTAGGGGTAGCTTGGGAACTGATAGGGGCTAGGGATAGGAATTTCTGGCGACCTTTGCCTTTAGGAGTCAGACTCATGGTTCTGGCCCCCGAAGTAACTGAATAGGGTCGATGTCGAGAATACGGGCGATAGCGTCCAACTCAAAGTCTTTGAGAGAACGGACCTGACGCTCAATTTCAGAAATGTCAGATTGCTCCAGTTTAATACCATAGTCCACATAGAGTGCTGCGGCCAGTTCTACTTGTCCCAGTCCTTGGGCAAGGCGTGCCTTTCTAATGCGAGAGCCACTGATATTTTTAGTTTTTAGATGATTTCGAGCAATATAGGGTTCAGAAGCTTTGTTCACGTTCGTTCAAGTTAGAAACAGGCAGCAAGGGCTTGTAGCCAGTAGAATCTATAGGGAACCTCGAAAAATCCCGGTTTTAGCAGGAATAGCCACGGCATCATCAGGGTTAGGTCGGTGAGCGCAGTCGAACCGACCCGATTAATCGAGGTGCCCTACCGGGATCCGAACTGAAATCCAAACCCTTTTGCGCTCCTCCCTTAGGAAAAGCAATGTCCTGAGCGTTAGCCGAAGGAGGACAGGCGGTGAGGGGTCTTGAGATACTCAGACGGAATATCATAGACAGCATTTTAAGAGATGGCTTATGCTAGGTGTAGACGATTTACGTCTACAAAAACTACCTCATCAATTACCATGCGCGTCGCGTCATTTTTTGCCGGGATTGGGGGGTTTGATTTGGGGCTAGAATGGGCAGGGATGGAGATTGTGTTTCAGTGCGAAATTGACCCCATCTGCCAGCAAATTCTACAGCGTCACTGGCCTCAGGTTCCCCGCCATGCCGACATCACCCAACTCAATCCAGCAACTCTCCCTGCCGCTGATCTCTGGTGTGCTGGATGGCCCTGTCAAGACCTCAGTAGTGCCAATACCAACCGTTCAGGACTCTCTGGCCCCCGCAGTGGACTCTTCCATCACTTTATGGAGCTTGTTGCAACAGTTCAGCCAATATGGTTGGTCCTGGAAAATGTACCCGGTCTCCTCTGTGCCGAGCAAGGTCAAGCCCTTGAGACAGTTATCGACTCGTTGGAAGCGATCGGGTATTTGGGGGGATGGTTCTCGTGTGACACTGCCCATGCGGGTTTGCCTCTCCACCGAGATCGCGTCTTCTTTGTCGCCAGTTTTAAGTCGAACCGTGCCTATCACTTCTTTGCTGACAGCAGCAAATTGTCTGGGAATTCTGCGGCGAGAGAACCGCGCCAGACGCAAGCTAGATCCCGTTTTCGTGAAATCTCTCTCGGAGACTCTCCGCTTGTGGTACAACGTCGCGGTGGCTTCGGGTACACCTTGGCCAAAAGCATCTGCCCCACGCTACGTGCCCAAGCTGGAAGACATCAAGGTGGCCATTCAGACCGACCAATACTCTGTGGCCAGGAACTTGACCTGGACCGAGTGGGAGAGGCTGATGGGGTTTCCCCCCGGCTGGACGGTCGCCGAGGGCGACTCCTTGGTAACGCAGTCTCCCCCCGACTGGCCCAATGGATCGGCCAAAAAATCTTAGAAATTGAAGTAATATCTAGAGAAACTAGCGCTAAGAATCCCTTGATGCCTTGTTAGCGTAAATGAAGCCCGATCGGGGGGGAAGGGTACAGGTGAGCCGGGACGGGGTGGGGGTTAAGTCAAGGGGTAGGCCATAGGTGAGGGTTGCGGTTTCCCAGGCGGAATTGGGCAAATTCAAGGCACTGAGGTCGATCGAGGCCGATCGGGCCTCCTCCTCGTTATTGATAACCACGATCGCCCCCTGGTGACCCAAAACGCGCCCAAACCCATAGACCAGTCCTTCAGTGTGGAGCACCTGATAGGCTCCGGTTTGCAAAGCAGGGTGATTTTGGCGAATCTGAATCAGTTGGCGGTAGATAGCCCGTAAATCTTGATCCCATGCGGCCTCAGCCGGAAAAGCACGGCGACAGTCCGGATCATGGCCCCCCAGCAGGCCCACCTCATCGCCGTAGTAGACACAGGGGGCACCGGGAAAGGTGAAGAGAAGAAGAAGAGCCAGCAAGAGACTGGGCCGATCGCCCCCTAAAACTGTGCCCACCCGTGCGACATCGTGGCTGTCTAGTAAATTTAACTGGGTTTGCTGAATTTCCCAAGGATGGCGCTGGAGAAGGGTCGTCACAGCCTGGGCATAACCGGCAGCATCCAGAGCGGGGGTGGGACGGTAACCGTCATTGGGGAGAGATTGCAGTTGAACCCGATCGCCCCCCACAAAGGCTAGGGTTGCTTCCCCAAAGGGGTAGTTCATCACCCCATCAAACTGTTCCCCATCCAGCCACTGACTCGCATCGCCAAAGATTTCCCCCGTAATATAAGCTTCGGGGTTGATTGCCTTCACCCGCTGACGAAATTCCTGCCAAAACCCCGGTTCTGTAATGCAAAAGGGCACATCCAAGCGCCATCCATCTATTCCCTGCTCAATCCAGTATTCCCCCACTCGCATTAAATATTCCCGCACCCCAGGGTTAGCATGGTTAAACTCCGGCAGGGCGCGATTATTGAACCAACCGGCATAATTGGCGCTCTGGGAACCGGTGTAGGGCGCAAGGGGCCAGCCTTGGATTTTAAACCAGTCTAGCCAAGGGGAGTAGGGACCATTTTCCAGGATGTCATTAAACTGGAAGAAGCCCCGGCTAGCGTGGTTAAAAACTCCATCCAGGACTAAGTACATTTTCCGATGATGAATTGCATCCCGTAGGGCGAAAAAGGCTTCATTTCCGCCGAGGAGGGGGTCTACTTGGTAGTAGTCGTGGGTGTGGTAGCGGTGGTTGCAGGCAGACTGAAAGATGGGGGTGAGGTAGAGGGCGGTGATGCCGAGGTCTTGGAGGTAGTCGAGTTTGTCGAGGATGCCCCAGAGGTTGCCGCCTTTGTAGGATTGACCGTCAGGGGGGGCATCCCAAGCTTGCAGTGGCAGATCTAAGAGCCAGCTTTGGTGAGGGGGGACAACACGGGCAAAGGAGTCGGGAAAGATCTGGTAGAAGATAGCGGTTTTGACCCAGTTTGGGGTAGAAGTAGTCATAGGTTGAGAACGTAAAGGGTGAAGTCCAGCTATAACAAGTTATGGTGATGTTTAAGACTTTGTTCAAGGGTTTCGCGATCGGCCTTGTGCTGGGATTGTGGTCCTGTGGCTCCCAGGGGTGGACCGGGGCCAAAGGGGGAATTTATCAACCCGATACAGAAATCAGTCGGGTTTTCCCCCGCCTACAACAGCCCCTTTTAGCACAGATAGAAGGCAAAGATTGGAAGTCCCAAGTGTCAGTTTATTTTCCGGAGAATTACAACACCCAGGATCAATTTCCAGTTCTAGTCTGGCTGGGGGGTGGGGCTGGAAGCCTGGGGGACAATCTCAAGTTAGCGCGACAGATTACCCAGGATCGAGATTTTATTTGTGTCAATCTACCGCTGTACAAGGCAGAGGTCAAGCCTTTGCCATCTACGGATGCGGGGTATTGGCCCCAGGTGATTATAGAGCAGGAGGATAGTGGGGTTATTTGGCGGCAGTATCGGGTTTTATTGGATGCGGTTTTGCGATCGATACCCAATCTCGATCGATCCAGGATGTTCCTCGGTGGCTTTTCCAATGGGGCTAATACAACTGCGGTTTTATTAAATGACCCCAATCTCAATCTCTTTCACTATTTTAACCATTTTATCTTAGTGGAGGGGGGCAATATGCTATCGAGTTTTGCCCGTGTCCAGGGCCATCCCTTGTTAATTTTGGAGGGGGATCAGCGGAGGCCGCGCTTTTTTGAGGGGGCGTTTCAGGCGATGCGGGGGGATGTGCCCAATGTGACGTACCTTTTGATGGAGGAGACGGGGCATGAATTGCCAAAACGCTATCAGGGGGAGTTGCGGCGGTGGCTGTTGGAGCAGGGGAAGAGGTAGGGAGCCGATCGAGGGGGGGGCGGTTGCGCTATACTTTTAAGGAATCTGGTAATCATAAATTTTTTTAATCCCATGGACAAATCGCAAGCTTTAGTTCGGATGGCGGAAGATGAGCTAACGGAGTACAGTACGGAGGCTCGGAAGATTGAGAAATTGCGGCGTAAGTTTGGACTAACGGTTCCATTCCCAGAGCAGAAGGCAGTTCGGGACCAAATTGAGGCGGAGATGCCGAAGAATTTTGTGGCAAAACTAATTGAGGAAAACCGTCAGACGGTGGCTTTGCCATTTTGGGGAATTGGCGGCTTGGGGCTGTTGCTGGGGATTTCATTTCAGCAGCCTTTGGACTTAATTGCAACTTGGCTGGGCTGGTTTTTGGCTTACCAAATTCAAAAATGGGGCTGGGAGTTGGAGGCGCAACGGTTAGCAATTAAGACGCTGGATGATATTGCCGATCGGGTGGCGGCGGAGTCCAATACTGCGGCTGATCCTGCCTCAAAAGCAGCCTAAGCGGGCAATTACCCCATTTTCATCAAGGCAAACAGTTGTGTTGCGGTGATCTCTAAGGGAATTTCAGGTAAGGCTGCTAAAGGTGCGTCTCCTTCGCAGTAGTCGGGCTGTTGCTGGGGTTTGCAGATGAGGACGGAGCGATCGATCGGATCCACTAACCACCCTAAGGTCGCTCCTTGGTCCAGGGCAAAGAAAACCTTGGCTAAAACCCGGTTTGCACTTTGATCGGGGGATAGAATTTCAATCATCCAATCGGGAGCTACCGTGATGCGATCGATGGGTTCTTGGTTCTGATCAAGGCTGAGTTTGTTCCACAGTAAAACAGCGATATCCAAAACAATGGACTGTCCAGCAAAGGTGCAGCGTAGCTCTGGTAAGGCACAGGCGATTTTCGGGCCGAGGGTCAAGTCATTGATGAGTTTGGCAAGCTGAAATTGCAGGAGGGAGTGACGGGTTGTGGGTATGGGTTTTTGGAGAGATTGACCGTCAAGGTATTCGGTGGCGGGCTTGGTTTCGGGGAGTTGCAGAAACGTTTGGAGGGTGGGGGGGACGGTGGTGGTGATCATGGGGGAGTGGTGCAATGGGCTAGTTTTGTCGTTTTGGCGGATGTTATCTAGAATACTGCACCTGTGACGGGCGGTTGAAGAATATACGTAATTCTACGAGTTGACAGGATTTATCGGGAGATTGTACTATAAGGCAGCTAAAACTAAGGCTCCTTACTAAGTGAGGAAAGTTAAAATCCTTAGTTGCTTATGGCGAGTATCACGTCTGTGAAGTACACCCAAGCCTTGCTGTACCGGCAATACAGGTTTGTTTCCTGTGCTTCACCCAGGACTTAGCCGCTGTAGGCTATGTGTAAGTAAGCAAAAGCTTTGCTTCATATAGTCGTATCACTGCCATAGTTGTGGCCGCTAGAATTTGAGTTTCTGATGTTCTTTGTCTGTGAACCTAGATAAAGCAATAAAACCTCTGTTTCCCGTAACTATCGTGGCTAGTCAAAGCTGGGCGGCAGACGATAAGTAGCCAGGGTTCTAAGATGATCCCTAGAGTCAATAGGCTATTTTCAGTCAAGGACGAGCTTCAGACCGCAGAACGAAGAGCTAGGACTCAGAACTTGATTCTTCTCCATGAAGTTTGTGCTGACAGTCTTGAAGGCACTGCAATGGACAAGAGTCACTCAGCATACTGTCTACTTTAGTTTGCTTAATTTTAGGCACTCTGACATGTTTTCTGTCTTTGTTTAAATTCCGTAACAGAAAATACTCATTTAGAGTGCCTTATAAGCAACTGAATTTCAGACCGCGTACAAAGACGGTTTGCTCCCTAGAAGTAGTCAGATTTCCGGCACATATAAAATGTGTTCTTTTGATCTTTAATCGAGGCAAGCAAACGATGAATGTATATCGCATCACGCACTTGATCCAGCAGTTTGCGCTTAGGGGGGGTAGGCGGTAATGGTTCCATTCAGTTTGCCGTATAACACTCCTGCTAGTTTAGCACCGTAAGCCTTACTCTGCTTAGACTTCAGCCGTTTTTGATTTTGCATATCCCCGCGCTGTGCTATCTATATTCAAACCCTGTCAGAGCTAAAAAGCTGGTGTAGCGGTAGTTTTAGACACATTGTAAACTTTTGTATTCCTGCCCTTCGCAGCACTTGACACCACAGTTATACAATGCTACCTTTACGTTCAAGCTTCTCAGCAAGGGCATCACAGCCTTTCTTAAGCCCTTACAGCTTAGACTGCTAACTGCTTCCTACTTAATAGTTATGCCGCTTTAAGCCTCCTTTTGTTTATTAGGTAAATTTATGCCAAAGCAAGCTGGAAATTCGATCGCAACTGCCTTTGATCTTGGAACTGTAGATGCCAGTATCAAAATTTCTGAAGACACCATCTCAAATACTGATTCTCTTGGTTATTACAGGTTTAATATCACCGAAAATAGCAAGCTGAATATCAAGCTGAGTGGGTTGAGCCAGAATGTGGACTTGTTTTTGCTTAATGTTGATGGAAGTCAAGTTGTGGCACAGTCTGCTGTGGGCGGAAATGTCGATGAAAACATTATTCAGAATTTAAAGGCTGGTAGTTATTATTTCTATGTGCGTGGGGGCGGAACCGGGACAAGTTATAAGATCGAAACTAGTGCGATCTCATTGGGACCAATTCCAGCCGATAATGCTGGGGAGAATATTGACAAAGCTAGAGATTTGGGTACTCTCAGCAGCACTATTGTTAGCTTCAATGATTTTGTTGGTGATTTTAATGGACTTTCCCAAGATTCTGAGGATTACTATAAGTTTGTTCTCAGCGAAAATAGCACCATTAACTTAAAACTGAGTGGTTTAACTCAAAACGCTAGTTTGTCTCTTCTTAACAGTGATGGTAGCCAATTTGTACAGCGATCGCTTAATTCAGGTAATGCAGACGAGACGATTAATCTGAATCTCAAGGCTGGTACTTACTATATTCGAGTTGATCGTTATGGGATCGGTACTACCTATAAACTGGAAGCAAGTGCTGTTTCCCTTGGTGCGATACCTGTTGATAATGCTGGGGAGAATTTTGACAAAGCCAGAGATTTGGGTACTCTCAGCAGCACTGTTGTTAGCGTCAATGATTTTGTTGGCGATTTTAATGGACTTTCTCAAGATTACAGCGATTACTATAGGTTTGTTCTCAGCGAAAATAGCACTGTTGATTTGAAACTGAGCGGTTTAAGCGAAAACGCTGATTTATACTTGTATAACAGTGATGGTAGCCGAGTGCTACAACGCTCAGAGCAATTGGGAAATGTAGATGAGACGATTAGCCTTAATCTGAAGGCTGATAGCTACTATGTTCTAGTTACAGGTTATGGTAATGGTACTAATTACAAACTAGAAGCAAGTGCTGTTTCCCTTGGTGCGATTCCAGCCGATAATACTGGGGAGAATATTGACAAAGCTAAAGATTTAGGAACTCTCAGCAGCACTGTTGTTAGCTTCAATGATTTTGTTGGTAACTTTAACGGACTTTCTCAAGATTCCTACGATTACTATAAGTTTGTTCTCAGCGAAAATAGCACCATTAACTTAAAACTGAGTGGTTTAACTCAAAACGCTGATTTAATTCTGTACAACAGCAATGGTAGCCAAGTGCTACAAAGGTCAACGCAATCGGGAAATGTAGATGAGACGATTTGTGGTAATTTCAACGCAGGTACTTCTGTAATCACGCAAGCTCGTTAGCCACCTTAACAGGGGTAACTTATCAGCCCATAGGTTATGTGGTTTAATTACGAGAGAGAAATATAACTGTTTCCTCTTATTTCAAAAAACATTGTTAAATCATCTTATAGGTCTTTTAGGGAATTATCTATGATTTGAATAGCAAGCCAGAAATATCTATTGCTCTTACTCGCAACGCAAACAACTGTCGCTGGTGAACTAGTTAACTAATTTTACACATGGGAGAAAGGATTAATGGAAACTATCGCATGGGGATGGGGTGATATCTGGTACGCAATAATCTTGCCTTTTATAATTTTAACGTGTTTTTGGCTTGGTACATCAGTCTATTTTTATAATCCTGATCTCGACTTTAGCTTTAACTTTATCTTTATTATTATTTTTATCTTCTTATTATTCTGGGATTATTGTGGTTTTACTATTATAATCAATCAAAAAAATCACATACCTCTTTATGTAGAGAAAGTCAATAAGATTAATTTAGAAC
>JAYKJG010000092.1:0-14383 GCA_035286285.1 Prochlorothrix sp.
GATAGTCCCAGCCCCGCTGGGGGGACACCTGCCGCCCAATCTGCCGACTCATACCAAATCCGTTGAGCTTGAAACAGAATAAACGGGTAGGGGTCGTGCCCCTGTGCCGACCCTCGACCAGCCAAATACAGGGGCAACCACGGGGGGATTGCCCCTACCAAAACGAATCGAGATTAGTCGGATTTGGTATCATTCCCACGCCGCATAGGGCAAGTCTCCTCTTCCTGCTATCAGTTGCACAGGTCTCAATTTTAGGGCAGGGCGCAGGCCCTGGTTGACTGACAAAAAATTCTGCCGGGGGCGCGGAAACCTTGACTCTACAAGAGGTTGGGGATCGTAGGGGTCAGGTTTCCTGACCCGCCCTGTTGGACTAGGCCGATCGCCCTTGGCCGATCGCCTGGGCCGCTAACCACGCCGTTGTCCAAGCATTTTGGAAATTAAACCCCCCCGTCACCCCATCCACATCCAAAATCTCCCCCGCAAAATACAGCCCTCCACAGCAGCGGCTTTCCATCGTTTGGAAATTCACCTCTTTGAGGCTCACCCCGCCACAGGTGACAAATTCTTCCTTAAATACGCCCTTCCCTTGGATTTGATAGCTTCCCTGGGTCAACTCCGTCGCCAGTTGTTGCATCCCGGCCTTGGATAAATCCGCCCAGCGTTGGGCAGGGTCCAGGGCCGATCGCTCCAGCAGATAATCCCAGAGCCGTTGGGGTAATTTTTGGGGTAATTTTTGCGGCAAGGGGGGCGAGGCCGATCGGCGGGGCGATCGCGAGGACGGCGGCGGGGATAACGGGGACGCGGCGAGGGACCAATCGGGCTGGGCCGTGCGCAATTGTTTCCGGGCTTGGTGCTCCTTGCTGTCCCGTAGCCGTTGCAACACGGTTTCTCGGTTGCAATCCAGGAGCCACTGAATTTGTAACACTGCCTGATACTGGGCCTCATGGAGCAACCGCGCCCCCCAAGCCGACAGCCGCAGAATTGCCGGACCGCTCAAGCCCCAATGGGTGATTAAAACCGGCCCTGTCTGCTCTAAGGGCTTTTTGCCCAGCATTAAACGCACCTTTGCCTGGGGAATACTCACCCCGGCCCGCTGCTGAAGGGCACGATCGCGGACCTGCAAGGTAAACAGCGAGGGCACTGGCGCAATGATTTGATGGCCGAGGGATTGGGCGAGTCGATACCCCTGGGGACTGCTGCCGGTGGCTAAGAGCAGTCGATCGGCCTCGATCGTCTCCCCCGACTTCAGCCGCAGTTGAAACGGCTCCCCTGCGGGCTTGCTCACCGCCACCACGGGCGCACGCTGCCGCAGGATCACCCCCGCCTCTGCCGCCGCTGTTTCCAGACATTCAATAATGGTTTCGGCGCGATCGGTGACGGGAAACATCCGCCCATCGGCCTCGGTTTTGAGCGAGACTCCCCGCCTTTGGAACCAAGCCACTGTATCCTGGGGCTGAAAGCGGCTAAAGGCTCCCCGGAGCGCCTTGCCCCCCCGTGGATAGTGCTGCACCAGTTGGAGGGGATCAAAACAGTGGTGGGTGACGTTACAGCGCCCGCCGCCGGAGATGCGCACCTTGGCTAGGGGCTGGGATCCCGCTTCTAGCAACAGCACCCGCTGCTGGGGGTTGGCTTCGGCACTGGCGATCGCGGCAAAGAACCCCGCCGCCCCGCCCCCGACGATCGCCACGCTCCAAGGCTGAGACCCGGAACCAGAAGCAGTAGAAAAATTCGGGCGATCGGCCATCGGCTGTAACCCTCCAGATCCCCATAATGGGAAAGGTTTGGCGGCAGAACCTCCGCCTCGATCGGGGCCGAGGCACCATCACCCGGTGTTCAAGGCGAGGCTTCCGGAGTTCCGGCCCAAATCCTAGCATGTTCCCTAATTGGAGCCTAGAGCAGATCAGTAGAGGAGGATCAATTTGAGTGTATGAGTAAAGGATTGGCGATCGGGTTGGGGGGGGTGGGCGTTGCCCTAGGGGCGTTACCCTGGGTGATTCCCGATGCAGTGTTGGGTTTGCTGCCGGGGCAGCCGGAGGCCATGCCAGCTTGGGTTTATGGGGTAGCGGGGGCGGTGGGGGCGGGTTTGCTCTGGCAGGGCTGGCAGACGTGGCGCAAGTCCCGATCGCGGCAACCGCAGTCCGAGGCGAAGTCGATCGTGGCGGCAGTGCTGCTACCCCTCGAAAACCAAGGCTGGACTGTCAAATATAGCGGCGGGGGCAGTAAGGCCGCAAAGACCGGAAAAGGTGCGAAAACCGTAGTAGCGTCCCTAGAGGCTTTAGTTTCTTCGCCTAAGGGCCAACATTTTTTAATTAACATTAAATCCCACCGAGGGAAGGTGGGCAGTGAGGGGGATCAAATTTTTCGGGTCTATGATCAGTCCCCACGCCCCTTCGAGACCGATCTCCTGGCCCAAACCCGCCAACGAGCCGCTGGCCTTAAGGCAAAACTGGGCGAGGTTACGCCGATTCTGGTTTTTCCAGAGGCATGGGTGGAAGTCGGCGAAAATCCGATCGCCGGGGTCTATGTAGCCAGTCGCACCACCTTAAGAGCCTGTTTACTCCAAAAAACCAAAGCCTAAGCCCTCTTGGCCCAACGTAGTGGAGATGGGATTGCAGAAAGAGCGGGCCTCACCCTGGAGGATGTGGAGGCATGGCAAGAACAGCAGACCTAAGCCTGGTTGCCTGACAAAAAATCCTGCATTGGGCGCGAAAACCGCGCCCCTACGGGTGAAATCTGGTGTAGGGGCCGGGTCTTCCGGCCCTCTTCGGGGTTTTGTTGGTCGGAAGCACAAATTCTGCCTTGGGCGCGAAAACCGCGCCCCTACGCTCCCAAAGGTCTTGTAGAGGCAATCCCCCCGAAATTGTCCCGGTGGTTGGTCGTCAAGAGGGGAGCCACCGGGGGCGTGCCCCCCCTTTGACCTAGCGCCGCAGCACGATCGCCCCCTCCAGCACCCCCACCGGAACTTGACAGAAATACCGCTGGAGAAAGCGATCGGCGGCGACCCGTTGCAGAAACTGCTGAAGTAAGACTAGGGAAGCCTCCCTTTGGCTGGTTTCGGGCTGATAGTGCCAGTGGTCCGAGGCAGTGGGGTCAGTGCGGAAACCGAAGGCCGCTAGGGTTACCTGGCCTTGGTGGAGGGTGGTGGCACTGAGGTGCAATTGCTGCTGAAGCTGGCCGATCGGCAGAGCCTGACCCGTGGCGATCGCCCCCTTAACCCAGCCCACCCACGATCGCCAGACCGCTTCCCCCAAGGCGGGTTGCGGTTCCCCATAGGCCAGCGCCAGGGGTCGCCCCTGATCGACGGCCCGCTGCGCCCACTGCTGCAACTCCGCCCACGTCGTTGGACAATGCCGCAGAACCAAGGCTTGGGGAGCCGTTGCCGCTGGGGGTAACTCCCGCCGCCAGTCCAGCAGCCAGCCCTGGGTCACCGCCGTTTCCGCCCACTCCCCCGCCCCCCGCACCGCCAGCAGGGTGACCTGAAACTGGCCCTTTTGGCCCTTGCTCTGGGGCCGCACCCCTAGCTCGACCATGGCATCACAGCGCCCTTGGGGCAGTTCATGGCCGTAATGCTCCCACCAGGTTCCTGGAACGCCTTGGGGATGGCTCTCATCCCATAGTTCAAAATTGGTATAGATATAGCGCACCTTCCGGCCTTGGTGATCCCTTTGGTTTTGGTGCTTCACGGCCTTGAACCAACAGTTTTGGATCAGTAACCGAGGGGGCGGGTTGCCCATGCCGTAGGGTTCGAGGAGGCGCAATTCTTGGAAAAGGGGCTGTCCCAGGTCTTTGACTTGGACGATTAAGTCGGCTGTGGGGCCAGGAACGGGGAAAACTGGCGTGGAAGCCGCAGCAGTAGCATCAGAGGGTTTTTGGCTCGATAGTTCTCCATCGGCCCCCGTGGGGGATGGAGAGACGACCGCCAGTTGTCGCAGGGTTTGCTCGATCGCCGTCTTAAATAGCGGTAAATTGGCCACGGGCAAACTCAAACCCGCTGCCTGGGGATGGCCGCCAAACTGGTGGATTAAGCCCCGCTGGGCTTGGAGGAGGTCGTAGAGGTTGAGGTTTCCCACCGATCGCGCCGATCCCCGTGCTAGGGCCACCCCCGTGACAGGATCTGGGCTGCTGTCTAAGCTAAACAGCAGGGTGGGGCGTTGATAGGTTTGGGCAATTTGTCCCGCCACGAGGCCCAAAATCCCCACGGGCCACCCCACTTCCCCCAAGACGATCGCCGGAGTTGTGGACCAATCCACCGCCGCGAGCCGCACTTGGATTTGGCTTTGCAAGTCCCGCTGAAGTGCCTTCCGCCGCAGATTGAGCACCTCCACCTGTTCCGCGAGCGATCGACAGTGGTCCACCGCCCGACTGGTCAGCAACTCCACACAGACCCTTGCATCCCCCTGCACCCGACTCACGGCATTAATGCGCGGCCCCAGGCCAAAGGAAATATCCGTCGGTCGATCGCCGCTGGCTTGGCACACCTCTAGCAACCGCGACACTCCGGGCCGTCGATCGGCCCCTTGGGTTAATTCATGCAGCTTAGCCAAGCCCCGTTGCGCTAAATAGCGACAATCACCCCGCAGTTCCACCAGGTCCGCAATTAGCCCGATCGCCACCAAATCCAATAACTCCTCTAGGGGAAACTGGGGAGCAGCCCAGGGGGTTTCCGGTGCTGTGGCCACGGCGTAGAGCGCTTCCATGAGCTTATAGGCGACGGCAACCCCGGAGAGGGTCGCAAGGGGATGATCTGGCTCAAAACTGCGGGGATTGAGGATCGCGACGACGGGCGGGCGCTGCTCTGGCAAGGTGTGGTGATCGGTCACGATAAAGGCCAAGCCCAAGCTTTGACCCCACTGCATCAAGGTCGCATCGGTGCTGCCTGTGTCACAGGTCAGAATCAGGCGATAGCCCCGATCGGCCAAGTCCTGCAAGCCCGTGGACGACAGGCCATGGGACTCCCGCAGGCGATCGGGAATCTGGTACGTCAGCCGCTCCCCAAACCACTGCCCCAGCCCCTGCCACAGCAATGCCGTCGCCGTTAGCCCATCGGCATCAAAATCCCCCCAAATCGCAACTTTTTCCCCGGTTACATAGGCTTGGGTCAGGCGATCGATCGCCCACTCTAGCTCTTGCCCAAAGGCTTCTGGCCCCGTTGGCCTATACTGCCGCCAATCCAAAAACCCCGGTAATATCGCCGTATCCCGCCAGCCCCGCTGCCACAGAACTTGGGCCGCAAAGCCCCCTTGGGCTACGGTAAACTGGTCCTGAAGCCACCGTTGAAAGGCGGCAGGGGGTCGGTCACAGGGGGGCAAGGTCCAAGCCATAGCCAGTCTCAGGGGCTAAAAATGAGGAACCCCCCTGGGTGCGCATCGTTGAGAGGCGTGGGGGGTCTTGTTGTCTCCGAATATAATGGATTGACTATCGTTTGACAATGGTTTGCTTTCCTTCTTCAGGGACATTGGGGCGTAATCAGAGGACGCGAAACCCGCGCCCCTACAGGAGATTGATGGCGTAGGGGTCGGGTTTTCCGACCCTCTTCAGCAGGAGATTGATGGCGTAGGGGCCGGGTTTTCCGACCCTCTTCAGGGACATTGGGGCGTGCAGAGGGCGTGAAACCCGCGCCCCTACAAGCGGGTTAGGATCAGAGGGGTCAGGTTTTCTGACCCCCTCTCTGCTGCAATTACTGTGCAATTACTGCATAAAACACCATGGTCATGAACGATAGAACACCAGGGGAAAGGGGAACTGCTACCCCAGACCCACCGATCGCCCAGCCCAGTTTGATCGCCGCTGGCCTAGGGCCATGGGGATTGGTGGGGGTTGGTGGGGGGTTGTTGCTGGCGGGAGTGGGTTTGGGGATGGTGCCGGGATGGGGAGGGGCTGGGGGGACCGGGGTGCCTTGGGTGGTGCTGGGTGGGGTTGTGGTAACGAGTTGTGGGTTGGGGGCGGTGGGGATTGCCATTGCGCTGTTGAACTGGCGGCAGGTGTCGAACCACTACAACCAACGCATGGCCCACCTAGAGCAACAGGTCAGCACGACTAACCAAGAACTCTCCCAACAAAACGAAGCCCTGCGCCTTGCCCAGGAAACCTTTACCAAAGCCTTCCAGGCCAGTCCGGCCCCCATGACCATCACAACTTTGGCCGATGGTCGGCACTTGGAGGTCAATCGGAGCTTTTTGCAGACCACGGGCTACACCCGCGAAGAGGTGTTGGGGCGAACGGCGCTGGAGTTGAACCTGTGGGTGAATTGGGACGATCGCCAATACTTATTTGAACAACTGTCCCAGCGCAGCACCATCCAAAACTATGAGTTTCAGTTTCGGACTAAAACGGGGGCAATTCGCACAGCACTGCTGTCTACGGAAATTATTGAACTGGGGAATCAGTCCTGCTTGTTGGCGATTTCCAATGACATTACCGATCGCAAGCTGGCGGAACAAAACCTGGCGGAAGCCAAGGAAGCTGCCGATCGGGCCAACCAAGCCAAAAGCGATTTTCTCGCCCGCATGAGCCACGAACTCCGCACTCCCCTCAATGCTATCCTGGGGTTTGCGGCCCTGCTCAAAAACCGGCTGGAGCCTGATCCCCGCCTTGCGGAGGTCCGCCCTTGGGCTGCTGTGGCTGGCCCTGCCGACCCTTCTCCACCGTCTGATCTCATCGAGTTTGTGGACATCATCAGCAAGAGCGGTAACCATCTGCTGGTCCTCATTGCTGATCTGTTGGATCTGGCTAAAATTGAAGCGGGTCGCCTGACGATCGATCGCCGCGCGTTTTTTTTGTTGGCCCTGCTTCAGGAGGTGATCCAACTGTTGCGCCTGCGGGCCGAGCAGAAGGGTCTTGAGTTACGCCTCTGTACCCAGCAGGGCTTTCCCCGCCAAATTAAAGGGGATGAGAAGAAATTACGGCAGGTACTGCTGAATTTGCTGAGCAATGCCGTGAAATTTACGGCCCAGGGGTCTGTGCAGCTTACGGTCAATGCTGTGCGGCAGGAGACACCGGCGGACCCAGCGGACCCAGGTTGGCACCCCTATCGCCTGGAAGTGGCCGTGTGCGATACCGGCAGCGGCATTGTCCCCCAGGAACTGGCCTCCCTGTTTCAGCCCTTTACCCAAACGGAAACGGGACGGCAGAGCCAAGAGGGAACGGGGCTAGGCTTGTCTATTAGCCACAAATTTGTGGAATTAATGGGAGGAACCTTGATGGTTAACAGTATCCCAGGCCGGGGGACGTGTTTTAGCTTTGGCCTCACCGTAGAGGGCCGAGACGGGGATGAGTTAGAGGTGGAGTTGTTTGCCGATCGTGGGCTGGGTGAGGGTGAGGGGGGGGCCAGGGGCGATCGGACGGATTTTTCCCCCGATGCTGCGCTACCGGGTTCTACCGTTGCAGTGCCCACGATCGGCTTGGTCCCCGACGATTCCCTGGCGGGCCTCAGTGCAGCAGGGCTGGGGCGATCGTCCGCTGAACTGCTGGAGGGCTGTTCTTCTGAGTGGTGCCAGCAGCTTCGCCAAGCGGCCCTAGAGGGGCGAGAACAACGCATCTTAAGCTTAGTCGCGATGATCAGTCCCACTCAGCCTACTTTAGCCCAACTGCTCCGCCAGTGGACCCATGACTATCGCTTTGACCTGATCATGGCTTTGCTAGAGCAGAACTCAACCCTGATCACCCTAGAGAATCTTTGACAACCCAGGATTAATGACCTCTTTCCCGTGCGAAATTTTAGTAGTGGATGATACGCCCAATAACCTGCGGTTGCTCTCTCAAATTCTGCGGGAGGCAGGTTATGAGGTGCGCAGTGCCCTCAATGGCAAAATGGCCTTCGCGTCGGTACAAGCTAGCCCGCCCGATCTGATTTTGTTGGATATTCAGATGCCCGGTCTGAATGGCTATGAGTTGTGTCAGCGACTGCGCCAAACGCCCTTTGGCATGGATATTCCCATTATTTTTATTAGTGCGCTTCAGAACGTTCAAGATCGCGTCAAGGCGTTTGAGGTGGGGGGAGTGGACTATATCCTCAAGCCTTTTTATCCCCAGGAGGTTTTAGCACGGGTGCAGATCCACCTCACCGTTTCTCAGCAGCAGCGGCACCTGAAGGCCAAGAACTTGGAACTGCAACGGGAAGTGGAGCGGCGGCGGCAGGTCGAACTTCTGTTGTATGAAACGAATCAGGAACTCGAACGCCTCTCCAATTTGGATGGTCTGACCCAGTTGGCGAACCGGCGACGCTTTGATCGGTATCTGTGGGAAATGTGGCAACTGTTGCAGATTGACCAGGGGTGTTTGTCGCTGATTCTCTGTGATGTGGACTTTTTCAAGCGCTATAACGATGCCTATGGGCATCCGGCGGGCGATCGCTGCCTGCAACATGTTGCCCAGGCGCTGATCAGCGGTGTCCATCAAGCCACGGGGTTGACGGCACGCTATGGCGGTGAGGAGTTTGCGATTATTCTGCCCCATGCTGCGAGCTATGAGGCGCAGATGACGGCGGAACGGATTCGGCATTTAGTCTGTGGGCTAGAGCTAGAGCACATCAAATCCCCCATTGCGCAATGGGTCACCCTGAGTTTGGGGGTTAGCACCATGGTGCCGGAAGTCCAGATTAGCCCCCAGCAATTGATCGCCAAGGCGGATGCAGCCCTCTATGCCGCCAAAACCCAAGGCCGCAATCAGGTGGTGGTGTGGACGGCTCAGATTCCCCCTGGGGGGTATAAGTCCGCCCCCTCCGTCTCTGACGGCTTGCCGGATAGATTAGACGGGGGGCAACAGCCCTAGGACAGCTTCTCCCCTTGACATCTTTCCGGACTGGGTAGAGGGGGGTAGACTATTGATTTAAGACCTTGATCTCCTTATGTCCAACTCCCATGACTTTTGAGGGTTTAGCTCAGGTTTGCGGGCTGTGGGCTGGTTGATCGTCGGTTTTTTGATTGCCTTTGTGTTCCATTGTTTGCTAAAGCTTGAGTTGAGATGCCACAACACCCTTGGTTTCGTCCGAACTTTCCTCGGCTACAGTCCCGCTTTGCTGGGGGCTACCTTAGCTCCGTTGTGGGCTGGGGATTGGGCTTGGGCGCTGCCCTTCGATCGGGCTTGAACCCTGCCTTGGACTTTGGCCTTGTGTCCTCTCTTGCCTCCAGTCTGTCTGTGTTACCTGGGCCGCGCACCCGCTTCTGGAAACGGTTTTGGAGAAGCATCGTGGCGTTTGGGCTGGCCTTGGCGATGGTGGTTTTGGGTCAGGGTTGGGGGCTGGGCCATTTGCCCGGTGCTGCCGCTGGTTCAGAAATTCGCGGGGTCTGGATGACCAGTAATGATATGGATATCATGCTGGACCGGCCCAAGCTGGAAACAGCCTTTGATCAATTGGCGGATCTGAATTTTAACACCCTCTATCCAGTGGTCTGGAACTCTGGCTATGTACTCTATCCCAGTACAACGGCGCAACAGGAGAATATTCAGCCCTTTATCCGCCGGGGCTTCCAGGATTATGACGTTTTAGAAGAGGTCACGGCCCAGGCCCACGATCGCGGGCTGCTGGTGGTGCCGTGGTTTGAGTTTGGGTTTATGACTCCGCCCACCTCAGAGTTGGCCCGGAACCATCCGGACTGGGTGACCCAAAAGCGCGATGGCACCAAAACTTGGGTGGGGGCAGCCGGGGAAGTGGTCTGGCTCAACCCCTTTAAGCAGGAGGTGCAGCAGTTTTTGTTGAACCTGGTGGCGGAGGTGCTTAATCAGTACGATGTGGATGGGATTCAGTTTGATGACCACATCAGTTTGCCGGTGGAGTTTGGCTACGATCGCTACACCCGCACCCTCTACAACCAAGAAACGGGCCGCGCGGCTCCCAATAATCCCCGCGATCCGGCTTGGATGGCATGGCGGGCCAATAAGATTACCCATTTTGTTGCCAAGCTGAAGCAGGTGGTGGAGGCGAAGAAGCCCGGAGCGATTTTGTCGATCGCCCCCAATCCCTACGACACGGCCTATAACAGTTATCTTCAGGACTGGGTAACGTGGGTGAATCGGGATTTGGTGGATGAAATTATCATCCAGGTCTATCGCCATGAAATGAGTGCCTTTACCAACCAGTTGAGTCGGCCTGAGGTCCAAGCAACGCGCCGCAAGATTCCGACGGGGGTTGGGGTGTTGACGGGTCTGCGGACGAAGCCGGTGCCGATCGGGTTTATCCAACAAAAGGTCCAAGCGGCCCGTGGCCAAGGCTTGGGAGTCTCATTTTTCTACTATGAGAGTCTCTGGGAGGCGGTGGATGAGCCGTTGGAGGAGCGTTTGGCGGGGTTACGGTTGTTGTTCCCGTGGCCTGCCCAGCGGTTGGCGTTGCGCGATCGCGGCATCTGGCAAAGTTTCTAACCGCCAATCTGGGACATGGTGCGGTGATAGGCTCCGGTCGCTCCGGTTTCGCGCTGCTTAAAGTTGATCTCAGGCTTGAGGGTGAGCAAATCCTGCACCCGATCGCGAAGGGTTGGAGTCGAGACCCCTTCCCGGAGCGCCGTCCTGAGATCAAGTTGGCCCGTTTCATTGAGCAAACAGGGCCGCAGCCAACCATCTGCCGAGAGCCGCATTCGGTTACAGCGATCGCAGAAACACTCGGACATTTGGCTAATAAAGCCCACCGTTCCTAACGCTCCTGGAATTTGGAAGACATCCGCCGGACCTGCGCCGGTGACCTGCCCGGTTGTGATGCCCCAGCGATCGGCAATTTGCTGGCGAATCTGGGCGGAGTCCACCCAGCCGCGATCGCTGAATAAATCCCCGTTGCCGATCGGCATAAACTCAATAAAGCGCACATGCCAGCGGCGATCGCGGCTCAACGCCGCCAAATCCAGCACCTCCCCGTCATTGATGCCCGGAATCACCACCACATTCAACTTCAGCGGGTCAAACCCCACCGCGTGAGCCGCTTGGATACCGGCCCAAACCTCCGGCCAGCGCGATCGGCCCCCGCCAGTCCCGATGATTTGGTCAAAGACCTCCGGCTGGAGCGAGTCGAGGCTAATATTGATGCGCCGCAGTCCGGCCCGGTAGAGGGGGGCTGCGAGGTCAGCCAGATGGAAGCCATTGGTGGTGAGGGCTAGATCCTCAACCTCCGGCAGATCCGTAAGCTGGTCCACCAGATCGACTAATCCGGGCCGTAGTAGCGGTTCCCCCCCCGTCAGCCGGAAGCGCCGAAACCCCAGGGGGATAAACACCTCCCGCACTAAGGTCAGAATCTCCGGGATCGTCAGCCAATCCTGGCGCAGGGCATAGGCGAGATCTTCCCCGTCTGGAACGCAGTAGAGGCAGCGGAAGTTACAGCGATCGAGGAGGCTAATGCGGAGATAGTCAATGGTAGGCATAGGGCTGACAAGGGTTAGGCGGCAGAAGGGGGACGATCGGGGGACTTATACCAAATCCGACTAATCTCGATTCGTCTTGGTAGGGGCAATCCCCCCGTGGTTGCCCCTGTATTTGGCGGTCAGAGGGTCGGCACAGGGGCACGACCCCTACCCGTTTATTCTGTTTCAGGCTCAACGGATTTGGTATTAATAGACAGTATGCAGAAAAATCCAGTCTGCATCAAAAAAGCCTCCGTGGGTGGCGGAGGCATCTCAGGGGCCATTTCAGGTTGGACGGGCTACATCACGAGGAGACCCCGGCAGCGATGAACTAGGTGCCCGGTTTTTTGACGTTGTAGTCTTCGTGGGAGAGGACTTTGTGGGGTTGAATGCCCTCATCGCCATCCCAGCACAGCAAACGGTAGTCATGGCCGAGGGGGATGCTAATCCAGCGGCGATCGTGGTTTAAACGTTTGCCCTTGAACTGGTGGTAATCCTGTCCGGATTCCAATATCTCCAGTACTCGTCTCGCCTTCTTAACAATCGGGCGGGGCAGGCCCCTAAGATCCACTGCGTCATTTTCAAAGGTTGCATTCCAGGCATCTTTCTTCTCCTTTTCTTGTGCCCGTGCTTCGGCTTTGGCTTGGCGTTGGGCTTCTTCTTGGGCACAGGTATGGCAAAACTGACCGAATCCCCGGTGCCCACAGGGAAAGGTCTTGCGTCTTTTGGGCATGGCAGGAAGAGGGTGGATGGTGACCTTTTCCATTGTACTATTGCGCTGCCTGTCCCTGGGTTGAATTGCTGGTTTGCGGGGGGTGTGGGGGGTTGTGGGGAGTTTTAGGAGGGCTTTAGGGGGTTGCTCGATCGCCCGGTTACAGGTCTGGGTCTGGGTCTGCTGTGGCGAGATCCTCCAGGAGTTTGACCAGCTTTTCCACCTGCTTTTTTCGCTGGGGATCGGTCCAAATCGGCGATCGCTTGACTTGGCGAAAGGCTTGGTCGGCTCGCTGCTTGAGGCTGGGGCTGGATTTGGGCGGGGACTTTTCGGGCTGGGGGAGGGCTTGGATGGCGGCTTTGATTTGGGCGAGGGACCAGTGCTGGGCAATGGCGCGATCGAGGATGGATTGGCGCTGTTCGGGGTCTTTAAGGCGGGCGATCGCCTGGGCCTTGGTATAGGCCAGTTGACCCGATCGCAGAGCATCCAAAATCTCTGGCGGCAGCTTGAGCAGGGGCAGGCGCGTCGTGGTGAAGGACTCCCAAGAGAGGGTTGCCAAGGCGGCAAAAACCCCCTGGACCACTTCCCCTTCGGGGCTAATCAAAACGTTTTGATTAGAGTTGCCGATCGTCTCATTGCGCATCCGATACAGCAGCGCCACCACGGCATCGGGGCTGAGATCCAACTGCAAGGCTAGGAGCTTTAGAATGCCCTCAGTCTCTTCCACTGGGTTGAGATCCTCCCGTTGCAAGTTCTCAATCAAAGCCACCGACCTGGCCTCATCCTCCGACAGATCCCGAATCACCACGGGCACCTCTGCAAGGTCCAAGCTCCGGGCCGCTCGCAAGCGACGCTCTCCGGCTACTAACTCATAGCCCCCGCCCCCCGCCTCACTGCGGGGCCGCACCAGGAGCGGCTCTAGAATGCCGTGGTTTTGGATGGATTGCGCCAGTTGCGCCAGTTTGTCGGGGTCAAAGTAGCGGCGGGGCTGCTCTGGGGGCAGGTGAATTTCGCTGAGGGGCAGGGTGCGAGGGGATGCTGGGTTGGGGTCAGCGGCGGGGGGGCTGGGGTCGGCGCTGGGAGCGGCGGGGGTTGGAGAGGGGGCTGTTCCCAGTAGTGCCGCAATGCCCCGAAGCTGGCTACTGTAGGGTTGGTCTTTCTTACGGGTGCTCATAGCAAGGGTACTCCTGGGCGGGGTGAGTCGCGTAGGATGGGTTAGCAGTCACCTAGCCTAGCCTAACCGATCGAGGGGGAAGGCGGCTCAATTACCCCATCGTATCTAATGCCTTGGCAATATGCTTGAGGACCAAAACACCGGGATGTTTGGCTTTGAGCAGGGCAAGGGGAACTCGTTCCTCTGAGGCATCGGCAAAGGCGATGCTTTTGGGGATGGGTTCAAAGACGGGGGCGAGGGGGGACAGTTGGTCTTGAATGGCTTTGAGGGTACGGAATTCTTGGGTGGTGCGGCCATCGTAGAGGGTGGGCACAAATCCGGCGATCGCCAGGTTTTGATTGGCCTTAGCCCGCAAGCCCGCCACGGTGTTGAGCAGGAGGTCGGTGCCCTGAAAGGACTTAAACTGGGTCTGAATTGGGACTAAGACATGGGTTGCGGCTACCAAGCTAATGACGCTGAGAATGCCCAAGCTGGGGGGACAGTCAATCAAAATAAAGTCGTAGCTGGGGAGAAGGGGGGCAATGGTCTCCTTCAGGCGCATTTCCCGCATTAGGCGCGAGACTAGCTCTAATTCTGCGGCGCAGAGGTTGATATTGGTGGGGGCCAGGTCTACCCCGTGGATGTTGGGGTGGATGGGTAGGGGTTCTTCGCCAACGACGGCGTTATAGATCGTGCGATCGAGGTCAACGGGGTCTAGCCCCATAAAGGTGGTCAGGGAGGCTTGGGGGTCCATATCCAGCAGCAAAACCCGCTTGTTGCGGCGACTGAGATGGTAGCCCAGGTTAAGGGTGAGGGTGCTTTTGCCAACTCCACCGGACTGGTTAAATAGCGCAATAACCTTGGTCATACTGAGGTTGTCTCGATACCGTAAGGGTCAATTCAATCTGCTCTAAGGGGAGGTCTACGGCGTACTCTCAGGCGTGGTTTCCTAACGCCAAGTTGAGGATTGCGCTGCCTCTCAAGACTGCTTAGCAGGATAACCCAGGTTTCAGACTTTAATCAAAGCCCCCTCAATTTTGGGTCCCCTCAGTCGTCCCCCCAGCGATCGCAACGGGTGCATTTCACTTTGGAACCCTCGGCCTAGGGTAGGGGTCGCGCCCCCGTGCCGACCCTCTTAGCGGCCCAAAACCGGGGCAACCACGGGGGGATTGCCCCTACCGACTGGGTGAATCTGCC
>JAYKJG010000093.1:0-7682 GCA_035286285.1 Prochlorothrix sp.
GCCAAGTTGGCTAACGCGAGGGTACTGTCTCCCCCCTGGCCCAAGGTATTGACAAACCCACCCCCCATCAAGGCATAGAGTTCTGCCTGACTGCGGGCGGGCCGACTGGTGAGGGTGAGATTTTGGAGGATATTATCGGCTGAGCCTTCGATCGAGGCTTGAATCCGGATGGTTTGCAACTCATTGAAGCCGGAGACGGGATTATCGAGGATTTCTGTCTGGGAAATGGGGCCAGCCGTGGGCAGTTGGTTGGAGACCTCGGTGACGGAAGCCAGCAACTGTACGTCTAACGTGGGGTTTAGCCCGTTCTCAGGCCGGAAAATGGCCACATTCTCGCGGCGACGGGCCAGGGTGAGATTGGTGGTGAAGAGGTTAACTTGGCCACGGGTGACCCGAATGATGCCATCGGGCTGCAAGTCCCCTAGGCCGCCGTTAATTGTCAAATCCCCTTCGGCCTGGAAACTGAAGATGGGGGGAGAGGAGACGCTGACGTTTTCTTGCAGTTGGAGGATGAGGTTATCAAAGGTAATGGGGCTGATGGCGAGGGTGTTGGCCGGGGTGAGGGTGTCTCCTTGGGCCGATTGCCGGAGGCGACGTAGCGCGGCTGTGGCGGGATCGGGAATGTTTACGCCTCCGTCTCGCAGTTGTACCGTGCCCGTCAGGCGGGGATTCAGGGCGCTGCCAATGACGAAAACATCGCCCCCTGCGCCCCCTTGGTAAACCTCTGGAAGGTTGAGGTTGACGTTTTGGAAACTGACGGCGAGGGGGGTCTCCCGATCGGGGTCGTCCGTGGCAAAGGGAGTTGCAAGGGGCAAAATTCCCGCTGCGGTGACTTGACCTTCGCTAAACTGGCCGACGAGATTTTCGACTTGGAGCCGATCGCGGATAAAGCGAATCTGGCCCCGCAGGTCCGTAATCGTATCCCCTTCGGGCAGGGCTTTGGCGGTGACATTGGCCCCGTTGAGGGTGACCAGTCCTTCGGCGATCGGTTCCTGCACCGTCCCGCCCACGGACAGGTTCACCTCCCCTTGGCCTCCCAGCCAGGTCAGATTATTCTGACTAATCAAATTGAGCAGGGCTAGCCCCTCATTTTTGACGTTGAGATTAATGGCGATCTCGTCGCTATCGGGCTTGACCTCACTAAAGGGCAGGGCATAGGGAATTTCGCCCTCGATCGTCACCGGAGTCTCTGCATTTTCATCCACCTCCAGCACGCCCCCAAACAGCAGTCGTCCCCCTAGGTAACTAAAGGCGGTTTCGCGGGTGGCCAAGGGCACTTGGTTGAGGGTGCCATTGACGAGGTTTAAATCCCCCAAAATTTGGGGATCTTTGATGCTGCCGCCGACGCTGGCCTGGAGATTGAACTGGCCCTCAATGTCTACGGGCAGATCGACGAACTGCCGTACAAAGGCGACGGGAAGCTGGCGAACGCTGAACTGACCGGATTGCTGGTTGCCGCCAATGGTCCCCGCAAAGCGCAACTCCATGTCATCGGACTCCAGCAGCACCGGCTGCAAGGTCACCTGTCCGTCCTTAAAATCACCGGAAAGGGCAATATTCTGGAAGTTATACTTGCCCCACTGCCAATCCCGACCGCCAAAGCCAAATTGGGCTGTTAGGCCCTCTGCCGCAGAGCCACTGAGGGAAAGGTTGCCATTAAAGGCTCCCTCCAGTTCCCGCAGGGAGGGCAGTTTGGCCTGTTCTTGGCGTTGTTCGACGGTTTGGGCCACCTGGGCCTTAATTTCCGAGAAGCGCTGAAGCTGCTGGCCGAGGGGGGTCTGGCCATTGCCCACGGCGATCGATCCCAGGGCTTGGGCTGTGTCATACACCGGAGCTTTCAACCCCTGGGCCACATCCACCAGGTCAAACCACTGGAGCGCCCGCAAAAAATCCCGAATTTGGCCTTGTTCTAGGTTGACATCCAGCTTGAACTGGGGATTGGCGGCTAAAATCCCGCGTCCGTCAAAATTAAAGCGGCTGGTGCCCAAATCAAAGCTACCCTCCGACAGGGAGAGGATATTGTCGGCAAAGCGAAACTGGGTTTCTCCCCCAAAGAGGGTCTGGAGGGTTTCAGCCGGGGGAACGGAGCCATCCAGGTTTTGGCCGTAGCGGCGGGGGTCATCCAGGCGCAGGGAGCCAACGGCATCGAGGGAGTCGAGGTTGACCTGGGCATTGCCGGAAACCCAACTGTTGAGCAGGTGCTGACCGAGGTGGGAGAATCCCGGCGGGGCTTCTAGGCCAAAGCTATTGAGGGGAAACTGCTGGAGATCGATCTGGAGGGTTTGGTTTTGGCGGGCGGCGCGGGCTTGGCCGGTTCCTCGGCGAAAATAGGCGTATTGGGGCTGATATTGGCGATCGAGGTCCAACTCGATCGCCTCATTTTGACCCGCGAGGTTCAAGCTCAGGCCCTGGCTCCCCTGCTCTAAGCGGCCCGTCAGTTGGGGCGAGAATAGGGCTTGGTTAATGGCAAGATCGGCAAGGACCAGATCGCCGCGCAGTTGGGGGGCGGTGGGGGTGCCTTGGAGTTGGCCGGTGAAGGTGGTGCGGCCCTGGAGGGCGATCGCTGGGGGCAGGGCGATCGGTAGCTCCGCCAAATTATAGTTGGCCAGTTTCACGGCTAAATCTAAGCCCGTAATCGCCGCTGCTTGCCCCGAACCGGGGAGGGCGACGTTAATCAGCCCTTGGCCCTGGAAGCCCTCGGCGACGGCCCGCCGCACGGCGATCGCCTGCCCATTCCAGGCAAGGTCTGCGGTGAGGGGCGATCGAATCAGCGACAGCCCTTCGGATAGGGTCACTTCCCCTTGGGCACGGAGGGCAGTCAAATCAAAGGTATTGGCGGGGCCGCTGAGGTTGAAGATGCCATCGACTAGCCCCGCAATGGGCAGATCGAGCAACCGGGGCTGGAGGCGGGAGGCATTAAGCTGAAGCTGCCAACCGGCGGCGGTTTGGCGACCCTGGGCGCGGAGGGTGCCCCCGGCCACGCTGACCACGGCATTCTCCAGGCTGATCGTGTTGCCCACCAGTTGCGCCCGCCCCTGGAGGGGATAGGCGGCTTCCAGGGCTTGGAACTGGAGCAGGGCTTGGGGCTGGGCTAGGGTGCCTCGGATTTGGGTTTGGATGGCGACCGAGCCGAGGGCAATGGGGAGGGTTCTGCCGTAGGCTTGGGCCAAGTCCGCCAGGGGTAGATCAGCGCCGGAAAAGTCCAGATCGAGGGCGGGATCGGCCCCTAGGGTTACGGTGCCGCCGCCGCGAATCCGTCCGCCCGATCGGGGGGCAATGGCGGTCTCCTGGAGGCGAAGACTGGGCCTACGGCTGGGATTGGCGGGGGTGGGGAGGTTGCTGAGGGCAAAGCGGGTGCTGAGGCTGGCGAGGTCGAGTTGGTCCACCTTCAGCCCCTCCGGCGCGTTGAGCGCTCCGTCTAGGGTGGGTTGGGCTAGGGTTCCCCCTAGGGTCAGGGCGAGGGTTACGCCCCCCTCGATCGGGACCGACTGGCTCCTGCGAATTTGTAGGGGTTGGGGCGTGGTGAGGGTGCCCGCAAGGGTGGGTTGGGCGAGGGTTCCCCCTAGGTCAAGGGCGAGGGTTACCGCGCCTGCGATCGGGAGGGGCTGGTCCCCGCGAATTTGCAGGGGTTTGGGGGTGGTGAGGGTGCCCGCAAGGGTGGGCTGGGCAAAGGTGCCGCCGATCGCCAGCCGAGCCGCCACTTGCCCCGCGACCTCAACGGGTAGGGTCTCCAGCAGATCCGGGGCAAAGGTCTGGAGTGTCTGGGGCAGATCCACCGCTGCCACTTCGGTTTTGAGGTTGAGGGTTTGGGCTTGCCAATCTAGGGCACCCCGGACCACGGCGGTGAGATTGCCCGCTTGGGCCGAGAGGCGATCGACGATCACCTGCTCATTCTTGAGGACCAGGCGACCTTCGCCCTGGGTCAGGGGAACGCTGAGGTTGGGGGCTTGGGCTGCTAGATCCTGAAACTGCAAATTCCCTTGGAGGGCGGTGAGTTTGCCCTGGGTGAGGGTGAGTTGAAGGTCGGTGCTGGCGGTGCCGCTGCTGAGGCTGAGGGGAAGGGGGTAGGGGTTGGCGATTAAGCCTTGGAGCAGGGGGAGGGGGAGGGTTTTGCCTTGAATGTTTGCGTCCAGGGCCTGGAGCTTAAAGTCGGTTTGGCCCTGGACTGAAAAGGTGGCTCCCGGCTCTAGGGCACCGGCCAGGTCTAAGCGGATCTGCTCAGCGGCAGCATTGAGGTTAACTTGCCCCTCAATCCCTTGTAGTTCCACTGGGGATCCCAATAACCCTTCGGCACTGCGGGGAATGGCGATCGCCGTGGCATTGTCTAGCCGCACCGAGGCCACTTCAATTTTGATCGGTCCCTGCTTGTCGCTGAGTTGGACTTGGGTTGCCACCCAGGAGCCATCGGCGGCTTGCTCGACGTACAGGAGGGGGTCGTGGGCGGTGATGTGGAGGCGGAGGGTGCGGCTGCGAAGGGTTTGGAGGGGGTTGAAGCGAACGGTGAGGGTGGGGATTTTGAGGCTGTCGGTGTCGGTGGCCGTGGCGGGGACGGTGGATTCGGCAAATTGCAAGTGGGACAGCCCAAAGCGGCTGACGGGTCCCACTTCGACGGGGCGCTGAAGGGTTTTGCTCAGTTGCTGGGCCACGAGGGGAGCCAGGTCGTTGCGGACATAGTTAGACAGCCACACCCCTGCGATGACTAAGGTGCCCGACCCCAGCAGGCCGAGGCCGAGGCTCCATTGCCAAAGCTGCGATCGCCACCGCGATCGGGATGTCGGTTGTGCCCTACGACGATCGGCCTTTGGATTTGGCGTGTTGTTGTGGTGATCGTTGGGATCGTGAACCATCTGCCCCCTAATTGCCCCCTAATGGTGATGTGGTGTCCAGATTCTCTCAATTCCCGAAGACAGGTTGTAGACCGTTTCCCCCTCCCCCAGGGACTCGCCCCCAACAACCCGGGTAGGAACCGGCTGGAAAATCACTCTTAATCTATAGGCTAGTTTCAGGAATGACAAGCAAGCTTCCCCCTGCGATCGAGATCTGAACAATTCAGTACAGTGGAGTCAGGATGCTGCTTCATTCTATCTCCTGTCCAACCTGTCTAAGGAACTGTGTCTCTTGTCTCGGCCCCCCTCGATCGTGTCCTCTCCCCGTCCTCAACCCTTCCACCAACTCCGCAGCCTTGATCCCTGGATACAGCGGAATTTAGGGATTCTCTTCCTCACTGGGCTGCTCTTTTGGGCGAGCCTGACCCTGCTGTTGCCCACCCTGCCCCTCTATCTCCAGGAAATTGGGGCCAGTCCCCAGCAGTTGGGTGTCATTCTGGGGGGCTTTGCCATTGGCTTGCTGGTGTTTCGGTTTGTGCTGGGCTACGGGGCCGATCGTCGCCGCAAGTCGGTTCTGCTGCTGGGGTTAGCGACGGTGAGCCTTGCGCCCCTGGGCTATTGGCTAACGGACTCGTTACCGCTGCTGTTTGGGGTGCGGATCTTCCATGGGCTGAGCGTGGCAGCCTTTACCACGGCCTATTTGGCGCTGGTGACGGACCTGGCTCCCCGTGCGATTCGGGGCGAAATTTTGGGCTATATGACCCTGGTGAACCCCGTGGGCATGGCGATCGGTCCGGCGCTGGGGGGCTATATTGCCGTCAATTGGGGCTATAGCTGGCTTTTTTGGACTTCGGTGGCGATCGGCCTTGTGGGCCTGGGCTGTGCGGCCCTGGTGGAAACCGTCCCCGTTTCCCCGCTGTCCCCCGCAACGCCATCGGCCCACGCAACATCAGCCTCGCCCTTGGCCGCTTCAGCCCCCCTGCCCCCGGCCCGTTTTTGGAAGCTGCTGGTTCTCCCGGCCATTTATATCCCGGCCCTCGTTCTGCTGGCCTTGGGCATTGCCTTCGGCACCTTTGGCACCTTTTTGGCCCTGTTTGTGGAGGAATCCCAGATTGACCTCAATGCGGGGCTGGTCTTTACCGCAGCGGCCATTGGCAGCTTTTTAATTCGGGTGATTGCGGGCAAAGGCTCCGATCGCTACGGTCGCGGCCTTTTTATTAGCCTGGGCTTGCTGTCCTACAGCCTTTCGACCCTGGGGCTGTACTTGGCCCAAACCCCCTGGCAACTGCTGGTGGCGGGGGCGCTGGAGGGCTGTGGCTTTGGCATGTTGGTGTCGTCTTTGGCGGCTTTGATGGCCGATCGATCGCCCCCCCAAGAACGGGCTAGAAGCATGAATTTTTGCTTTATGGGGCTAGATTTGGGCATTGCGGTGGCGGGGCCGCTGCTGGGCAGAGTGGCAGAGGTCTGGGGCTATCGTTCCCTCTTTGCCATTGCGACGGTCTTGCCGCTGATTGGGCTGGCTATGTTTTTGATAGCCTGCAATCCCAACTTGCCGGAATCCCTACGCTTTGCCCTAGGGCGGGGTGAAGATGGCTACGCCTTGAAATAGGGCTGTTATCGCGCTCCGCTTTGGGATCTTAAAGACCCCTCACCCAAGCGGGGAGAGGGGAGCCAGAGAAGAAAGGCTCGTAGTACGGACTTTAGTCCGTTTTGCGATCTAAAGACCCCTCACAGAAGAAAGGCTCGTAGTACGGACTTTAGTCCGTTTGGGGAGTGGTGAGGGCAACGAGGCCGATGCCGCCGAAGTAGAGGCCCACGATCGCGCCGCCCAGTAACGATTGGGTGAGGGGATCCGTGGAAGGGGTGATGATGGCTCCGATCGTCGCCGCCGCCAAAATCACATAGCGCCAGCCCGACAGCATTTGCTTCACCGTCACCAGGCCCAACCGCCCCAGCAGCAACTGAATCACCGGCACCTGGAACACCAAGCCGGTACAAAATAGCAGCGTCAGCACAAACTTAAAGTAGCGATCGATCGACCACTGCTGCTCCACAACCCCTTCCCCGTAGCTAATAAAGAAATTCAAGGCCGCCGGAATCAGCAAGCTATAGGAAAAAAACAGTCCCACTCCAAACAGCACCGTCGAACCCAGGACGATCGGCCCCAACAAGCGCCGCTCACTGCGGGTCAGTCCGGGCAGCACAAACTGCATGATTTGGTAAAGAATGAAGGGGCTAGATACCAACAGGCCGCTGTAACCGGCGACCTCGATCGAGACAAAGAAAAACTCCCCCGGAGCCAATTGCAAAAAACGGGCACCTTGGGCCGGAGCCTCCAGCAGTTGGACAATGGGGCGCACGGCAGCGAAACAGGCCACACAGCCCAGCAGCACCGCAATCAAGCTGTAAAAAATCCGCTGGCGTAGCTCCTCCAAATGGTCCCAAATGCTCATTTCCACATCATCGGGCAACTCATCCTCTGGATCGGGGTCCGGCTGGGGACGCGGAACCATTAGGGTTCCCGCTGGGGTTCCCGGTGTAGAAGCATCATGGCTCGGTTCCAGATCAGGCGATACGGTCATGGCAAAACCCAAGGCTGTTGAAGGCAAAGGACAAAACAATCATGGGCGATCGTAACCGATTCAGTCATCCCTTGCAGGATGGGGCGGTTCTGATTTTGCTCGATCGCCGATCGCCGTCCCGCTCTAAGGGATAGCCCATGTGCTTGAGATAGTCCCAGCCCCGCTGGGGGGACACCTGCCGCCCAATCTGCCGACTCATACCAAATCCGTTGAGCTTGAAACAGAATAAACGGGTAGGGGTCGTGCCCCTGTGCCGACCCTCGACCAGCCAAAT
>JAYKJG010000094.1:0-3943 GCA_035286285.1 Prochlorothrix sp.
CCAAAGGTAAAGGTCCAACTGCCATCGGCATTGGTCACATAGGGCGACTCACCCACGGGGCCATGCATCCGAAATTCTGCCTGGTAGACACTGAGGCCACCACAGGCTTCCTCAATGCGCTGACGGGCGGCATTTTTAGCGGCGCGAACACTGTCGAGGGGGCCAATGTTTTTGGTGTAGGTGGCGGTGCAGGTGAGGCCCGATCGGGTCGTAAGGGTGCGATCGGCGGTACTGGTGCTACTGGCCGCAGAACTGCGGCTGGAAGAGCTAGAACTAGCAGAACTAGCAGAACTAGCAGAACTAGCGGCACGGGCAGGCACCGTAGAGTAGAGACCGAGGAAATCCCAGAGTTCAGTCACGGCAGCGGGTGCATTGAGATTGCGCCCTTGGAAGATTTGCTCAACGGTGATGTTTTTGCGATCGTAAAAGTCCCCGTTGCGATCGTCATCAAAGGCCAAGTCACCCCCTTCCAAGGCCACCCCGCCAAACAGCCCCGAACTGCGGGAATAGGAGATCACATCCCCAAAGGTTTCCGCCGCATCCAGGGCCGAGTCCCCCACCGGGCCAGCCGTCCCCGAAGCACTGACCCCAAACTCAAAATCGCCATCTATGAGGTCTTCCAAGGCATCCCGATCGCGGAAGAGCAGAATCACATCACTGGACTGCCCCCCCACTTGCAGCCCAATGCTGCCCCCCGTCAGGGTCAAAAAGGCAGGATTACTCCAACTGCCATCGGCCTGACGCACCACTAGCAAGCCTTTACCCCGTTTGCCGCCCACAATAAAGCCACCCTGGGCCAAATCGGGAATTACGGCAATGCCCACGCTGCTATCAATCAAGCTGCGGGGAATACGGGTGTCGCGATCGTCCATAATTTCGGTAAAGACCTCGACCACATCCTCAATTTTCTCAATACCCTCCTCCCGATCGGCCAGGGCTGGAGGGGCAGCGGTCGCGGCGATCGTGGTGGCAACAGCCAAGCTCAAAGGCAAAACTAAACGTTTGATGCTCTGCATAGTAACCTCAAGGAACGGATACGACGGATGCCAGCGCTTTTCGTCTCAGGCCGATCGCAACGATCCCGTTACAGATGGAGTGCGAATGGCGTGCGCTGTGACGCTCAAGCCAGCCAACCGTAGCATTGTTGTCTAGGACTGGTAGGGTAGGGGCAGGGTTCCACGAAGAGAGGGGAAGCTAAAGCCCTTGTCGCGTCGCGCAAGCTTCTCGCTTGCAAACCACCGCCGCCGCCCGGTGGCCACTGGCCTTGGGGCCATGTCAGACCAGGGGGAACCTTCGCCCCCGTGAGAGAGACCCGGAGTTTGACAATTTTTTCTTTGTTTAAAGGCTGGCGCGATCGGTTTACTTCTGAAGGGAATCTGTTAGCCTAGAGGGGAATAATGGGAAGCGTTTGGCCGATTTTTCTGACTCTTCAGCTTCAGTGACCGCCAACCCCCTCTAAAGACCCTCCCACAGCCACAGTAACCACCAGCTCCATGAATATTTTCGGTAACCTCCTGACCCAGCCAACTGCCAACGCTGCCGCTGGACCCCGCATCACCAAGCAGCCCAAAGGGATTGAACTCAAATCCAAGCGCGAGATTGAGATCATGCGGGAGGCTTCCCGAATTGTAGCAACCGTCCTCAAAGAAGTCTCAGAAATCATTGAACCCGGTATGACCACCTGGGATCTAGATGTCCATGCAGAAAAACGGATTCGGGCCATGGGAGCCACCCCCAGCTTCAAGGGCTACCATGGCTTCCCCTGCTCCATTTGCGCCTGCGTCAACAACGAAGTGGTCCACGGCATCCCCAACCGCAAAAAGACCATCCGCGAAGGGGATGTGGTCAAGATTGATACCGGAGCCTATTACCAAGGCTTCCATGGCGACTCCTGCATTACGATCGGCGTGGGCCAAGTCAAGCCCGATGCCGCCAAGCTGATCCGAGTCGCGGAAGAGTCCCTGTATAAAGGCATTGCCCAGGTCAAGGCAGGGAATTGCTTACTGGATCTTGCCGGGGCAATTCAGGACCATGCCGAAAGCCATGGGTTTAGCATTGTGCGGGACTATACGGGCCATGGCGTAGGGCGCAACCTCCACGAGGAGCCGTCGGTGTTTAATTTCCGCACCCGCGAAATGCCCAATGTGCGGCTGCGGGCGGGCATGACCCTGGCGATCGAGCCAATTCTCAATGCTGGCTCCCCTCGCACACGGGTGTTGCGGGACAAGTGGACCGTGGTGACGGTCGATCGTGCCCTCTCGGCTCAGTTTGAACATACGGTCCTGGTCACCGAGGAGGGCTGCGAAATCCTCACCGATCGCACCCAGGTTTAATAAGATAGAACGAGAGGCCGTTTCAGGGTCAGGATGGGCGCAAACTTCGCGATTCCATGCCCCTCTTGCACCCTGAGCAATGGTGTGAGCTTTAGGTTATCGAACGAACAGTATGCCAGTTCAGATTCAATCTTCCCTGACCCCCCCCAAAGAGCGCTGCGACATTCGTCAAGCGGGCCTTAACCCCAACCACTGGTATGTAGCCGCCCTCAGCCGAGAAGTGACAACCCAGCCCTACGCCCTGACCCTCTGGCACCAAAACATTGTGATTTTTCGGGATAGCCAAGGACAGGTCCAGGCGATCGAAGACCGCTGTCCCCACCGCCAAGTCAAGCTCAGCCATGGGCAAGTGGTGGGCGATCGCCTCGAATGTGCTTACCACGGCTGGCAGTTTGCGGGGGGCGGAGCCTGTGTGGAAGTGCCCTACTTAGCCGCCGAGCAAAAGCTGCCCACCTGCAAGCTCAAAACCTACCCCATCCAGGAAAAAGACGGCTTTATTTGGGTTTTCCCAGGGGATCCCAGCCTCGCCGCCAGCAAACCCCAACCCAGCCTCCCCGAATGGGATCATTTGAACTATATTGGCAGCGTCACCACGATCGACTGTAAGGTTCATTTCTCCTTTTTGATCGAGAACCTGATGGATATGTACCATGGCCACTTGCACCGGGGCTACCAAGCCTGGGCTTCGGCGGCCTTGGATCGCCTAGAGGAAAGCCCCGATCGCATTGATGCCCACTACACTGCCCAAAGTTACTACCGCATCGACAAAATTTGGTCCATTTCCCAGCTTTTCTTCCCCGCTCTGCGCCAACTGCACCCAGAACCCCTGGATGTGAGCTATATCTACCCCAACTGGCGATCGACCCTGGGCCAGGATTTTGTCATTACCTGCCTGTTTGCCCCGGTCAACGAAACCCACACCCGCGCCTATTTAGTCCACTTCACCTCCCTCAACGCCTTCTGGCGCTTGCACCGCCTGCCCGTTCCCTTCCGCCGCTGGGTCAAAAATAGCCTGTTCAATGCAGCTAAGGGCTTATTAGAGGGTCTGGTGCGGGAAGATGTCCTGATGCTGGAAGAAGAGCAAGAATCCTACCTGAAGCACCCAGAGCGGCGGTCCTATGAGCTAAACCGCACGCTGATGAGTGTGCAACGGTTAATCCAACACCAAGCCCACAGTTCCAGCCCCCAGTAGCACGCTCCCTCCCACGCCCAAACAAAGACCGGCCAACGCCCTACGCATCAACCGGCCCATAATGTGCATTAGCTGGTGTCATGCCAGCCAATACACAGACAGAAACCGGCCAACGCCCTACGCATCAACCGGCTCATAATGTGCATTAGCTGGTGTCATCCAGTCTGCTGTCCACGCTTATTATCAATTTTCAGGCAGAAAATGTAAATTCGGGCTTCCACGGATTTATAGGACCGAATTTACGCCCTAAAAGCAAGTCTAGCTCTGTATTTCCCCCTGTCCAGTCCTTGGAGAATGACCGCAGAATTGGGGAGATCCTCCACCCGGTCAATCCGAGGGATTACGGAGATCGTAAAGCCAAGGGAGCAACGGAAACAGGGGCAAGCTTACCCTAACCGCAGCAAGCGATCGATCGGCC
>JAYKJG010000095.1:0-3146 GCA_035286285.1 Prochlorothrix sp.
CCCTTGCGCCGGATTTCGCCCTGGAGCTACGATCGCCCAGTGATAGCTTGCAAAATCTCCGGGAGAAAATGCAGGAATACCTCGATAGCGGCGTGCGGCTGGCGTGGCTGATTAATCCCCAGGATCAAGAAGTGGAAATCTACCGTCCGGGGCAGGAACCCGAAGTGCGATCGCTCCCCACCACGCTCTCCGGTGAAGAGGTGCTAGAGGGCTTTGAGTTGGCGATCGATCGTTTCCCCCTCGCCTAAAAACGGTGAGAGGGGGGTTAGGCGATCGGGGGTAAGGTCCAGCCTGAACCGAAAAAAGACTGCGCCGTGAGATTGTATTGCAGCGGCGTAATCGTAATGTACTTAAGCTGAATTGCTTGGACATCCGTCATCACCTCCGGCGGCGCAGCGGGATCAATCACCTCCTCCAGCACCTCCCCCGCCAGCCAAAAATAGGAATGACCACGGGGATCCAGCCGCTTCTCAAAGGTATCCACATAGCGCCGCACCCCTTGCAGCGTCAGTTTCACCCCCGCAATCTCCGCCGCCGGGACCGCCGGAATATTGATACTGAGCAGCACCGCCCCCGGCAAGGGGTTGGCCTGGAGATGGGGAATGAGGCGACCGGCAAAGTCCGCCCCGACTTGGAACTCCCGCCGGGTAAAGTCCGCCAAACTAAAGGCGACGCTGGGAATGCCCTCGATCGTCCCCTCCATCGCCGCTGAAACCGTCCCCGAATACAGCACATCGCTGCCCAAATTCGGCCCGTGGTTAATCCCAGAAAAGACAAAATCCGGCGGCTCGTCTAGGAGCGCCCCCAGGGCCAGCTTGACGCAATCCGAAGGAGTCCCCGAACAGGCCCAAGCTTGGACGCTGGGGTCAAAGACATGATCGATCGCCTCGGCTCGGATGGGCTTGTGCAAGGTTAAGCCGTGGCCCGTGGCCGATCGCTCCCGATCGGGACAAACCACCGTCACCCGATACCCCGCCGCCGCCAACGTATTGGCCAAGGTCCGGATACCCTGGGCAAAAATGCCATCATCATTGCTGACTAAAATATGGGGAGAGGCCATAGCTTTTCCAATTACAACAAGCCCACCTATAACAAGCCCACCTACAACAAGCCCACCGATCGCAAGCCCGCCTACAGCAAACCTGCAAAGTGCAATGGGCCATGGCCGCTGATCATTTCCACCAGCAGCGCAATAAATCCCACCATCGCCAGCCGCCCATTCCACACCTCCGCAGCACTGGTAATGCCCCACTCCCAGCGCTCCTGGGGATACATTTTGGCACGGCGAGGCGGATGAATGACCTCCTCTAGGGTGAGGCTGGGGTTATCGAGGGATTCCTGAACAAGATTGGCCAAATCTTCAATAAAGGCCGGGTGGCTATTGAGGGCTGGAACCCGCTGGAAGCTTTCAACGCCCAACTCCTCCGCCTGCTCCCGCAACTCAATATCTAGCTCCTGAAGCGTCTCAATATGCTCCGAGACAAAGCTAATGGGCACCACCAAAATATCCTTAACCCCCTGGGCTGCTAAGTTCTGGAGGGCAGCTTCGGTGTAGGGTTTGAGCCACTCCACCGGCCCCACCCGACTTTGGTAGGCCAGGGTGTAGGCATTGGACCGCCCTAGGGTTTGCATAATCTGGTGGGTACAGTCCTCAATCTCGCGCTGATAGGGATCCCCCGCCTCTTCCACGTAGCTCACCGGCACCCCATGGGCACTGAAAAAGACATGGACCCGATCGGGGTTGGGGTGTTGGTCTAGCTCCTGGGCAATGAGGCTGGCCATGGTTTTGAGATAGCCCGGTCGGCGATACCAGGAGGGCACCACCGTGTAGTCAATTTGCCGAAAGCCTTGGTCTTCGTAGCGCAGCCGTTCCAACAGCCGGAAACTGGAGCCGCTGGTACTGATGGAAAACTGGGGATAGAGGGGCAGGATCACCAGGCGATCGATGCGATCGCGCTTAATGCGGGCAACGGCCTCCTCGGTGAAGGGATGCCAATAGCGCATCCCAATATAAACCTTGGCCTCTAGGTCTCTTTGGTGCAGCGTCTCTTGGAGCGCTGTGGCCTGTTCCTGGGTAATGCGGCGCAGGGGAGACCCGCCCCCAATCAGTTGGTAATTTTCCTGGGAATGGCGGCTACGACTCAACGAAATAAACCAAGCCAGAGGCTTCTGAAGCCAGGGGAAGGGAAGACGGATAATTTCGGGATCGGAGAATAAATTAAACAGAAAAGGGCGAACATCGTCGATCCGCTCCGGTCCACCTAGGTTTAAGAGTAAGACCCCTACACGACCCATAAATCTTTTCTACCGCCTTGCTAAGCGTGTTCCTGTGTGTGGTTGACATCAAGCTGTCCAAACAACGGCGAGACCCTAAACCGCAGGGCGGCTGTTGGCGGGGTTGTGTGGACGGGTTCTGAGTAGAGAGTGCCCCAAAACTAGACCCAAGGTTATAGGCCAGGGGGAAATGGGCATCTCTTCAACGGTGAAGGCGATCGACTGGAGCAACGGTCAGTCTAGAGTCCCCAGGGTTATCCGCGCTTCGTTACGTATTTTAACAATTTAAAGGCATTTGGTCATCGTCAAGCCTTTCTCGATAAATGTTTACGGTACGACGGGGGACCGGACAGACCATACCCCTAGGATTCAGCCTACTGAATGGGTGGGTTGGGGGCAAGGGAATCGCGAGCCGAGGGGCTAGCCCCGCCGACGCTTCCCCAACCCTGCTGCCGCTCCAGTTCAACTCCGGCCTCAAGCAGTACCCCTCGATCGATATAATGAAAGATTGCAAGTGGCTAACCCTGACCGTTGCGCTGAACTGGATTCTGGCCCTGAATGCTGGTCCTGGAGGAGAGTTCTGGCACTGGATAGCGTGAGTCCCTTGGGATCTATCTATCGCCTTAGACCTATTACTGATAACGGCCCTCGATCGCAGGGGGGAACTGCCTCCCTTCATCCAACCGTTAGCCGCCTGAGATCTGCCTTTGAGATCTGCCTTTTGAGATCTGTTGTTTGCTTAAAAACTGGAGAGAACGCATGACCGGGACAACCCAGGTTCCCTATCTTTTACGTGCAGCGCGGGGTGAGGTGCTAGAGCGCCCCCCGGTGTGGATGATGCGCCAAGCCGGACGTTATATGAAAGTGTATCG
>JAYKJG010000096.1:0-4088 GCA_035286285.1 Prochlorothrix sp.
CGGCTCCATAGGCCGGAAACCAACCCCCGACTCACCCCCCACAATCACCCAGTGAATTCCCGCCAAATCCAGCTTCAGCGGCCCTAACAGCGGCTCACAGGACAAAAACCGCACCTGAGCAGGCACCGATCGCAACGCCTCCACCCGACGCACATAGGCTTGACTCTCCACCGACACCCCCATCCAAATATTGGGGTGCCACGGCAACAACGGCGCAAGCTCCTGTAAGCGCTGCTCCCGCTTCGTCAGAATTTGGTAAATATGCTGCGGCGTTTCCCCCATAACCGCGAAAACTTGCCGTAAAAAGTCCAGAGGCACATCCTTATGGAACAGATCGCTCATGGAGTTAACAAAAATGCGGCTCGGCTTGCGCCAGCGACGGGGTTGATCGAGGCGATCGGGGTGCAACGTCAAATCAAAGCCCTGGGGGAAATGGTTGGGGAAACGCCGGGTAATCGCCTCCGCATAGCAATGGGCACAGCCCGGACTGACCTTATCGCACCCCGTCGTCGGGTTCCAGGTCTTATCGGTCCATTCAATTCCCGTGTTGGCGCTAGACATGACAGTGCTCCTAGGGCGAGTCTGGCCCTAGCCTACCACAACAATAGTATATTGGTACGCTCAAGCTCCCACAGCCCCATCCTCTGGTAAGGAACTTGGTACAATCTGAAGGTTTTATCTGCAAACCCCCTGGCCCCGCCCAACCCCTCAGACGTTCCATGACCCTGAACCTGCCCCAAGAAGCCCGCCTTGATCCCAGCATCCAATTTCACCACCCCCTCGCCCCCAGCGCCCACCAGCCCCAAAACATCCTCCTCACCGGAGCAACTGGCTTTTTAGGTGCATTTCTGCTTGAAAGCTTGCTCAGTCAAACTCAGGCTCAGATTTACTGCCTCATCCGTGGCCAAGACCCCGCCACAGGTCGCCAGCGCCTTGTCGAACACCTCAGCTTTTACCACATCTGGCAACCCACCTGGGGCGATCGGATCATCCCCGTCATGGGCGACCTGCGCCAACCCCACCTCGGCCTCAGTGCCGAAACCTGGGACAGACTAGCCCAGACGATCGACACCCTGTACCATGGAGCCGCCATGGTCAACTCAGCGGTCTCCTACGACATTTTGAAACCCATTAACGTTTTGGGAACCCAAGAAGTGCTACGGCTCGCTAGCCTGCACCAGACCAAGCCCGTCCACTTTATTTCAACCATGGCGGTCTTTTTGAACCCCCAGCAGCCCCTCGATCGCCCGGTTCTGGAAACAGACATTCCCCCCTGGGAAGGACTCAAGGGCGGCTACAAACAAAGCAAATGGGTAGCAGAAGCCCTAGTGCGAGCAGCCCAGCAACGGGGGTTACCCGCCTGTATTCACCGGCCTGCTCGGATTATGGGCGATAGTCGCACCGGCATTACCGGCAACCTCGCCGATTTTCTCTGTAGCTTACTCAAGGGCTGTATTTTATTTGGTAAAACCCCTCAGTCCGAGGCAGTCATTAACCTCATGCCCGTGGACTATGTGGCCCAGGCGATCGTCCACCTCGCCCAGAATTGCCTAACGCACCACCCTGAACAAAGCCCCTGGGGCGCAACCTTTAACCTAATGAATCCCGAATTTATAGCCTGGGATACTCTATCCGAGCAAATTCGGGCTTTGGGCTATCAACTTGAGCCAGTTTCCCAAGCAGACTGGATGGCAGAACTACAAAAGCGCGTCAGTGATCCCAGCCTTGACCCCAGTCACACAGAACTCTACGGCTCCCTGTTGCTGCTGCTCACCTCTCCCCTGAACCTCTTTGCCCCCAAACCCCCCATCAGCATCGCCCAGACCACCGCTGGCCTCACCGGTTCCGGCATTACCTGCCCCCCCGTCGCTCAGTCCCTCACCCACCGCTACCTCACCTACTTCCAAAACAGCGGCTACCTGCCCACCGTCGCGAAACAGTTTGAAATTACCCCAGAATCTAAGCCTGCTGAGCCAGAACCACCGAAAAAAGCGCCCTCTGCCTTTTGGAAAGGGATCCGCAGCACAAAACGCTCTAACCAAGCCGCGTTTCAGATTACCCCCGCCGATCGTAGCCAGTCCCTACCCCTCTCCTTTGGTCAAGAACGCCTCTGGTACATTGAGCAACTCCAACCGGGCCTACCGGTGCATAACCTGCGGGGGGTGTTCCGGCTGCGGGGGGTGCTGGATATTGACTGCTTAGGGCGGAGTTTGCGGGAAATTGTGCGGCGGCAGGAGGTGTTGCGCACCAGTTTCCCGGCGGTGAATGGCCAGCCTACGGTTCGGATTTGGCCGGAGGTGGAGCTACCGCTCCCGGTGGAAAGTTTGGAGCATTTAGATCCGGCTGAGCAGGATAGCGCGATCGCCCGCATTGCCGCAGAAGCTGCCCAGCAACCCTTTGATTTGAGCCAAGCGCCCCTGATGCGGGTGAAACTGCTGCGCCTTAGTGAAACCGATCATGCCTTGGTGCGGACGGTACACCACATTATTAATGATGTTTGGACGGATACGGTGCGGTTACGGGAGCTTGCAGCCCTCTATACCGCCTTTAGCCAGGGGGAAGCCTCCCCATTACCGGACTTAAAAGTTCAATATGTCGATTTCGCGGCGGCACAGCGCCAGTGGCTTCAGGGCGAAGTTTTGCAGCAACAGATTGACTACTGGAAAACCCAACTCGCTCCCCCGCTGCGATCGCTGCGGCTCCCCACCGATCACAGTCCGGCGGCGGCTCCCAACTATACCGGCGCGGCGATCGTCGTCTCCCTTGCTCCCACCCTCACCACAGCCCTGAAAACTATTACCCAGGAAGCGGGCGTAACGCTCTTTACCACCCTCCTCGCGGCCTATAAAATCCTGCTCAATCGCTACACCGGTCAAGAAGATCTGATCCTTTGCGCCCCCGTGGCCAGCCGCAAACAGCCTGCAACCAAGCAGCTACTGGGCTATTTCAGCAATATTGTTCTGATTCGGACACAGTTAGCGGGAGATCCCACCTTTCGGGAGGTGATTCAGCGGGTCAGTCAAGCAGTTTTGGGGGCTTTTGATCACAATGATTTGCCTTTCCAACAGTTGGCCGATGATCTGGGGATTCCCGGTGCTTTTCTGTCCCGCGCAATGTTTACGCTCCAAAATGTCCCGCCCCAACCCAAGGAACTTGCCCCCGGTATTGCCCTTAATCTCCAGGAAATGGAGGAGGGAATTTCTAATTTCGATTTATCACTGTCACTCAAAGAAAAAGGCGAGGGTTTAGTCGGGATTTTTCGCTATAAAACCGATTTGTTTGAGGAGGGCACCGTGGCTACCCTGGGTGAGAATCTAGAACATTTACTGACCACCCTGGTGAGCCACCCCGATCGGCCCCTCGGCGAACTGCCCCAGTATGCCCCCTGGGATGGGTCGGCGAACCTGGAGCCGGAGACTCCGACCGTGCCCTATGTGGAGCCGGAAACGGAGATGCAGCGATCGATCGTGGCCCTGTGGCAAAGCATCCTCAAGATCGATCGCATCGGCATTGAGGACAATTTCTTTGATATTGGGGGCCGCTCCCTGGCCATGATTCAGGTTTATGTGCAACTCAAGGCGCTGTTACCGCCCGCTGTTCAGGACCAACTAGCGGTGCCGGAACTGTTTAAGCGGCCTACGGTGCGGGGCATGGCGGAGTATGTGGTTGGTTTTTTGTAACGATCGTTTAGAATTGTAACAAGTCCATCCTAGGGCCGATCGTCGGGTGCTCTCCTGCGATCGCCCCAGGCTTGGCTTAGCCTTCATCTCACCCGAAGCTGTTGCATTACAGAGAGGAAACGATTGTGTCCTTTGATGAACTCACCCCTTTACTCCAAGAACTTGCCCACAATCCCGTCGCCTTTCTGGGTGGCTTTATGGCCGGTGCCCTGCGTTTGGACCTGAGCGAGGATCCGGTCAAAAGCTGGCTAGAGCAGCAAGGCGGAGTTTCGGCTGCTAGTGGTGCCGGAACTGGAACGATCAGCAAAAAGAACGGTCCTCAGTCTATTTCCATTGACTAAGGCCAGTTTTGTGCGGTAGAGATGCTGGTAACAACGTCTCTACCCCTCCCTGAGCTTGAGTGCCTCA
>JAYKJG010000097.1:0-9207 GCA_035286285.1 Prochlorothrix sp.
GTTGCGGCGTGCTTACCCGTACTCACACCCTCACCGGAAGCTTCCACCCCAATCAGCCGCACCGTTGGCTCATCCACAAACTCATGGAACAGCCCCATGGCATTGGAGCCACCCCCCACACAGGCCACTAAAATATCGGGAAGGCCGCCCCACAGCGCCTGGGCTTGCTGGCGGGTCTCCTGGCCAATAACCCCATGAAATTCCCGCACCATCATCGGATAGGGGTGAGGACCGGCCACGGAGCCAAGAATATAGTGGGTCGTCTCCACATTGGTGACCCAATCGCGGATCGCCTCAGAGGTGGCATCCTTCAGGGTGCCCGTGCCCGACTCCACCGGGCGCACCTCCGCCCCCATCAGCCGCATCCGAAAAACGTTGAGGGCTTGGCGCTCCATGTCATGGATGCCCATATAGATGACGCAATCAAGACCAAATCGGGCGCAAACGGTGGCTGTCGCAACACCATGCTGTCCGGCTCCGGTTTCGGCGATAATCCGCTGTTTTCCCATGCGTTTGGCCAGGAGGGCTTGACCGATCGCGTTATTAATCTTGTGGGCACCGGTATGGTTGAGATCTTCGCGCTTGAGATAGATCTGGGGACCAGTGCCATCGGCTTTTTGGTAGTATTGGGTCAGGCGCTCGGCAAAGTACAGTGGATTGGGACGACCCACATAGTCCTTGAGCAGGGCGTGATATTCGGCCTGAAACTCCGGATCGGCGAAATATTGCGCAAAGGCGACCTCTAGCTCAGCCAGGGCGGGCATCAGGGTTTCGGGCACATATTTGCCACCAAACTGTCCAAAGCGACCGAGGCGATCGGGCCGCTGTCCCAAGGTATTAATGATTTCGCGCAGATTGGCGGTGGGGGTGGGGAGAGGGGTTACGGTCACGGTGATAGGTTGATGAGTAGGGGTTACGTATGACAGGGTAGGGGAGCCGATTCCCAAGGGTCTCAACGCCCCGGATCCTGATTATCCTATATCACCTGATACGGCGGTCGATCGAAGTCAAAAACAGCAGTGCCCTCTATGCAGACCGTTATCCCCGGCGATCGAGCCTCTGGGGGTCAACACTCAACCCGATACAGGAGTTGCCCTTGCGCTCTCACATACTTGAGAGGAATTTTCGGGTTGTTAATGTCTTTGCCACCCCGATCGTGCCATTGCTGTTCCCAGCGGCTGTAAAAGTACTCCAGATGGGCTGGCTCTAGTTGATGAATTTCGACCAAGTTAATTCCCGCATATACTGCAAAAATCCAGGCTACTTGCCGATATTTTGCAATAATTCGAGGGTTAATATGGTGGTGCGTAGAAAAGCTTTGGGTTAAGTTAAGATTCAGTGATTTCAGCTCATACTCGTTCCCGGCTGCATCCTTGGCATCATTGCCCTCTCGTCCTGGTAACACCTCCAACCCGATGGTCAGAATCACCTGAAGCAACTTGCCACCATTATCCTGAAAAATATCATTAATGCCGTGTTTCTGGGCTAGGGCTTGATACTGCTGAAGATAGGGAAAAAGCTGGTCGAGGATGGCTTTATCGGGGTGGGGTTGCATGGGAGGAGTCTTGGAGCAGATCGGTTAAGGGCACTTGCAGGGCTTGGGCTAGGCGTTCCATGTTATCAATGGAAATGTTGCGCTCTCCCCGTTCCACAGCCCCCACGTAGGTTCGGTGCAGGCCCGATCGATCGGCTAAGGCTTCCTGGGATAGAGCTTGCTGCTGCCGCACCTGTCGCAAGCGGCGGGCAAACACCTGACGGGCTTGAGAAGACACAAATTTAGACTGAAAGCTCAACGTCTGCTGTTTATCTTGGAGAAATGATGACGATAAATCTACAGACTATAAGTAGCACTACCCCCAACCCGTCGCCCCAGGTTTTGGACCGTCAACCAGAGATCCTATTTCCGGAAGTCACGGTTCCGGAGGCAACTCAGCAACCGGGCAAACAGCCCCAACAACAGCAGCCCTCGATCCAACCCCCCAGTTCTACTGTCTTACCCCAATTATCTACAGCTCCTGCCTATACCACATCCCTAGGCGCTGCATTTTGTGGCGATTCCCTGCATCTTTTAGCACAGTTACCAGATAACAGCATTAACCTTGTTATAACCAGTCCTCCCTTTGCGCTTCAGCGCCAGAAAGACTATGGTAATACCAGTCAGCTTGAGTATGTCACTTGGTTTGGCCAGTTTGCTCGCTTGGTCTATCGGAAATTAACCCCGGATGGTAGCTTTATCGTCGATTTAGGGGGAGCCTACACCAAAGGTAAGCCTGTCCGCAGTCTTTATAATTTTCGGTTGCCTATTTATCTATGTGATGAAGTTGGCTTCTTTTTGGCAGAGGATTTTTATTGGTTTAATCCCGCGAAGTTACCCAGCCCGATCGAGTGGGTCAACAAGCGTAAGATCCGGGTGAAAGACTCCGTGAACACGATCTGGTGGTTTAGTAAAACTGAGTTTCCTAAAGCAGATACAACCCAGGTCTTAACCGAGTACAGTAGTCGGATGAAAAAGCTCCTAGAAAATCCAAAACAGTTTTATGATCCCAAGAAACGCCCCTCAGGCCACAACATCAGCGATCGCTTTGCCACAGACAACGGTGGGGCAATTCCCTCTAACTTACTCCAGATTCCGAATACAGACTCCAATAGCTTTTATTTGCGGGCTTGCAAAAATCTAGGCATTAAGCCCCATCCAGCCCGATTTCCAAGCAAAATCCCGGAGTTTTTCATTCGTTTTTTAACGGATCCCCAGGATCTCGTGGTCGATATTTTTGCTGGCTCTAACACAACAGGAGCAGTGGCAGAGCAAGAACAGCGATATTGGCTAGCCTTTGAGGAAAACCGAGATTACCTGGCCGGTTCTGCCCTTCGCTTCCTGGATCCAGACCTGGAGGCTAAAGTCCTCCGTGACTGTTATCAAAGGATTTTGACCTGTCCCTAATGTTCTGTCCACTGCTGCACTGTTCAGTTTATGGTAACCGCACCACTGCCTGCTGACTCTAGGCCCATTTTGACCTATAGCCCTGCCTATACGATCGTCCCGACCTATAGCTGCTTTAACCGCTGTAGTTACTGCAATTTCCGTCAAGATCCCGGCAAGAGTCCCCTTCTCCCCCTGGAAACGGCGGCTCAGATTCTGCGATCGCTCCAAGACACCCCCATCACCGAAATTCTCATCCTCAGCGGGGAAGTCCATCCCCAAAGCCCCGATCGATCGACCTGGTTCCAACACCTCTATGATTTAGCCGCCTTAGCCCTGGATTTAGGCTTTTTGCCCCATACCAATGCTGGACCCCTCAGTTTTGGGGAAATGGCGCAACTGAAGCAGGTTAACGTCTCCCTAGGGCTGATGCTGGAGCAACTCACACCTCAGTTACAGGTAACGGTCCACCGCCATGCCCCCAGTAAGGATCCGGCCCTGCGGCTGGCGCAGTTACACCAGGCGGGGGAGTTGCGGATTCCCTTTACGACGGGGTTGCTGTTGGGGTTGGGGGAAAGTTGGGCCGATCGGCGGGCGAGCTTGGCGGCGATCGCCGAGGTACAAAACCGCTGGGGCCATCTTCAGGAGGTGATTTTACAGCCCTATGTACCCGGCAGTCAGGAAAATTGGCGACAGGCTCCCTTTACGGGGGCAGATCTGGTGCAGACGGTGGCGATCGCCCGGAAACTCCTGCCAGAGTCGATCCAGATTCAGGTGCCGCCCAACTTAATGTCTCTGGCGGATCTCAAAGCCTGCCTTGAAGCGGGGGCGCGGGATTTGGGGGGAATTGGCCCTAAGGATGAGGTGAATCCCGATTATCCCCACGATCGGGTTCAGGAGCTACAAACTTGGCTGATGGCTGAGGGTTACCGGCTCCAGCCCCGCCTCCCCGTTTATCCTGCTTACTACTCCTGGCTGCCCCAGCCCCTCCAAACCCAACTTCACTCCAGTTCTCGCAACACCTCCGGCACCGTCTCCGGCTGCACCCGATAAAACCACCGCTCCCCCGGCACGGCCACCACCATCGGCCCACTGCCGCAGTGCCCCAAACACCCCGCCCCATAGACCCCATGGGGAGGCCGATCGCTCCCCCGTTCTTGCCAGAGCCGATCGATCTCCCGCCGAAATGCCCCCAACACTGCCTTCGCTCCCTGGTGGCGACAGGAGTGGTTTTGACAGACCCAAATTTCCGCCATCGTTGCGATCGGTCCCCCATTAACCGCTAGGGATAAAAACAGAGCTTCGGTAAGCCTAGGGTTTCTTCCCAGCCCATCATCAGATTGAGGCACTGCACCGCTTGGCCCGACTGGCCCTTGATCATGTTATCGATCGTCGAAAGCACGATCACCCGCTGGGTCCGGGGGTCCACCTCTACGCTGATATAGCAAAGATTGCTACCACAGGACCACTTGGTTTGGGGATAGATGCCATGGGGCAAGACATTCACCCAAGGCGCATTGCGGTAGAACGCTTTATACACCGTGACCAGATCTTCGCTCACCAAGCCGGGATCCCGCAGCTTGGCATACACCGTCGAGAGAATTCCCCGCACCATCGGCATTAAGTGGGGCGTAAACTGAACCAGAACCGGCTGACCACTCAGATCGCTACAAATTTGCTCAATTTCCGGCGTGTGACGGTGCCGCGCAACGCCATAGGCTCCCACCGAGCTAGAAGCCTCCGCTAGGAGCAAATTGGTTTTGGCCTTACGCCCCCCCCCCGATGCCCCCGACTTGGCATCAATGACAATACTTTCCAGGTCAATTAAGCCCTGCTTGACCAAGGGCGAAAGGGCCAGCAGCGTCGCCGTGGGGTAACAGCCCGGACAGCCCACCAGTTGAGCCTGGGCAATTTTATCGCGGTACACCTCCGGCAAGCCATACACCGCCGTTGCAGCCACCTCAGCATCCTGGCGATCGCCGCCGTACCAAGCTTGGTACACACTCAAGTCAGCAAAGCGATAGTCCGCCGACAGATCCAGCACCTTACAGCCCTTCGCGACCAGCGCCGGAGCCATGCCGTAGGCGAGGTTATTGGGTAGCGATAGGAAAACCACTTGGCAGCGATCGGCGATTGCATCCAGGTCGATCGGTTCAATCTTGAGATCAACGCGGTTGTGGAGATGGGGATAGAGATCGGTAAAGGACTTGCCTGCGCTGCTGTCTCCAGCCAGATAGGTAATTTTGAGGTGGGGGTGATCTTGAAGGAGGCGCACCAGTTGTACTCCCCCATAGCCAGATGCGCCAATAATGCCGACGGTAACAGTTTCAGTCATGGGTCCAAAGCAATCGCTGAGAGCGTTGAGAGGCGGTGTATAGGGGTTATACCAGACTTTGACCCTCACCATGGTGGATTCCGTCAGGAGATTCTATAAAATTCTGCCCCGACTGGCCCAGCCCCCTCAAAACAAAAAGCGCAGCAGTAACGGTGTGACGGACTGGACGGTATTGCGGACGGAGTTGAGGAAGCCGCCACTACGATTCTTGGGATTTTGGGACTCTTCTAGGACCAAGGCCAGATTGGAAGCCACCTCCTGCCCCTGACTATTGCCTTGGGTTTCAAAAAGGGTTGCAGCGGCTTTGGAGTCGGCGATCGCCCCCGGCACATCATTCAAGTTCTGGCGCGAAATCGCCCGACTCAGGTAAGTCAAGGCAAAGTCAGGATTGCGGCTGAGGGCTTCGTTGTAGTATTCGATCGCCTCGCCATGGCGACCCGCCTTAGCCGCCGCCACCCCCCAGTTATGGAAATCCTCAAACCGTCCCGCCGAAGACGGCAAACCCACGGTGCCCTGGAGGTTGGCATACTCCATCACGGTGCCGTCCAGGATCGCCCCAATCACATAGGCATCCCGCAAATCCGCCCCCGACAAATCCGCCCCTTTCAAATCCGCTCCCATTAAGTTAGCCCCCACCAAGCTGACCCCCTGGAGGTTGGCCCCCCGCAGGTTGGCCCCGGCTAAGTTGGCGCGGCTGAGGTTGGCTCCGGCTAAGTCTGCTGCCTCTAAATTGGCCTGCTCCAAGTCCGCCAACACCAAACCAACCCGCCGCAGATCACAGTGGGGACAGTTGCCCTGGGAGAGCAGTTGTCGCAGTTGATCGGCATCGCTCGCACGGGCGATCGGCGCTAGGGTTCCCAGACTTACAGCAGTTAAGGCCAGGGCAGAGAGGGCAAGGGAGAGACGTTTCATAATGGTAGGGCGAGGATAACACGACGATTGAGGGAAATGCAGGGGATGTTCCCTATGGGAAGGTTTTCCAGGGGCTAAAGTTCCCTCCGGGGCGCTTCACGCCGGATGCAGGCTGATTGACTGACAAAAGTAGGTCAAACCGAGGCGCAGTGGTTGGGTCAGGAAACCTGACCCCTACGATCCCAACTATCTTGTAGGGACCCAGTTTTCGCGCCCAAGGCAAAATTTTTTGTCAGTCAACCAGGGATGCAGGTCCGGTTGTAAGTTTTGATGCGACTATAGCAAGGTTATTGTCGTTGTAAACCCTTTTCATCTAGGTCCATCAGCCAGGTCCATCAGCCAAGCCCATCAGCCAAGCCCATCCCCCTTGAGACGGGCCAGAGGTTGATCCCACTCAAGGGGGTGTTGTGGGCTAGCCGGTCCGGCTAGGGGCGCAAGGGGGATAGACCCCATCAGCCCTCCCCTGGGATCGCCGCTTTGCCATCGGCTTATGACGATCCCCAAGCCCTCCCCTGGAATCGCTGATTTACCATCGGCCTGCCGGTTCTCCCCACCTCAAGACGATTTTAGGGGATTTCTTCGGTTTTTCTGGGAATTACGGTACCGATCTCCTGCTTCAATGCCTAAGCACTCCTTGCCTAAGCACTCCTTGCCTAAGCACTCCTTGATCCCAACCTCCCATGCCCCTAAAGTCCTGATCTAGCCTTAATTTCGACCTCTTAACCCTCGATCGCCCATGACAACTGCTACCTCCTCCCCCTATCTCAGCCGCATTGTGATTTATCCCCTCAAAGCCCTCGATCCCTGGACGGTGACCGAAGCTACGATCGCCCCTGGGGGCGCATTGGCCTACGATCGCCGCTGGGCCATTGTTGATGAGCGGGACTATCCCGATCGCGTCGCCCAAGGCAGGGCAAAACCCTGGGTCAATGGCAAGCGAGAAGTCAAGATTCACCGACTGCGATCGCGCTTTGAGCCAAGCCAAGGGCCAAACCAGCCCGATCGGGTCACCCTAGGCTGGGATAGCCTCGATCGCGGCGAAACCTTTGAGTTAGTACCCGGTCGATCGGCCTTGACCAACTGGCTCAGCCAGGGCTTGGGCTATGCCGTTTCCCTCCAGGAAAATCCCGACCAAGGCTATCCCGATGATCCCGTCTCACCCGGACCCACGCTCATTAGCGAAGCCAGTCTAGAAACCGCGAGCCAGTGGTTTCCGGGCCAAACGATCGAGCAAATTCGGGGCCGTTTCCGCGTTAACCTTGAAATTTCGGGGGTTCCGGCCTTTTGGGAAGATCAGTTATTTGGGGAAGAGGGCACGGTCAAGCCTTTTCAGTTGGGGACGGTACAAGTCCTAGGCGTGAATCCCTGCAAGCGCTGTGTAGTTCCGACGCGGGATCCGGAAACGGGGGAGGTTTGGCCCAAATTTCAGCAGCAGTTTAACGAACAACGCCGATCGACCCTGCCCCCCTGGACCGTGGCCGATCGCTTCCAAAATCCCTACCGTTTAAGCCTCAATACCCGCATTCCCGCAACGGAAGCCGGTAAAGTTTTGCGCGTGGGCGATCGACTGAGCCTGAATCCCTTGAGCCTGAGTCCCTGACCCAAGTCAGCACCTTAATCCGCCACTACAGCTTTATGGGTGGTCAAAAAGAGCTTCTAGACCCGCACAAACGCGATCGATCGCCTGATCCACAGCCTCCCCTTGCAAAACCCCATAGGCAAGACGCAGGGCACAGCCTGAACCAGAAGCATTTCCATTGCAACCAAAAGCACTTCCCGGAATCACCGCAACTCCATGATCCTCAATCCAGCGTTGGGTCACCGCAAGGGCCGAGAGATTGGTGTCTAACTGAAGGAAGAGATAGAAAGCGCCTTGGGCCGGAGCAATACGACATCGATCGGCCCAGGGTGCCAACGCCGTCAGCCACTGACGACGCACCCGATCGAGATCAGGCCAAAACTGGCGACAGTAGGCCGAACCCACACCCAAAGCACCCAAAGCCGCATACTGGGACACAACTGGCGGGCAAATCAAAATTGTATCTTGGATTTTGCGCACGGGTTCCAGCAGATGGGCAGGAATGAGCATATAGCCAATGCGCCAACTCGCAAAACCGTAGGATTTAGATAAACTGAACAGAGATAAGGTGTGAGCGGCTGTATCTGGGAAACGAGCCGGGGAAATGTGGGATTGCCCGTCGTAGGTGAAATACTCGTAGGCTTCGTCACTAATATGGTAAACGCCCCGATCGCAGCAGAGCCGATTGACAGCCCGTAGATCCGCTTCGGGATAGACCACACCCGTGGGATTATTGGGGGAAATCGTCACCACTGCACGGGTTTTCGGGGTAATTGCTGCCGCGATCGCCTCAAGTTGGAGCTGATAGCGATCGTCCGTAGAAACCAGAACAGCCCGACAACCCGCCATGGTAATGGCCATCTCATGGTTGAAATAATAAGGCGTTTGCAGAATTACTTCATCTCCCGGCTCTGTAATCGCCAAGATAGCATTCATAAAAGCCATATTACTCCCTGCTGTGACCACGATCGCCCTCCGATCGTCCACAGTAATGCCATTATCCTGGGCTAACTTCTCCCGAATAGCTTCCACCAACGGCGGAATACCCGTCACAGCCTGATAACGATGGCTCTGGGGGTGCGCCATACCCTCAGCGATCGCCCCTTCAATGCCCAGGGGCGGACCATAGTGAACCACCCCCTGACCCAAGGAGAGCGTGCCAGGATTTTGGCGAATCAAATCAGCAACAACAGGAATAATCGGTGTTTGAACCTGATCCATACGGCTAGACAAAGCCGAAAAGCGAGACGCAGATAGATCCATAGAATAGGGGCAAGGAATATAGCAAAGCGGCCCTTAATCACTACGACTAAGGACCGCTATACTTCAAATATTACCCTGGCATCGTGCTATTTTTGCAGGGAGCTACCCCCCAACTATCTTCGCCGCTGGTACGTTTCACACCTGAGTTCGGGATGGGTCAGGGTGGGGCCATACCGCCATTGACACCAGGAATACTCC
>JAYKJG010000098.1:0-4179 GCA_035286285.1 Prochlorothrix sp.
CAGCCCAACCCCCCTCGCCCCACTTGGGAAACCCTGGCTCAACGGCTTGCCATGGCTCAGAGCCTAGGGGATTTGGCGGGATAATGGCGGCGATCGGGTCCGGCGATCGCAAGCTAACTTTTACAGGAACCGATCGTTAAGATCAGGAACTCAGGTGAGGAACCGTTGACATCCACAACCAGAGATCGCCCTCAATCCCACAGCAGGGAGGACGGGGGAAGGGTACAATGGAACGTTGCTGACTATTTCCGATCGCGCCATTGGCCTCGAAGAACTGCCCTGTGGTTGTTGCGGGAACTTTAAGTTCTCAAGGTTGCACAGCAGTTGTCTAGAAGCCGCATCAAAGCTGCATCAAAGCTGCACAGGCCCAGGGATTGCGCGATCGGCCAGCACCGTCAACGGACTCCTGTCAGGTACTTGAACTATGGGAACTCCCATTCGCATTTTGATGTGTCCCCCGGATCACTACGAGGTGGACTACGTAATTAACCCTTGGATGGAGGGGAACGTTCACAAATCCTCCCACGATCGGGCCAAGGAACAGTGGCATAAACTGCACGCCGTCATTAAAGAACACGCCGACGTAGAACTCGTCCCCCCCCAGAAGGGTTGGCCGGATATGGTCTTTACGGCCAATGCAGGCTTGATTCTCGGCAATACCGTAGTGCTCAGCCGCTTTTACCACCCAGAGCGCCAAGGAGAAGAACCCCACTTCAAAGCCTGGTTTGAGTCCCAAGGATTCACCGTCCACGAACTGCCCAAGGATCTGCCCTTTGAAGGGGCTGGGGATGCCTTGCTCGATCGCGAAGGACGTTGGCTCTGGGCCGGTTATGGCTTCCGCTCTGAGTTAGACTCCCATGCTTACCTGGCAGAATGGCTCGATATCGAAGTTTTATCACTACATTTAGTTGATCAACGCTTCTATCACCTCGATACCTGCTTCTGTCCCCTAGCGGGCGGCTATTTGCTCTACTATCCCCCCGCCTTTGATGCTTACTCCAATCGCCTGATTGAAATGCGAGTGCCCGCTGAGAAGCGAATCGTGGTTGGGGATGCCGATGCGGACAACTTTGCCTGCAATGCGGTCAATGTCGATCAGGTCGTGATTATGAACCGGGTCAGCACTGACCTGAAAGAAAGGCTAGCAGCCGTAGGCTTTCAGGTCGTAGAAACGCCGCTGACCGAGTTCCTCAAGGCGGGGGGTGCGGCTAAGTGCCTAACCCTACGGATTACGGAGCCGGTGCGGGAAGATGTCCATGCCCAAGTGGGGGTGCAGAATCGGGTGATCCACATGGAAGGGCACCTGCTGGATTCGGGACTGATTAACCGAGCGCTCGATATTATTACGGAAGGGGGCGGCAGCTTCCAGGTGCTTAACTTTGACCTGGGAATTCAACGCCAAAGCACTTCTAAGGCGGAAATTCGGGTCTCTGCGCCTTCAGCGGAGATTATGAGCGAAATCATGGGTCAGTTGATTGACCTGGGTGCGATCGATCCCCCTGAAGAGCTGGACAATGCCACTTTGGTGCCTGTGGAGCAGGCCGGAGTTGCCCCCGATGATTTCTATGTCACCACCATTTATCCGACGGAAGTGCGGGTGAAGGGCCAGTGGGTTCGGCTCCAAGGTCAGCGCATGGATGGCACGATCGCAGTGCGGGAGACCACCGATGGGATTGTGGCCCACTGTAAGCTGCTGCGGGATTTGGAAGTGGGCGAGTCCGTGGCTGTGGGCAGTGTCGGCATTCGCACAGTGCGCAAGGTGGCCGATCGCGATCGAGCCAAAACCGAAGAGTTTTCCTTTATGGGATCTGGGGTCTCCAGTGAGCGTAAGGTGGAACTGGTGGTGGAACGGATTGCCTGGGAACTGCGCCAAATCCGCGATCGGGGCGGCAAAGTGGCTGTCGTTGCAGGTCCGGTGGTGATCCACACGGGCGGCAGTGAGCATTTGGCCAGCCTGATTCACCAAGGCTATGTGCAAACGCTGCTGGGCGGCAATGCGATCGCAGTCCACGATATTGAGCAGGCCATGCTGGGAACTTCCCTAGGGATGGATATGAAACAGGGCGTAAGCGTGCGCGGCGGCCACCGTCACCACCTGCGAGCAATCAATACGGTGCGAGGCTACGGCAGCATCGCCAATACGGTCAATGCAGGGGTAATCAAGAGTGGCATCTTCTATGAATGTGTCAAGCACAATGTGCCGTTCTCCCTGGCGGGTTCAATTCGCGATGATGGCCCTCTGCCGGATACCGAGATGGATCTGATCAAGGCACAGCAGGAGTATCAGCGGCTACTGGAGGGCGCGGATATGATTCTGATGCTGTCGTCTATGCTGCATTCGATCGGAGTCGGTAACATGACTCCGGCGGGGGTGAAGCTGGTCTGTGTGGATATCAATCCGGCGGTGGTGACTAAGCTGAGCGATCGGGGTTCGGTGGAGTCGGTCGGTGTGGTGACGGATGTGGGCTTGTTCTTGAGCTTGCTGGTGCAGCAGTTGGCCAACCTGACCAATCCCTACCAAATCGAAACCGTTAGCTAGTTTTCTGCTGTTTTAGCCCCTAAGCACTAATCCAAGCAAATCTTCTAGGGTGGGCAAACGCTCACCCTTTTTATTGTCTACTCAGCATCGCTGTGGTTCTGTACTACAATCCTCAACAACTCTGGCGACGAGTCAAAGTTGAGGCAGGAGTAACCTATGACGAATTTCAGGCTTACTATGAGAAGTCACAATTGGGTGTTGCTATTCAAATGGAGCTAATCCAGACTCCCAGAAAGATAAGCCTTGACAAAATTCGGGAGAAATGGGAGGATTTTAGACCACCTCAGAGCTTCCAGTATTTGACCTTAGAGCAAATTTTACTTGCGGAAGAAATATTAAGTTGGCCACTGCCTAGCCAGTCTCTTCTTCCGGGTGAATTTTACTTTGGAACCCTCGGCCTAGGGTAGGGGTCGCGCCCCCGTGCCGACCCTCTTAGCGGCCAAAAACCGGGGCAACCACGGGGGGATTGCCCCTACCGACTGGGTGAATCTGCCAAAGTGAAATGGCCCCCTTTTTCCTCAACTCTCTTTCGCCCTCTCTTAAGTTTTACTATGACAATTCCAGATTTCCAAACCATTATGCTACCTCTGCTCCAGATAGCACGCGACGGAAAGCAACACTCGCTACAATCTGCAATTCAAGATTTAGCTAACTACTTCCAATTAACAGAGGAAGAGCAAAAGGAGCTTTTACCCAGCGGCAAGCAGACAATTTTTGCTAATCGTGTCGGTTGGTCGCGAACTCATCTCAAGAAAGCAGGGTTATTAGAGTATCCAAGTCGTGCTTTTTTTCAAATTACAGAATCAGGCCAGGAGATTTTAAGCCATAATCCTGGTAAGATTACGATGAATATCTTAAAGCAATATCCTCAATATCTTGAGTTTCTGGGAACTGCTAGCAAAGCTCAGGTGTCAGTTTCTACAGCTTCTTGCGAAGATTCACTCTCTAGTGATCAAACTCCTGAGGAGCTTTTAGAGTATTCATATCAAGAGTTGAGATCGAATCTAGCCCAGGAAATTTTAGAGAAGGTCAAGTCTTGCTCCCCTGAATTTTTTGAGAGATTAGTAGTTGAGCTATTAGTAAAAATGGGTTATGGTGGCTCAATTAAGGAAGCGGGCAAGGCAATTGGCAAAACAAATGATGAAGGCATTGATGGGATTATCAAAGAAGATCGGCTCGGTCTTGATGCTATTTATATTCAGGCAAAACGCTGGAATGATGTAGTGGGTAGACCAGAGATTCAGAAATTCGTGGGTGCATTAGCAGGACAAGGTGCTAAAAAAGGTATCTTTATTACAACATCACGATTCTCTGATCACGCTAAAGCCTACTCACCGAAAAATGACACTAAGATCGTTTTAATTGATGGGAAGGAATTAGCCCAGTATATGATAGATTTTGATCTAGGTGTATCTGTGGTGTCTGAGTATAAGCTCAAAAAGATGGATATTGACTATTTTGAGACTGAATAATAGCGTGGTTATCCTGAGTAAAGCTGAACTTTCTTGTCTGCCCCAATGTGATCGGGACGCTACCGATTCCACCCTGGAATGTCCCATATCCCTGACCCCCGCAAGCCCCCCGCCCCTCCTCAAAGCAGCCACAGTTCAGAACCCGAACCACCTTCCCGCCCTGCTGCT
>JAYKJG010000099.1:0-3634 GCA_035286285.1 Prochlorothrix sp.
ACTTCCCGCACCCGATAAATGGGGCGACCTTGGGACTCGTGGTAAGTTCGCATCATTAGCTCTGCCAATAGCCCAAAACACAGCAACTGCACACCGCCCAAAATCAGCAGCACCGTTAAAATCAGCAGCGGTCGATCGCCAATCTGTTCCCCCAGCCCCACCTTCAGCACCGTCAGATAGACCCCCAGCACTCCCCCCAGGGCGATCGACACCAGCCCCATCACCCCAAACCCATGCATGGGGCGCGTCAAAAATTTCTTCATGCAGTAGATCGTCAGCAGATCCAACAACACCCGGAATGTCCGCCCCAGCCCATATTTGCTCTGGCCAAATTGGCGGGCATGGTGCCGCACCGGTAGCTCACAAATCCGCGCCCCTTCCATAAAAGCCAAGGCGGGCAAAAAGCGGTGCAACTCCCCGTAAAGGTTCATATCCGCCACAACTTCCTGGCGATAAGCCTTTAAGGAGCAACCATAGTCATGGATTTGGACCCCGGTGACCTGCCCAATCATCCAGTTGGCAATTTTAGAGGGGAGAAGCCGGGTCACTGCATGATCCTGGCGGTTTTTGCGCCAACCACTGACGAGATCATAACCCTCATCTAATTTGGCAAGCAGCAGGGGAATATCGGCGGGGTCATTTTGTAAGTCCCCATCCAAGGTAATAATCTTGGCGGCACGGGCATGGTGGAACCCGGCTGCCATGGCTGCGGTTTGGCCATAGTTGCGCCGCAGGAGGACGGCCCGCAGGTCCGATCGCTGGCTGGCTTCCTGCTTCAACCACTCCGCCGATCCATCCTGGGAACCATCATCAACACAGATTAGCTCATACGTTAGCCCTTGGCCGCCTAAGGTTTGGGCGATCTTGGCCACCAATTGGGGCAAGCTCTCCACCTCGTTATAAATCGGCACTACCACAGAAACCTCAGGCACAGCCGTCACAGTGCGGCGGGAATAATCTGGGTTCATTGGGGCAAGGTTCAAGGCCATGGGTACTTTAGACAGGCAAGGGTAAGGATCAAGCAGACACAGGGGAGCGTGGGAAAACCTGGGCTTCGGCTCCCCAGTCTATCGCGATCCCCCGACACCTAACTGCCAGTGTATCGCGCTCCCTTGCCCCAATACCTGCTCCTGTGCAGGATTCTCTAGCCAATCCGCCCCCTATGGCCAAAAAATAAGTCTTACGCAATAATGGGGGCTAGGATCATTTCAGGTCATCTGAACCGTGCCGCCGCTGTTGCTGGCCTGTGGCCCAGATTGCTGAGCAGTGGCCCTTTGAAGATCCGGTTCCGGTCCAAAACCCTTGAAAGCGTAAAGGAGGCGTGGAATCATTGGCGAGTGGATCTCGACGGAACCTAACCTCAACGATCCAACGCTTGGCTTCTTCAGCTTGCCAAACGGAACAACAAGCGGTACCGTCAAGCCAGGGAAGATTCACGTCATCCAGCAACCTTTAGACGGCTTGACATTTTTCCCAAAGCTGTTAGCCTATTCGACTAACTCAGTTCACGCCACTCTCCCCCTCTGGGTCAGAGTGCTGTTCCCGCCTCGACTGAAATCAGGAGCTATGACCTTTCTTAGTTTTGGATGCGTCCGAAACCATTAGCTCAATCGGGAACTGGCAGTTTCTATCAATCACGGCCAACGGGCTAGTCGATCGCGACCAACGGGCTAGAGGCCCGAAAAGGCTCACCCCTAAGCGAGTCGTTGTGGTGACAACCCTTTGGAGTTCCCTGTGCAAGTTCTGTCGTGATGCTTTCTGCTCCCTTGCACACCCTTAGCTTTTCAGTGGTTCTCATTAGCCTCATTTGGTCCGGTGCTGGCTGAAGCGGCCAATTTTTCGTAAATCTAATGCCTTGTGGCTCGGTTTGGTGCATTGTATCCGCTGCCAACCGTCCCATTGCCTGCCTTCAAAAACCACCCCTAGTTCCCCATGAGCTGCTCCTTAAACCGCGTCTGGCCAGAGGATCAGCCCCCCTCGCGGGAAGGTACCGTGCGGGGATTTGTTTCTATCCTGTGCTGAAGTGTGTTTGCACGTATCCGAGCCGCTTCCCAGGATGATTAGCACCGGATTAACTAGGGCATTACTTGTGTAGAGTTTTATAATTCGTATGTCCGACCCTCGATCGAATGACCGTTATTTCAATCTTGACGCGATGGAGCGTAGCAACTGGCGCTCTCGCATCAATCAACTGAAGCGTGAACTAAAGTCCCAAACGGCCCACGAAGAAGCATCCACGTCCCAATACTATGCCTCTCGCTCGGCGGCGGCGGCGGCTCGTTCCGCTGCTCCGGAGGCCGGTCCTCGCCGGACTTCTGCCCGTCGTCGGGGTCCCCGTCGGGTCTCTAGTGGCAGCAACCCCAGCCGCACCCTCAGTCGCAGCATGGGCCGCAATGTCAGCCGGACGCGGGTTCGCGCTTCTTAGGAGAAGGGGGGGATCCCGTAGAGTTTCCCCCTCGTCCCTCCAGAGCTTTCATCATCTAGGAAAGGCACGATCGCAGCAGAACGATCGTGCTTTTTTGCGTTTAAGGGGCGGGGGGGCCGAGGGGGGCCGCAAAGGGGAGGAGGAGGGATTGCAGGTCCGATCGGGCCAGCACAAGGGTCGGGAAGGAGATGGATTTGTAGTTTTGGCCCACGGTTAAGGGAAAGGGCTGGCGTTCTAGGGGGATCCAGGTGGCTCCGGCGGCTTGGACGATCGCCCAGGTGGCGGCAATATCCCAGACCTTGGGGGTTGCTTCGATCCCGCCGAGGGTAAAGCCGCTGGCCACGGTGAGCAGATTGTAGGTGGAGGCTCCGAGGGTGCGGATTTTGAAGGGGAGGGGGAGGCGGGCGATCGGGTCTTGGCGCAGGGCTGGGACGGTGCGGGTGCAAAAGCTGACCAAGTGTTGGTTGGTGGGTTCAGCGCTGGTGGTGTGGATGGGCTGGTGATTGCAAAATGCGCCCTGGGGCATCGTCAGGCCGCTGGTTCCGGGCCAGAAGCCATGGAAGGTTTTTTGCAAAGGCGGGCAGTGGACGCAGCCAAAGACGGGGGTGCCGCGATAGAGCAGCCCTAGGGAAATGCCCCAGATGGGGAGACCCATGGCGAAGTTGGTGGTGCCGTCGAGGGGGTCGATGATCCAGCACCAGTCATTGGCGGGAAATTCGTGGAGGGTTTCTTCGCTGAGGAGGCCGTGGTGGGGATATTGGGCGGCGATCGCCGATCGCAGTTCTGCATCGGCCCAGCGATCGCACTGGGTCACCAGGGTGCCATCACTTTTGCGATCGGCGGTGACGGTGCCAAAATCCGCCAGCAAATGTAACCCGACCCGCTGACTGAGGGCATGGGCAAATTGACAAATTTCGGTCCAAAATTCAGGCGAAAGGGTCATGGGGCAAGGGGGTTTAGGGATTTTCTGGTTATCGGGTCGTGGGTTGCAGCCCTAGGGACTGGGGCGTAAAGCTAGGGGGAGACTGCCCCCGTTTTAACCCCATCCGCGAAAAAGTAGCAAATGCGGATATATTTTGGACCGGCTTTAGGATATGATCGGGTGCATCACTAGGTATTTATTCATGTAGATACAGAGGGGAAGACGCAGTGGTTAGAGTTGCGATCAACGGGTTTGGCCGAATCGGGCGAAACTTTTTACGTTGTTGG
>JAYKJG010000100.1:0-7833 GCA_035286285.1 Prochlorothrix sp.
GGTAGCGCAGCACCAACTTTTCGCCCTCCACCCAGACAAAGAGGACCAAGCTAAAGGCAAGGCAAGCCAACAGGTCCGTCGTATCGAGCAAGTAGGTATCAAAGAAGTTCCGCAGCGGAGCAACGTAAACCAGCATAAGCTGAAGGACGGTGGTGATAACTACGGAACCCCAAACGTAGGGGTTGGTAAAAGGGCTAATTTCCCAGGTGGATTGGGTGTTGGAGCGCATGGCGATCGCATGGCCCATCTGGGCTAAACACAGCGCCGTAAAGACCATCGTTTTCCAGCGATTGGGGTCCAAATTCTCGCCTGTAACTGCTTGGCTATGCCGCAAAGCCCAAACCATAAAGGCGATCGTCACCAGGCCAAACACCACCCCAATGCGGAGAATATACCAGCCCAAGCCCCGCGCAAAGATGCTTTCCTGGGGATGGTGGGGCGGGCGGTTCATGACATTGGGTTCCGCCGGTTCCATGGCCAGAGCCAGGGCGGGCACCCCATCGGTGACCAGGTTCATCCAGAGAATTTGCAGCGGGCTAAGGGGAACAGCGGGAATGGCCAAGGCGGGGATCGCCGTCGCGGCAATGGCAATGACTTCGCCGACGTTGGAGCCGAGGATATATTTAATAAACCGGCGAATATTGGTGTAAACGACGCGGCCTTCTTCCGTTGCAGCGACGATCGAAGCAAAATTATCATCCGTCAGCACCATATCGCTGGCTTCCTTACTGACATCCGTGCCCGTAATGCCCATGGCAATGCCGATATTGGCCTGTTTCAAGGCGGGGGCATCGTTGACCCCATCCCCGGTCATGGCCACGATTTTACCTTGGCGTTGCAACGCTTGGACAATGCGCAGCTTATGCTCTGGGGCCACGCGGGCATAGATGCTGACCTGGTCCACTTCCTGCTCTAGCTCCTCCTGGGACATTTTGGCCAGGGCGCGACCTTCCAAAACCCGATCGCCCGCCGCTGCAATGCCCAAATTTTGGGCGATCGCCTGGGCCGTCAACTGGTGATCCCCCGTAATCATCACCGGACGGATCCCCGCCTGCTTACAGCGGGCCACTGCTTCCGCCACTTCGGGCCGGGGCGCATCCAACATCCCCGTCAGGCCCAGCCACGTCAACCCTTGTTCTTGCTCCTCGCTCATCTCCCGATTGGGCTGCTGCACCAAGGGCCGGTAGGCAAGGCCCAACACCCGCAGCCCCTGACTGGCAAGCTGTTCATTTTGGGCCAAAATCTGGCTGCGCTGCTCCAGGGTTAGCTCAATGACGCGATCGTGGGCCTGGGACTGGGTACAGCGCTCTAGGATTAGCTCCGGCGAGCCTTTGGTAAAGAGAACGGCAGCAGCTTGGGGGAACAGATCCGGAGGCAAAACCTCAGGGCCACAGGCCACGGTCATGCGCTTGCGCTCTGAGGAAAAGGGGATTTCCCCCTGGCGTTGAACTTGGGTTTGCCACTGATTGGGGTCATAGCCCCCCTTAGCTGCCAGAACCAGCAGCGCCCCTTCCGTAGGGTCACCCAAAATCTTCCATTCCCCTTCTTCCTGCTGTAAATGGGCATCATTGCAAATCACACAGCCCAAGCAGAGGAGTTCGATCGAGGGGGGGAGTTGGGCCAGGGCCGTGGGGGCTGTGCTGTCCGCTGCGGCAAGGAGGATATTGCCCTCAGGGGCGTAACCGTCGCCCGTCACCGTAAAGCCCTGGTCGAGGGTATAGACACTCTGGACGACCATTTTGTTTTGGGTGAGGGTGCCGGTTTTGTCGGAGCAGATGGTGGTGACGGAGCCGAGGGTCTCGACGGCGGGGAGTTTGCGGATGAGGGCGTGGCGGCGCACCATGCGCTGGGTGCCGAGGGCCAGGGCCACGGTGATCACGGCGGGGAGACCTTCGGGGACCACGGCCACGGCCATGCTGAGGGAGACCTCTAGGAGTTTTTCAAATTCCCCAACCCCCGCAACGGCGATGCCGCCCAGGACAACCACGGCGACGATCGCCAAGGATCCAGACACCAGGGTATTGGCCAGTTGCTCCATGCGCTTTTGCAGGGGGGTGTCCTCGGTTTCCACATTCTGGAGCAGGGTGGCGATGCGGCCTAGCTCTGTGCGCATTCCCGTCGCGGTGACCACCATGGTGCCCCGGCCTTGGATAATTTCGGTACCCTGAAAGGCGACATTGAGGCGATCGCCCAGGGGAGCATCTTCCGGCAGTTGCAGGCTTGAATTTTTAACCACCGCCGTGGCTTCTCCGGTCAGGGCTGCTTCCCGCACTTGCAGGTTAACGGCTTCCAGCAGACGACCATCGGCAGAGATTTGGGCACCGGCCTCCAGCATCACAACATCACCGGGCACCAGTTGCTTTGCGTCTAATTCTTGGGTTTGGCCGTTGCGAACGACGCGCACCAGGGGTGAGGAGAGCTTTTTGAGGGCGGCGAGGGCTTTCTCAGCCCGACTTTCTTGGACGTAGCCCAAAAGGCCATTGAGGATGACGATGACCATGATGGCGATCGCATCCTTGGGAAAGCTCTGGCTGCGCAAATCTAAAACCCCTGAAATCACAGCCACGCTCATCAGCATGATCAGCATCAGGTTTTTGAACTGATCCAGTAAGATTTCCCAATCTCCCCGTCCGGTTCGTTCTTCCAATTCATTGGGACCATAGCGCCGCCAGCGATCGGCCACTTGCTCCTCACTCAAGCCTTGTTGGGGGTCGGCTTGAAATTGCTGGAGGGTGTCCTCGGCACTAAGGCTATGCCATGCGGTGCTAGTGGGAGCAGGGGTAAGTTGAGTCATAGGTTGATCAAGGGGTGTGGTGCGCTCAAGACTCCAAGCGATTTCCTAACGTTCAAGAGCCTGTTTTTGATTTTGCATTAATTTTGACCAAGGTGGGAGATTTGACCCAAGGGCAGAAGAGCCAAGAACACCGGTTGACTAAAAGAGCGCCGTTGAACCGACCCGATTCGTCGAGGTTCCCAACTGCTGGATTTCGGCTGAGGGGCTTCCCTTAGTTCCGTAGATTTTGCCAAAATTGAACGATCGCCTGTTGGATTTGTTGCAGCAACTCTGGCGCTTGCCACAGTAAATACAGCCCACCCCCCAACACAGCCGTTTCTAACCCCATCAACCCATAGGCCACCAATAACAGCAGGCCATCCCCTTCCAGCATCGCCGTCGTAAACAGCAAAATGGTGACCGTAAAGAGCGGGTTGGTGAAAGGCACCGGGGACATCAGCAGTAAAGACATCCAGGCCAAGCAACAACCATTAAAACGGCGCATGGGGGGGCTTTGGACTAGGCGGCTCATGCGGGGGCGCGTGATGCGATCGAGAACCTTGCTCACGGACTGCACCGCCCCCAACAACAGGCTAATCATCTTGGGAGGAAACTGAAATCCCTGGATCGATGGGGGTAACCAGGGGGAACTGCGCCCCATGGCAATTTGCAAGGACAGCAGCAAACAGGCAAGGCTGGGCAGGGTTGTAAAGCCGGGGATGGAGGGGACTAAAAACGGCAGCACCAACAGGGCAATCAGCAGGCTAAAACTGCGATCGGAGGTTTCCTCCAGGAGATCCCCCAAGGTCAGGGTTTCATCCTTGAGGCGATCGAGAAGACTTTGCAGGTCGTGGGTAAACTGAGAGGCCATGGATGTTAATCAAAATCCCCAAGAAAGTCAAAAAAAGCAAAATCCGCGTTTTAGCAGGACTAGCCACGGCAGCATCAGGGTTAGACCGGTGAGCGCAGTCGAACCGACCCGATTCATTGAGGTGCCCTAGATCCATTGCTACAATCTTAAATTTAAAGCTGCTGCTGTAAAGCCGCAAACAGTGCAGAATAGTCGCTTTGGCCCAAACCAAGGGCGATCGCCCGCTCTAAAATTAGCTCCACCCCCGCCAGCCCCGTGGTCTCCAGCCCCAACCCTTGGGCCGCTGTCAAAAACAGGCGCGTATCCTTAAGCAAATGCTGGGTGGGAAAGTTGGGGTTACTAAAGTCCTGCTCAACCATCCGCTTGAGCTTTTTGTCAAAGGTCGGCGCATAAACGGCGCTATCGCGGACGATCGCCATAAATTGCTCCACCTCCACCCCCTGCCCCTGAATAAAGGCCAAACTCAAGGCAAAGGTACTGGTTAAGCCCGCAATTAACTGATTCAGGGCCAACTTCAAGGCCATGGCTTGGCCCACCGTGCCAATGTAGTGGGGCTGGGGACTAAAGCACTGGAGCAGTGGCGCAGCGGCTTCAAATTGGGCGGGCGTTGACCCCACCATCACAATCAAATTCCCCTCGCGGGCTTCGGGAATACTGCCCAGAACGGGCGCTTCCCAATAGCTGCCCCCCGCTTCTTCCACCTGGGCCATCAAGTTCCGGCTCTCCCCAGGGGCGATCGTCCCCATTTGCACCAAGGTCTTGCCGTACAGCCGCGATCGGCTCCCCTCCGACAACACCAACTCCGCCACCGCCGCTGCATCCGTGACCATCATCACAATCACATCGGCTATCTCCAGCACATCCTCCGGCGTGGGGGCTACCGTTGCCCCTTGGACGGCGAGGGCATCGGTTTTTTCAGGGGTGCGGTTATAGACGGTGAGGGGGCTACCTGACCCCAGCAGGCGATCGCCCAGGGGAGCGCCCATCAAGCCTGTACCCAGGAGACCGTAATGAATCATGCTTTCAGTTGATGCGTTACATAAGGTTGCAGGAGGTGGCCGGAAGCTGTGCGCTATCCCAGGACTGGCCCAGAGCGTCCCCTAATCTTAAGACGGTTTTAAGACCGATACCCTAGGCTTCGTAGCCAGTATTACCGAAATTTAACAGTACATCGGGCAGAACCTATAGGAGTGTTCAGGTAGTGAGGAACCCAGAATGGCGGAACCCGAACAATGTGTAGCCACAGCCTTTCGCCATGAGCGATCGGTCCGGCGTGCCCAACACCTCCTAGCCATTAAACAACGGCGGATTCAAGACGATCTCGATCACTTTCTGCAACATCTTACCTTGCTTGTGCCCAGTGCTGAAAGCACCGCCGACAATGAAATTATTCTGCAAGCTGTCCTGGAAGATGCCCTCGATCGCTTGGGGGATCAGGCGTTTGCGGCGATCGTGCTCCAAGCGGTTCAGCGCCAACAGAACACCCCTCCCCCCGACTTTCAACAGCGGGCCAGCTAGTAGCTCTGGGTTAAGGTCTCGGCCAATTGCCACAACTTTTCCCAGTCCTTGGCCTTGAGCCAGAGGGCTAGGTTCTGTCGCTCCTGGGGCTTGAGACGAAATAAATCTTCAGCGGACAGGTTTTGAAAAACCTGGGGAAGGGAGGCAGGATGAGCAATCATAGCAACACACAACAGAAAAAGTGAGGTGATGAGACGGAAGAGAGGTCAGAACTCAGGGTATTCAGTCAAACACTGAGGCGAACTGCTGGGAGTGGTCTGAACTGAGGCGAACTGCTGGGAGTGGTCTGATAGGTTGCCCGTATTCTCTTAAGGACTTATTTTATGAAACTTAGCGGTGAGAAGTGTGAGCTTTCTCACAATTTAGGGGTGTTTTTCAACAATTCTTTGACAATCTCTCAACACTTTGATGGAGGACGGGGCTAGGGAGTGAGCGCTTACTCCGTTACCCTAGGAAGATTATCAAAGATTTGCCCGCACCGGGCTACGGTTATCTAGCGGAGTCTGGGCACTAGAATCATTAAAAAGTCGGAAATATTCTGATATTTCCGCAAACCTGAGGCCCAACCCTAACGCCGCTTGTGCTCCTTCAACCAAGCACGACAACCACAAGCACGACAACCAGAGCGGTAAAATAGGGGCCAACGGGGGAGGCCCAATCCGTGCCTTTTTCTTTGCTTTATAACAAAACCGCATAAATCCCTTTTCTATTTCTATGCCGGATACTAGCTCTGTTACCCGTTCTGTGTTGCTGACCCAGCGACAGGCGCAAGTGCTGCAAGCCACAGTGCGCCACTATATTACAACGGCTGAACCTGTTGGCTCGAAGGCGCTGGCTAAGGAATATGACTTTAGCGTTAGCTCAGCCACAATCCGCAATACGATGGGATCCCTGGAAAAAGCGGGCTTTCTCTACCAGCCCCACACCTCCGCCGGACGGATTCCCTCAGATTCCGGCTATCGGATTTATGTGGATCAACTGTTGGTGCCTTCCTTGGCTCCGACCTTGGTGCGATCGCCCCAGTTGGTCCAGCAGTTGAGCGGTCAGTTGGACTGGGACAGTTGGAGCTTGGAGGCGGTGCTGCGGCGGGCGGCCCAAATTCTGTCTAACCTCAGCGGCTACATTACCCTGATTACCTTGCCCCACACAGCAACGGCTCGCCTACGCCACCTTCAGTTGGTTCCCGTGGAGGGGGATCAGGTGATGTTAATCGTGGTGACGACGGGCTATGAGACGCGATCGACCTGTTTTGTGCTGCCCCAGCCCCCAGAGGGGCAATCCACAGCGGAAGCCTGGGAAGAGCGCGATCGGGATCTGCAAATTCTCAGCAACTTCCTCAATAGCCGTCTGCGGGGGCAACTGCTCCAGGATATTACCCATCTGGATTGGCAGGATTTGGAGCAGGAACTGAGGGGCTATGCCGATGTGGTGCAGCAGCGGCTGAGCAGTGTGACCCAACAGTTCCTGCGCGGGGCCGGTACAACCCAAATGGTGATCAGTGGCATTGCCGAACTCTTGCACCAACCCGAATTTACGGAGCTACAGCAGGTCCAAGCTTTGTTTCAGCTTTTGGAAGAAGGGCAGGAGCAGCTTTGGCCGATTTTGGTGGAGCCAGTCCTGGGGGAGGGGATCGCCTCGGAGTTGCTGCTGGTGGAAGAGGGTCCGTCGGGCGTGTTTCCGGCGGCGGGGGGCAATGGGGAAGCCCAGCCCGATCGGGTTACGGTGGCCCCCAGTTTGCGGGTGTATATTGGGGCGGAGAACCCCTTGGAGCCGATGCGGGTCTGTAGTTTGGTTTCAGCGCTGTATTACCGGGATAAGCAGGTTGCGGGTAGTGTGGGGGTTTTGGGGCCAACCCGCATGGCCTATGAGCAGACGATCGCAGCGGTTAAAGCCACGGCCTCCTATCTGTCTGAAGCGCTCAGTTCAGAAGCCTCCTCAGCGGGCTGACTCCCTGGGCTTTGGGGTTAGCTCCGTAGAAATCCGGTGACCCTGGCCGGTGTGCGATTGATCACATTGGGTCTTGGGTGGTATCACGCAGGTGTTGCCCCACTATCACGATCGGCTTGAGCAGGAATCACGGCAAACACAGGGGAAAACCACGATCCTGACATCTATGTAATCTATGTATTACACTCTCCTCAGTCCCCCCCGCACCGTAAAGCCATGCAAACCTCCCCCGTCGTTGCCCCATCCCAGTCCTCCATACTTGAACTGGTTCCCCAACTAGCCCAGGCGCGTTTCTTCACCCTGGCGATGATTGGAGAGTTTCGGTATGCAGTGGCTTACTTTGACCACGAGACAACGCCCCGACTGTTTCCGGTTGGGGTGCCGGTGGGAAGTCCCAGCGCGGCTGAGGTGCGGTACAGGATTTCTGCTTAGGGAAGAGGGCAATTCAGCGGAACTGCATTGCTTCTATTGGATTTAAACCATTGATTTTATTGATAAGTATAAATAATTTAGCGTAATTGAAGGAACAGCCCAGCCCAGGGGCAAAAGGGGAATACAGCCCCAACTTATGAAGAAGCTTTGAGAGATTGTTGCGTTATATCTCCAACCCTTTGCTGGCTCCGGGCTTCCCGATATTCTGGAAGTACGCACTCATAACTGTATTACGTTTTACGGTTTTCTCGGTCTGATCTCCACCCCCGCCATCATTTTATCTTTGGGCGAT
>JAYKJG010000101.1:0-7223 GCA_035286285.1 Prochlorothrix sp.
CATTGAGCAGCCGCAGCAGGGTACTTTTACCGGCCCCACTGGAGCCAATCACCCCCACCCGCTCCTGGGGCCAAATTTGTAAGCTAATTTGCTCTAGGGCAGACTGGACCTGAAAAGAGCGATTAACTTGGTTGAGGGCAAAAATAGGAATCATTGTGGTCAGAAAAACAAATAAAATTTCTGTAGGGGCGGGTTTTCGCCAAAAATTCTACCAAATTGCCGTGATCTTCCCAAACCCGCCCTTTTGCCCGAAGAGGGCAGGTTTAGTTCAGTCTAGGACAGGTATCCGAAATTGTCCCAAAAACCTGCCCCTACAGTCAGAACAAAGCTAATACCAAATCCGTTGAGCCTGAAACAGAATAAACGGGTAGGGGTCGTGCCCCTGTGCCGACCCTCTGACCGCCGAATACAGGGGCAACCACGGGGGGATTGCCCCTACCAAAACGAACCGAGATTAGTCGAATTTGGTATAAGGATAAGATTCAGTCTTGGATCTTACCGATCTGTCGCCCAATCGCCTCAATTTGGGCATAGTTTTCATTTTGGGTGGGAATAAACTTCTCGGCACCAAAAAGCTCTAAAACCTCCGCCTCTTCCGCTACAGAGATATCTAAGCCCACAAAAGCATCTTGAATCTTCTGATTAAAGCCTTCTCCATAGCGTGTCTCCACCTCAGGCCGAATCACCCAGTGATAGTCGTAATAGGGTGGTGTTTCAAGGATGACTTGGACCTTGGTTAGATCGATCGCCCCTTCCCCTTGCCGTGCTTCCCACACCTGGGAATTAAGCACCCCCACCTCATAGCTCCCCGCTTCCACTAGCTTAATCGTGGCATCGTGGTTGCCCGAAAAGCCCACTTCCCCCTTAAAGTCCTCTAAGTCTACACCCGCTTGCTGGAGGAAGTATTGGGGCATCAGCCGCCCTGAGGTTGAGGATTCGCTGCCAAAGGTAAAGCTCAGGCCAGCTAAACGGGTTAAATCGGCCACGGAAGCTAAGGGTGTGAGACCGGTGCTCGTATTGGCAATAAAAACACTCGTGAACTCTGGATCAATATCGCGCTGGACGATCGCCTGGGCACCGGGCACCTGTAACCGCGCCTGGACCCCCGTTAGACCCCCAAACCAGACTAAATCCAGATCGCCGACCTTAAAGGCCGTTACGGCGGCGGCATAGTCCGTCACTGGCTGGTATTCAACGTCGATCGCCAGTTCTGTTTCCAGGTAAGTCGTGAGACGCTCATAGAGCCGCTGGACCTGATCCGGATCCTGGTCAGGGATGGCTCCCAACCGCAACGGGGGTAAGTCACCCGCAGGAGGATTTCCAGAGCCTGCGGGGGTTGGCTCACTGCCCCCACAAGCACCGAGGCCAAAGGCCAGTAAACTCGCCCAAAGGACGGTTGCAGCAGTCGATCGCAGGGGGGAACAGCGTTGAACTGCCCAAACATTGAAAGAGGTTAACATAGGTTAGGGATGGCAAAGGTAGATGGGCGGCGTGGGAGAACAAATCGCAGCAGACTAAGCTGTAGGCTAGAATAAATCGCCTTTGAATACAAGAAACCTGCGTATAAGCTAACCTGACCCAACACTGTTATCGCTGCTTAGGCCCATGAATTCCCCCTTATCTGACCTCTGGCTGTTTTTTCTCAAAATTTTTGGCATTTCCCTAGGGCTATCGCTGCTGATTAAATACGGTGGCCCTTTCTTAGCCCTTCCGGCCCAAGATAGCGTTGCGCTGGCGATCGTCCTTTCCCTACCCCTCGGTATGGGGGGCTTCCTCCTCTGGCAGCAGCGCCGATCGACCCCCTAAGATTCCCGGCCAGAGCGGACGACAGTCTTTAAATCGCGCCTGTAGCGCTACAACCGCCCCAATCACCGCGATCGCCGGGGCACTGAACCCCGTTTCGGCCACCCGCTCGACGATCGTCCCCAAGGTGCCCACCAGTTCTTCTTGGTTGGGACAGGTTCCCCAGCGAATGAGGGCGATCGGGGTCGCCGCCGGTAAGCCAGCGGTTTGGAGTTCTGCGGTGATGTGTTCTAGGTTATGGATGCCCATATAAACGACGATCGTCTCGCTACCCTGGGCGATCGCCCGCCACCGCACCTGGGGACGGTACTTGCCCACTGCCTCATGACCCGTCACAAATGTCGTCGAAGAACTATAGCCGCGATGGGTGAGGGGAATTCCCGCATAGGCCGGAGCCGCAATCCCCGCCGTAATCCCCGGCACCACTTCCACGGGCACCCCCGCCTCCACCAAACCCGCCATCTCTTCACCCCCCCGCCCAAAAATAAAGGGATCTCCCCCCTTCAGGCGCACGACAACAGCATGATTTTGGGCTTTATCAATTAATAATTGCGTAATTTCTAGCTGGGAAAGGGAATGTCGCCCCCGTCGCTTGCCGCCATGGATGCGCTCTGCCCCAGGGTTAATTAAGGCCACGATCGCCTCGCTCACTAAGGCATCATAAACCACCACATCGGCATGTTCTAGGAGGGTCTTCCCCTTCACGGTCAGCAAGCCGGGATCGCCGGGACCAGCCCCCACCAGATAAACCTTACCCAAAGGAGTTGAGGCCGTTGAGGCCGTTGAGGGCATTAATTCAGAAGCCGCTGATTGGGGCGTAGCCACGGGAGACGTAGCTGATTGAAACGTAGCAACCTGGGGCGTAGCCGCTGGGGACGGGGCGAAAGGAGCAGGCTCAGACGGTTGGGGCATTACAGGGATCACGTCGCTAGGGTTTACAGTGCGGGTCAAGGATTCCTACGATAGCAAATTGCATTTGCCAATTTCGCCGCTTTCCCTACCAGATGCTGCTTTGTTAACGTGCAGATCAAAAAACATGGGGAGAGTTGGATAGACTAGTTGACAATTCCCTAGACCAAAACAGCCCAGCCCACGGCAGAGCGGACAGCATTACAACACCAGTCCTTAACGTTAGGGACTTGAATCAGGATTATGCGCTACGGAGGCGATGTTCAATGCCATCAGTTCCTTTTTTTGGCCCCTTGTTTGGCTCTTTGCGTGACTCTTTTTGGGGAGTTTATCCCCCCGCGATCGTCGCGAGTTTGGCCCTAGCCACCCCCCTCAGCAGCAGCCCCGCAGCAGCCCAAGCCCCCAGCCCCGCCCCCCCACCGGCCCTCTGCTACATCGCCATTAGCCCCGCCGGGATTTACCAAGAGCCAAACATCCCCAGCACCGTCCAAAGCAGCCTGCGCCCCGGCCATCGCCTCTGGGTCGGAGCCGGAGGCAACTATGACTGGGTGCGCATGATTGGCCCCCAAGTGGGCTGGGTTCATGCCTACGCCCTACAGCCCGGAGATGCGCGGCTCTGTGCCCATACCCCCATTGTTGAAGCTGTTCCCCTCGCCAGTCCCCAAACGGTCCCCCCCGCAGGCTCCCCAGCCCTCGCCAGCCCCCCCACGGCTGCCGCTGTTGCTAGCCCTACCCTGCGGATCGCGCCCGATCGCCCCGGTTGGACTGCCTGTGAGGTTCTGCCCTCCGCAGCGGTCTATCTCCACGAGCAACCCATTCGCCAAGACCGCACGATCGTCGCCACCTTTGAGCCAGGTCGCCACTGGTTCAAGGTCGATCGCAGCTTTGTGGATGCCACAGAAACCAAAACCTTCCACTGGATCCACATCACCGAACCGCGCCCCGGTTGGATCCTGACGGGCACGACCCAAAGCCAAGGCAGGCCCGAAGCCTTTGTAACCGGTGCAGGCTGCGGTTTTGGTGTGGGCTAAGGCCGATCGGGGAGCCTAGGGAGCCTTGGGAAAACTGGGCAGTTCCACCGCCGCCAGGGACTCCCGTTTTTTGCTGGGGCGGAGGGGGTGTACCAAGGGGGAAGGCCAGTTGGTTGAAGGGAGGGCCAAGGCAAAGGCTGGGGCTGGGCTGGGGGCTGGGCTGGGGGACTGGACCTGGGGCGTATCGATTTCCGGGTCTGCGTCGGCTTCTAGATCCCGACGCACAGCGGAGGCCGCAAGACCCAAACCGGCGCGGCTCTCGGCCAGGGGTGTCGGCTTGGTGTGGCCCAACTTCCAGGGAGGGCTGGGCGGTGTTGCCCCTTGGGGGCCAGCTTGGGGCGTTGGGTTGGGCTTAGGGGGCCGATCGGTCCCGTTCTGGGGCGATCGATCGGCCTCAGCCCCCCCGATCGCCGCACTCTCCAGGGAATCCGCCGCCCGATCGCCCGCCTCAGCCCCTTCCGGCACCGGGGCCACAGGGGTCGTGCTGGGCAGGGGGAACATGACCACAGAACTGCCGGTTTTGGGACTGGGGGGGGGCGGGGGAGCCATCTCGGCGGGATGGGCCGGGTTCGTCGGGGCTGTATCGGACCCACCCCGATCGGACAGGTCAGGCAGCGGGGGGGGACTCTCCGGCAAAGTCTCAGCCCCTGGCGGCGGGACTAAGGTGGCCGCGCTCTGCTCTGCGTGGGAGCGTTGGGCCTTCGCTAAGTCTTGCCAAAGCTGGTAGGGATTGGCAACCCCTTCGCCGGGACTGTCCAGACCTTCACCCCCAGGGCGGGCAACGCCCACCGGAGCATTGCCAAAGCCAAGGACGACGGGGGTTCCAGGGCTGGGAATGGCTGGGCTGGGAATGGCTGGGCTAGGGGTTGCGGCCATGGGCGAAGCAACAGCGGGGGGATGCTCACCGGGCTGCTCCGTTGAGGGCTGGGCGATCGCTACGGTGTCGATCGTCATGTTTCCAGGTCGATCCGGCGGCACCATGGGCGCAGCAGTCATCGGGGGCATCCCATCCAGTTCATCCCCCATCGCCAACCCAAACACCGCATTAAGCTTCTGCTCCAGTTGCAAATCCACCTCTGGCTCAGCAGAATGTTCCAAAATCAGATTGGAGGCCGGGGGCGGCACCTGGGGCAACGTTGGCGTAGGGGGCTGAGGGGTTTGCACCGTGGGGGTCTGCACCGTGGGAGGCTGGATCACAGGCGACTGCATTACAGGTAACTGCATTACAGGTGACTGCGCGACAGGCGATTGCACCGTGGGGGGCTGCATTACAGGTAACTGCATTACAGGTGACTGCGCGACAGGAGGCTGCGCAACAGAAGGCTGTGCGACAGGGGGCTGTACTGTGGAACGCTGGGCAGGGGGCTGAACCGGGGAAACCGGCGTAGCCGTCGTTAACGCGGGATCCAAGGCAGCAGTCTGGCTCGGAGCAGCACTGGCAGCCGCCGCTTCAGGCACCGCCCCAGGGGCTGGGGGATCCGACAGATCCGCAAGATTCGACAGATCCACCTCATCCACCTGTCTGCCCTCGGCCTCCAGCGAGGCAGGCTCCTCTGCCAACCAATGGTTAATCTTGTCCCACTCTCCCCCCTCTGTCCCTAGGTCAGCACCCGCTTGGCTAGACCAGGGCTGAACCGGCTGCGATCGAGGGAAAAAGTCCATCCCTTGGGTCATCCCTTCCAGGGAGTTGGGCACCGACAGCGACGCAAAGTTTGACCCATCCGGCGCACCGGGGTTGGGCACTGATACATCCAAACACTTCTCCAGGGCCGCCTTAAATTGCAAGGTGTAGCGCTGTTGGCGGCTCAGCCTGGTTTTCAAATCCCGACATTCATTTTCCATTTCTACCAAGCGCTGGGTCTGCTCTGCAAAGCGCTTTTGGGTCAGGCCACACTCCCGCTCCATTTGGGTAATGCGATCCTGACTGGTCTCCAATTGGTTGCTCAGGGTCTCCGCCAAAATCCTATGGCGCTGGGCGGCTTGCTGGGCGGCTTCTAAGTTGCGATTGAGGGTTTCTAAACGGTGGTGATAGTCCAGTAGTTCTTGATTGCGGTCCTGCACCAACTGCTCTTGGTAGCGGGCACATTCCAGTTGGTGTTGCAGCGACGCTTGGCAGTCCTGAAACGATCGCTCTAGCTCCGTCACCCAACCTTGCAAATCCTGGTTTTGGTCCCGGAGTGCCCAGTTTTCCTGCTGTAATTGCGCGAGATCTGGCCCTAGGCCCGGTTCTGCGGAGGGAACTGGATTAACCGCTGTAGAGGGCAATGAAGTTGCGGTGACCTCGATCGTGGGGGCTGGGGCGGGAGCGGCTGTCTTGGGGGGGGCGGATGGGGCCGGGGGAATGGGCTGGGGCGGTGCAGGGGTTGGGGATCCAGAACGGGAACGCTCAGCAGCGGGAACCGTTGGGACCGATCGATCGCCCCCCCCAGACTCACCCCGATCGGGAGGCTGGGGTTGGGACAGGGCAGGACCAGCCTGGGGACTCCTCTCCAGGTCAAGCTCAAGAACCCAATCTGGACACTCAGAGGAGTCGGGGGAACTCGCATTCCCATCCCTCAACCGGCGATTGACATCTGCTTCGCTCATTGTGACTTACCCACAGCAACACATGCGACTTAATTTTGGAGGCTTTCTCCATCGGGACAGATGTGAGCCATAACCCTGAGTTAGCTCACCCCCCACGCCCAACGGCTGAAACCCTATCTTGAAAAGGGGACTTAACTTTGATTTGGAGTTCATTCACGCCCTTGCCAACCGTTTCCCTGGGGAACGTGAAGCTGACAAGACCTGGGTTCAGATGCAAGAAAATCCGATGCCATAGCATCAGCAGTAAGCGCGGCGGTTTCCCTGGGGACGGGGGAAGTCAGTCACTCCGGGAAGGCCCGTCTAAGGTTGCAGTCCCGGTTTTCCCCTCTTATTGAGGAGAATATAGGACGCTTTCAGGCGGAAAATTCCCCAACCCTGGGACTTGTGAAACCTGAGGGAATCTGTCAGGCTAAGCGATAAGGGAACCCCGAAAAACCGAGATTGGTCAGCCATGGGCACCGCTTCAAGTCAGTCTCTTGAGGCCAGTTCCCAGTTAATGCGCCCAAATGAGGGGCAAGGTCTGATGGGGGAAGGTCATGATTGAGGAAATCCTGGAGCAGACCCCAGAACAGACTCCGGAGTGATCCTGGATTAGTCTAGTACATGCTCCCAAGGGCTTGTCAATTGGATGTCAACCTTGATAGTAATCACGACCTAATCTAGGTTCAGATCACGTCATGGTTCGACAAATTCCTTAATGATTTAGGAAGCAAGATTTAGAAAGTACAGAGGGATGGAGCTGGTTGACTGACAGAAAACTCTGCCGAGGGCGCTCTGCCGAGGGCACGAAGACCGCGCCCCTACAGGACTTTTGGGACTGTAGGGGTCAGGTTTCCTGACCCGCTTGCTGTGCTACAGGACTTTTGGGACTGTAGGGGTCAGGTTTCCTGACCC
>JAYKJG010000102.1:0-15622 GCA_035286285.1 Prochlorothrix sp.
TTTTTGGGATCCCCGATCAATGCGTACCATTTTACTCATCGAAGATGATGCAATTTCCTGCCAAGCCCTGACGGATGTGTTGGAGTACTACGGCTATTCTGTCGTCGCAGTCCGCTTTGGGGCGATCGGCATCCAGATGGCCTTAGCCTATCAGCCCGATGTCATCCTTTGTGATGTCATGTTGCCCGATATTTTGGGTTGGGATGTCCTGCAACAGGTTCGAGGTACTGAGGCGATCGCAGCCACTCCCTTTATTTTCCTCACCAGCTTGGATGAACGCCGCTATATGCGCAAGGGCATGATTTTAGGCGCAGACGATTACATCCTCAAGCCCGTTTCCAATAAAGACTTACATCAAACCCTAGAAGCCCTGTTTCAAAAACAGGAACGCTTGGCAAAACCCTACATCGCCGAAATGAAACGGGTGACCCAAGAGTTACAAAGCATTATTTATAAAGACCACCTAACTGGTCTGCCCAATCGTCTCGGTTTCAAGGAATATATCCAGCCCTACCTTCAATTGGGCCAAACCCAGGTCTCAGAGGCTGGGGTCTGTTTATTTATTTTTGCGATCGAAGCCTGGAGCGATCTAGTCGTCGCCTATGGTAAAGATATTACCGATCAGCTTGTCATTCAGCTCAGTCAACGCCTCCACCATGGCCTCAAAGACCAAGGCACCACCTTTCAACTGGCCCACCTTGATGCCGATCAGTTTGGTTTGTTTTGCCTAGACATGGACGATCGGGGCAAAGTCATCCAACTCGTTGAAAGCTTTGTTGAATACCTCCAGCAACCCTATACCCTCCCCAATCAATGTATTCAAATTGCCGTGAAAGCGGGCATCTGTCAGCATCCAGAAGGGGTCATTACTGATCCTGAAACTTGGATTAGCTGTGGACGGGTTGCCCTGCAATGGGCGAAACAGCACCCCTCTCAGCCCTACCAGTTTTATGAACAACTCCCAGGCAAAACAACCCTAGAGTGGTGTCAACTCAAGCTCGATTTGGGTACAGCCCTAGAGCATGATCAAATGATCATCCAATATCAACCGATCTTCAGTTTAACCACCAATGAAGTCGAGCAAGTCGAGGCTCTGCTACGCTGGCAGCATCCCAAAAAAGGTAAAATTCTGCCCGCTAAGTTTATCCCCATGGCGGAAGAAGCCCACAATATTGCCCAGTTTGATCTTTGGGTGATTGCCCAGGGTTTAAAGCAGGTGCAGTCCTGGGGGAATCACGAGATGGGCGAAGCGTTGCGGGTTTCCTTTAATCTCTCACCCCAAACCATTCGCCAGCCCGACTTGATGGACAGCCTCGATCGCATCCTGAGCCAAAGCCAAGTCCCCCCCCACTGGATCACAATTGAACTGACGGAAACCAGCCTATTCAGTAATTTGGATACAACACAACAGGTGCTGTATCAGTTGAAGGATCGCGGGATTCAAATTGCCCTAGATGACTTTGGGCGCGGCTACTCTTCACTCCACTATCTCCGTGCCTTACCCCTCAACACCTTGAAGATCGACCATCATTTAGTGCAACACCTAGAAAGCCATCCCCAAAATCAAGCCATTCTCAAAGCGATCGTGCGCATGGCCCAAAGCTTAGCATTAAAGGTTGTCGCCAAAGGGGTGGAAACCGAAAAACAACTCGATTTCCTCCTCAGCCAGGGATATCATTCCTACCAGGGCTTCTTAAGCTGTGGTCCCCTCAATGCTGAGGCAATGTTAGAGTTTTTGCAGCGACGGGCCGATCGTCGGTCTGTGGCTTAGGTGGCCATTCCCTCAAGCCTCCCCAACTCCCCCGCCTCCCCCCTAGTCCCCTCATCCCCCCATTCCCATGGCCCTCGTTCCCTGTAAAGTTTGTGGCTCCCTGAACAGCGATCAAGAGGAAATCTGCCTCAGTTGCGGCTACCCCACCCAGGGCCACAAGCGGCCTGCAATTTTTGTGTGGGCAGCCCTTGTCTTGGCCGTACTGTTTGCCTTGCCGCCCCTGATGGGGGTTGCCAACTGGCTCTTCTATCGCCTCAATCCTCCAGAACCAACCCCAGAAGAACCAAAGCCCCTAGCCCAACCTTCCTCCACAGGGGCAGATTTGCTGAGCTTAGATGCCGTTACCAGCCAAAAATTAAGGGTAAATCAGGGATTTTAAGGCTAGAAGCTGCTGAAAGTGAGTCTGATGGAGAAAGGGGCTGTAATGCTGGGGGTTGCAGATCGGGTTGCGGATCTGAAGATTGTGATGCAAGGAATTGCGATTCGAGGGATTGTGATTCGAGGGATTGCGATGCAGGGGATTGCGATGCAGGGGATTGCAGGGCTGGGTCAAGGCGGCTTTCTGTGCAAAACGATGACGTAACAAACCCACCCAAGCGCTTAACCGCACTCCATCGCACCCGTAAATTGGGACTCACAAACCAAAACTGTTCCACAGCGCTCAGGGTTTCGTAATCCGTTGTCAGAACAAGCCGATCGCCCGCTTCCAGGTGATAGCGTCCCACCACGGGCATTTTCTCCCCATAGCCCTGATCCCGCAACAAACGCCCCGCCTGCACATCCGACGGGTTCGACGGATCCGACTCACCGGACTGCTCCGCCCCATCCGGCACCAAGGCAAAAATACTCGCCCCCTGATGGGCCTCTTCCGCCCGGTCCCACTCCATGGTCCCCCGCCAAGTAATATAGGCTCCCCCCAGGGCTAACTGGGCCTCAACCCCGTGGAACTGGCAAATTTCCGCAATTCGGCGATCGGTTGGCCCCAAAGGTTCCACAGTAATGATGGAGCTACCGGTTTCAGCCCGTCGTAGGGCCAGGTGATGAGTAGTCCGTTGGGAGCGCCATTGACCGGCACTATGCTGAAAAAATTCAAGGGCGTTCATAGAAGCCATAAACCTAAAAAATAAACTTAAGCTGCGGTTGCCACTGACCCGACTGATCTCGCACTAGCTCGATACTTTGGATAAACTCACGAAAGAAGAAGCGCCGCTCTGATTCCGAGAGATCAAGCCAGAACTGGGCGATCGCCACCGTCTGAGACAACTCCTGAAGGTTAACCGGCGGTAACTGCGCCAACTGCCCTCGCAAGGTCGCCAACTCCGTCCGCACCCGGTAACGCCGTAACGCAGCCGTATCTGCATCCAAAATGCCCTGTTCCTCCAACTCCGGCAACTGCACCAAAATTCGCTCCTTCGCCGCGATCGCCCCCTCCAGCCCCGCCTTCGCCTCACTCAACCCCTGGGAATTCAACCGCGACACCGCCTGGGGCAAATCCTCACAGATTCGCTCGATAACAGCCTGAAGCAACGGTTCATAGGGCACTGCCTTGCATTTTGCCTCAGGACTTGGCGACTTAGAACTTGGCGACTCAGGACTTGACGACTCAGGACTTGGCGACTCAGGATCCGGCGACTTAGAACTTGGCGACTCAGGACTTGGCAACTCAGGATCCGGCGACTTAGAGCTTGACGACTTAGAGCTTGGCGACTCAGGACTTGGCGACTTAGAACTTAGCGCCTTAGAACTTGACGACTCAGGACTTGGCAACTCAGGATCCGGCGACCCAGAACAACTCGGTGACCCAGCACTCGGCAACCCAAGGCAGGCCATGGGCCGCAAATAGAGATACTCCCGATCGGTCCCTCGCCCGGTTGTCCGCACCACCGTCGTCGCCGAACCACAATGGCTACAACTGACCAACCCCGCCAGCGATCGGGGCGCACTAGCCGTTCGGGGAGCCATCTGCCGGTTGCGCCGCAGCAATCGATCGACCTGGGCCGCCTCCTCCCGCGAAATAATCGCCCCATGGGTATCCGTCACCACTTCCCCGTTTTTGTAGCCCAAATCGCCCCGATACACCGGATTTTGCAACCACCGCTGCCCCGTCGAAGCCGAAATCCGTTTATTGTACTTTTTGGCAATGTGGCGCACTGCCCCCCGTAGGGAACCGTAAAGAATAAACTGATCGAAAAATTCCTTCACAACCGGCGCAGTACTGCGATCGATCACATAGCGATCCTTACCCCGCCGGTAGCCATAGGGTGCGCGTCCCGGTGGAGGCAGCGCCCGAATTCGGTTGCGGGCATGGCCCTTGCGGATCTTGCGGCTCAGTTCCTGCTGCTGCACCTCCCGCAAAATCTTCAGCACCGCTGCCTTCGATAACGGCTGACCCACTGGCTGACCCACTGGCTGACCCACGGACGCAGAGTCTTGGCTAGAGCCTGCAACCGAGCCGGAACCAGCATCCGCCATCATTAAGGCAATGCCCCGATCGTCCAATTCCTGCAACCGCTGAGCCACAGCCTCCAGACTTTCCCCTAAATCTTCCCAACGCTGGATCTGGACCTGGGTAATGCCCAAGGCCGCACAGTCTTGCAATAATTGCTGCCACTGGGGCCGCTCTAATCCTGCCTCCGACCCCGATCGGCTCTTGTCTGCCTGACCCTTACCCAGACTGCCCTTGCTCCCCTTACCCGCACTACTGGGAGCCACATCCTGGTAAACCCGGACCTCCGACCCCTCCGGCTCCCAAGTTCCCATCCCCTGCTCCCCATCCAAGAGCGGATCCAAGTAACGGTAATACACCCGTTTCGGAGCAGAGGGGTTGAGGCAATCCATGCAAACGCACAAGGGCTAAGCCAACACTAACGGTCACTAACGGTCACTAACGGTCACTAACGGTCACTAACGGTCACTAACGGTCACTAACGGTTACCCAGGGTCACCAACGGTTATCAACAGTCACCAACAGTCACCAACGTCACACACTACAACACGATCGCCCGCGTCCAGGCCACCGGCAAACTCACAAACTTCCGCATCTTCGGCACATAGGCTCGCCGGTTGAAGACATCGTAGTCATTCTCCTCGATCACATCCAGGATTTGACTGTAGAGCATCAACGAAGCCCAAACTGGCCACCGACCATCGTGACTGAGGTAAGCAATGCCCCGCTCCGCCTCCCGATAGAAAGCACGGGCACGATCGAGCTGGAACCGCATAAAGGCCCGCCAGCGATCGTCAATCACCCCCTTGAACAAATCTTCCTCGGTATAGTCGAACTGGGCCAACTCATCCAAGGGCAAATAAATGCGACCTCGGCGGCGGGCATCTTCGCCCACATCCCGCAGAATATTGGTCAACTGGTTGGCAATCCCCAGGGCCACCGCTTCCTGAATGGGCACATAGGGTTCCAGATCCGGCTCATACCAGGGCGATCGGGGGCTAGGCGGCTCCACCCCCATGACCGAGGTAGACATCAGCCCCACCGTCCCGGCCACCCGGTAACAGTACAGCTCCAACTCCTCGAAGGTTTGGTAGCGGCTGCGGTGCAGATCCATGCGCTGCCCTTCAATCATGTCCCGGAACGGCTGGATATCCAGCGTAAATCGTTCCAGCGTGTCCACAAGGGCCACGTCCACATCTTCGATCGGATGACCGGCAAAAATCGACTCCAGTTGACTTTCCCAGTGATCCAACGTTTCCAACGTCGTTGTTGCTGCCTTGGGGCCATCCACTAGCTCATCGGTATGGCGACACCAGACATAGATAGCCCAGATTGCCTTCCGCTTTTCCGGCGGCATCAACAGGGTACCCAGATAGAATGTCTTCGCATAGTCGGCAGTGATGCGACGACAGGCTTCGTAAGCTTCCTCCACAGAGGCTAGTGGTCTTCTGCAAGGGGTGGATGGCTTTGTCAGTTGCAGCATTCGGCACAGACTAGGGAGTTAGCAGGGGACTGGATCCGTAAACTGGGGGAGGAGCTTGAGCCATCGCCCAAAAATCGCTCCCCTTGCCCAACCCCAAACCCTGCATCATGGTTCAGAAACCGCGAGGCCATGGCCTCGATCGTCTCAACCAGAGCAGACTAGGGCGGGTTAGCAACAGAAAAAGGATGAACACCAGAAAAGGCTCAGCAACCCGGTTAGCAACACAGTACAGCCAGAAGCTGGCCAAAAGGTGTGCAGGGGTTTCGGCGGGGACAGCACCGGGAGCGTGCTTGCAGCACTACAGCCGGTTCGCCCACACTAGGCCGAAGTCGCTAAAGCAGGAGAGGCGGAAGGGGGAGTTGCAAGACTCGATTCCGAAATCGCCCGCGCTGTCAGCTTACCAGAAAGTACAGCCCCTTCCATGCTGGCGAGGTAGCGTTGCATGGTGTAGTCGCCCGTGAGGAAGAAATTGGAGATGGGGCTGACCTGGGAGGGACGGTAGTCTTGGCAACCGGGAACGGCACGGTAGACCGATCGCGGCGTTTTGACCACATGGTATTTGAGCAGCTTGGCTTGATTGTCCCCCGTGAAATGATCGGGGAAAAGATTTTGCAGTTCAGCCATGGTGGCCGCCACAATATCTTCATCGGAACGACCGATCCACTCTGCTGCGGGAGCTAGGACAAATTCCAGCATTGAGCGATCGGGGTTGGCATATTCCCGGCAGGTGTTGCTCATGTCGGCATAGACACTGAGCAGGTCCGATCGCGAGAACAGCAGATGATCAATATCCGTCAGCTTGCGATCGAACCAGAGATGCAGATTAATCACCGGCACCCCCACCAGACCGTCCAGCTTCTTGAAATAGTCCATCGCCTTCCAGGACTCCGGCAGCATCAGCTTGAGGGGATCCACCGGCATCGCCGACACATAGGCATCCGCCGTCAGAATCTCCTCAGATCTGCCCTCGCGCCCCGCAACCCGGAACCCCGTCACCTGGCCATCTTCCCCTAGCATAAACTCCTGAATCGGCGCATTCAGCCGCACTTCGCCGCCCTTAGCCGTAATGTAGTCCACCAAGGGCTGACAGAGGCGCTCCGTAGGGGAACCGTCCAAAAAGGCCATTTTCGAGCCGTAACGCTCCTGAAGGAAGCGGTTCATCGCCGTCAAAATCACCGTGGACGAGATCTCATCCGGCCCAATGAAGTTCAACGACTTGGCCATCGCAATGAAAATCTCATCATTGACCCGCTCCGGAATCCCATGCTTTTGGAGCCACTGGGTCCAGGAATACTGGTCCATTTCTTCCACATAGGACTGCCCCTGCACCATCACCGGCAGCAGCCCCAAACCGAACTTAATTTTCTCCTCCCAGGTCAGCATATTGTTATTGCGCAAAATGGCAACAATACCGTTCCAGGGAGCCGGAATATCGGGGAAATCGAAGCGAGAATAAACCCCCGGTTGATCCGGCTGGTTCATGATCATGGTGTGCGCTTTCCACTGAAGTCGATCTTCAATGTCCAACTCCTTAAACAGTTGGAGCATATTGGGGTAGGCTCCGAAGAAGATATGGAGGCCCGTTTCATACCAGTCCCCATCCTCATCTTTCCAGGCAGCCACCTTACCGCCCAGAACGTCTCGGCGCTCTAGGACAACGGGAGTGTGACCCGCATCCACTAAGTATTTGGCACAGGATAACCCTGCTAAACCGGCTCCAGCGATCGCAACACGCATGACATCCTACTTTAAGTTTTAGATTTTCTTAACTTTAATCGGTTGCCAGTAATTATACGTTGCATTCTGTAACATTTAACAAAAGGCCGTTTATTTTGTCGAGAGCCTCTCGCTAAGGGACGCAAGGGGCACAAGGGGCACAAGGGACGCAGGCGACGGACACACGCGATGGACACACACGATAGACGCAGGCGATGGATGCAGGCGACGGACACACGCGATAGACGCAGGCGATCGCAAACCATCCAAAATCCCCAAAAATCCCCAACAATCCCCAAAAATCCCCAACAATCCCTAACAATCCCCAACCCCTCAAAAGTCCCACTGCCGCAGTTGTCGCAGCCGGTAGCCCAAGGAATCAGGCCGCAGAGCCATGGCCCGGATGCCCTGGCGCTCCTCCGCAAAGTTAGCCCGTCGCAGCAGCGGCAATTCGCGGGGTTTGGCGAAAAAAGAAACAGAACAACGCGAAAACGATCGCTGCACTTCCCGCTGAAGCAGGTCCAGGATCATTTCCTGGGTTTCCTCCCGGTTCTTCAGGCGCGGATCCACCACAAAATCCCACAGGGTCACATTAAAAACCCCATCCCCACTGGCCCGCAAAAAGCCCACCAACTCTTGGGTACTGACAATCCGGGCCGTAATGCAAAACAGGGAGTAGCGCAGGGAGGTTCGCCATTTTTCAACTTCACGGGGCGGCAAGCCTGCCCGCTGAAAAAGCTGATTAATGGCATTGGGGTCAATGGTTTTAGTCTCAATGCGGGTGAGGATACGGGGCGTTAAGCGTCTGGAGGGGGAACGGGTCATGGGAAAGGGTGCCCAGCCAGGGACGAAGTAAGCGTTTGAGATCAATTTGAGATCAATTGTTCAATACCCCTTAGCCTAGCACTAGACTTCTCGGAAGATAACAGGATGTCCTTCAGCCCCAATTCCTCCCAACAGCCCCGATCGCGCCCCCAAGCTCGATCGCTTCAGCAACGGTGGTCCCAAACCGGGCAACAATGAATTTGTGGCAATATTGGCGGTAATCCCGGCAGCAATGGCAAGCGCCTAGAATTAGGTTAGGATAAAAAACTGCAACCGGGTTCCTGTGGATCTGGCTTGTGGTCCGGTGATGGGTGCTGCCTGAGTGCCCCCTGCCTTTGTGGAACGTGAAAACCTGCCCATGACTTCTGAGAACTTTCCGTCCCCCGATCAAAACGCCGATCGCACCCCCGCAACGGGTCAGGAAGGGGTTCCCGAAAATCGACCGTTGCTCAATTTGGGCAATGCTCGGCCCCAATCCTCACCTGAGGCGACCGCTTTGACCCCAGAACCGACCCCCTCTGTCCCTTCGCCGCCCCAAGCTGCCACCCCGCAAGCTGGCAATCCCCCAGCGACCCCCCAAGGCATTGACCCGCGTCTGTCTCAATTTGAATTTCCCACCGAGGCCAAGGCCACCCAGCCCCCCGTACAGCAGCCCCCCAAAGCTGCCCCCAAATCCCTCGATCTCCAAGACTTGGAAACCGACACACCGGAGTTAGGCCAAAACCCCACTGCCCTAGACTCCTCCGATCGGCCCTCGATCTCAACCACAGACCCCAGCGCCACCCCTGACGATCGCAAAGACAGTCGCAAAGATAACCGCCAGGATCCCATCGGTGAATTTCGCTATGGAGCCGAAACCGAAGGCTTTCCCCTGGAAGCCGCTGCCTTTAGCCTGGTCCAGGGCCAAAATTACACCTCGCTCGGGGGAACCGCAGCCAGCAACACCGCAGCAGATAACGCAACAGCAGCAGACACCGCCTTAGGACGTTCAGTAGAAGCTTTAATCATGGGGAGCCAAAATCCAACCGAAGACGATCCCTGGGCCGATTCCGTGGAAGAGATCGCCACTGCCCTAGGGATCAGTGGGGAAAGTTCAGGCTCCAGCCAATCCCGGCCTAGTGCTGGCAGTGGATCCCCTAGTCCCGATCGCCCCCCCGCAGAGCCATCCCCCAGCCCCCCCCAAACCAGCCCAACAACGGCCACAAGCAGCAATCCCCCGCCTGACCCATCCCCCGCCAGCGCTGCCGCTGCCACCCTGGACAGTCTCCAAGCCCGCAAAGCCCAACTGCAAAAAGAAGTGGCTGACTTGGAAGCCCAACTGGAGTTGCTCCAAGAGGAGTTGATGGAAGCCAAGCAAGCCCTCAGCACCATGATCCGAGAGGCTAGCCAGGAACTCAAAGAGCGCCGCCAAGCCCTGAAGCTGTCGATCGAGCAACTGGAGCAGCGCCAAGAAAAGATCCAAGAGGAAATGAAGCAGAATTTTGCCGGAGCCTCCCAGGAATTGGCGGTGCGAGTGCAAAGCTTCAAGAACTTCTTGGTCGGGAGCCTCCAGGATTTAGTCGTTGCCGCCGACGACCTCAAGCTTGTCCCCGAAGCCCCCAATGCCCCCGCCGCCAGTGGGTCCGCCGCCAGTGGGTCCGCCGTCGGGTCCGCCGCCACAGACCCCAGCAACCCCGAAGCCAAGGCCGGACAGGCCCGCACCCCCCGCTTTGCAGAACAGAGCTTTGCGGAAGAGGCCCAGGAAATTCAGCAGTTATTGGACCAATATCGCAACAGCCCCGACTACTACGGTCCCCCCTGGCAACTGCGCCGCACCTTTGAGCCAATCCATGCCGATCGCGTCAGCAATTGGTTCTTCCGCCAAGGGGGCCGGGGCGCAATCCGCTCCCTAGGGGGCCGCACCCAAAATATTCTGGTGGCCTCGGCGGTGGTCTCTGTCCTCAACTATTTCTATGGGGAGCAGTTGTCAGCCTTGATTTTGGCTAACAATCCCGAACGCCTGGGAGAATGGCGGCGGGGCTTGCAGGATTGCCTGGGCATCGCCCGATCGGACTTTGGCCCCAACCGAGGCGTTGCCCTCTTTGAGGATCCCTTCCCCCTCGCCCAGCGGGCCGATCGCATTCTCCGCAGCGGTAACCTCCCCCTGATCATCATTGATGAGTCAGAAACCGCGATCGATCTATCCGTCCTACAATTCCCCATTTGGTTGGCCTTTGCGCGGGATCCCGCCGATCGCCGCAGTCAGCCCCAAGAGTATTTCTAGCATCTGTCTCAGGAGGAATTCTCACCATGGCCCTTACCCTGTCCGCCGTGGTCGGCATCTTTGTGCTGGCCTACCTCTTAGGCTCCATCCCCCCCGGATACCTGGCAGGCCGCTGGCTCAAAGGCATTGATCTACGGGAAGAAGGCTCCGGCTCCACAGGAGCAACCAATGTTCTGCGCACCCTGGGCAAGGGTCCGGCCTTAGTGGTTTTTTTGCTGGACATCCTTAAAGGCACTTTCTCCGTGATGTGGGGAGCCAGTCTCTACAGTCAACTAGCAACCCCCATCCCCCACGTCGATGCTCCCTGGATTGGCTGTTTATCGGGCTTAATTGCTCTTTTGGGCCATAGTAAACCGATTTGGCTGGGTTTCCGAGGTGGAAAGTCCGTTGCTACTTCCCTAGGGGTTGTTTTTGGTATGAATTGGTTAGTTGCCTTGGGCACCTTTGGGGTCTTTGGGGCCACTTTGGCTGTGTTCCGCATTGTGTCTGTGGGGTCGATGACAGCGGCGATCGGGGTTAACGTCCTGATGTGGGCCGCAGGCCAGCCCATTGCCTATAAATTCTTTGCCTTGATGTCAGCGGTTTACATTTTCTACCGCCACCAAAGCAACATTCAACGCCTCATCGCCGGAACAGAGCCAAAAATTGGCCAACCCGTCCCTGAACAACCCGAAACCGCTATTTAACCCCGAATTTCCCCGTAGGGGCGGGGTCTTCCCGCCCAACCCCTCACCCCATTCCGTAGGGGCGGGGTCTTCCCGCCCAACCCCACAGACCAAACCGGGTCAGAAAACCTGATCCCTGCCACCATTGACTCAGCCTTATCCGTTCACCTAAGCCTTGCCCACCATGAGCCAAACTCCTGCCAGCCAGCGTATTTTGCAGTTACTCCGCCACGGTCAGCCCGATGAAGCAGTGACCATTCAAGGCTGGGTTCGGACCAAACGGGAGCAGAAAGAGTTTACCTTTGTGGAAGTCAATGATGGCTCCTCCCTCAAGGGTCTACAAGCCGTTTTACCCCAGGATTTGGCCAATTACAGCGACTTGGTGAAGGGCATCAGCACCGGGGCTGCCGTTCGGTTTACCGGAAAGTTAGTGCCCTCCCCCGGTCAAGGCCAACGCATTGAGCTACAGGTCACCGCCGGGGAGCTAGTCGGCGACTGCGACAGTGCCTATCCCTTGCAGAAAAAGCGCCATTCCTTTGAATTTCTGCGGACGATCGCCCACCTCCGCCCCCGCACCAACACGATCGGCGCAGTTCTCCGGGTCCGCAATGCCTGCGCTGCCGCCATCCATGAGTTTTTCCAAAGCCGCGATTTCCTCTGGATCCACACCCCCATTATCACCGCCAGTGACTGCGAGGGAGCCGGGGAACTGTTCAGCGTGACCACCCTAGATTTGCAAAATCCCAGCAAAATCCCCCTCAACGAAGCCAAAAGCGCCGACTTCAGCCAAGATTTCTTTGGTAAGCCCGCCTATCTCACCGTCAGCGGCCAACTGGAGGGAGAAATCATGGCCACCGCCCTCAGCAATATCTACACCTTTGGGCCAACCTTTCGGGCGGAAAATTCCAATACCTCACGGCACTTAGCAGAATTCTGGATGGTAGAGCCAGAAATGGCCTTTTGTGACCTAGGGGGCAATATGAACTTGGCGGAGGACTTTTTAAAGTTTGTCTTTGCCCGCGTGCTGGAGCAGTGTCCTGAGGATCTGGAATTTTTTAACGATCGCATTGATAAACAAGCCATCGATCGCGCACAAAATATCATCAACAGCGAATTTGGCCGCATTACCTATACCGAAGCGATCGATCTCCTCGAAAAAAGTAGCAAAACCTTTGAATACCCCGTTGAATGGGGCATTGATCTGCAATCAGAACACGAACGCTACCTCGCCGAAGAACAGTTTCAGCGGCCTGTCATCGTCACCGACTACCCCACCCAAATCAAAGCCTTCTATATGCGCCTCAACGAAGACGGCAAAACCGTCGCCGCCATGGATGTCCTCGCCCCCGGTATTGGGGAAATTATCGGCGGCTCCCAGCGGGAAGATCGCCTCACAGTCCTAGAACAGCGAATTCAAGCCCAGGGCTTGCCCCTAGAGGATTATTGGTGGTATTTAGACCTGCGCCGCTACGGCTCCGTCCCCCATGCAGGCTTTGGCTTGGGCTTTGAGCGATTAGTGCAGTTCATGACCGGCATGACCAATATCCGCGATGTCATCCCCTTCCCCCGCACCCCCCTCAGCGCCGATTTTTAAGCTACTACCATGCAGTTGCGGTTGGGGTGCATTGCACTGTGGAAGAGTCAACCGTAGGGGTCATGCCCCTGTGGCTCCCCTCCTGGTGGCCAAAAACTGGGGCAACCACGGGGGGATTGCCCCTACCGACTGGGTGCTGAAAGGGACGCTGCGGCTTTGGTTTGACGCAGCCTAGAGGCAACGCAGATAATGGGGACGGGATTGCCTCTGCCCCCGCCCAGTCCTGTTACCCTGCTGTTCCATGACGCTTCACCGCCCTTCGCCCGATCGCCGCCCTCGCCGGTTCCCTCACCCCCCCCGCTGGTCGCCACTCTTCCCCCCGGCAGTCCCCTTACTCTGTCTCAGCACCTGGGCCGCGCTGACCCCCTGGACCGCCCCCAGCCTTGCCCAAACCATCGTAGCCGACACAACCCTCCAGCAGCCCACGATCGTCCAGCAGTCCGGCAGTCCCCGGCTTTGGACCATTACCGGCGGTACTCCTAACCAAGCGGGCAATTTGCTCTTCCACAGCTTTCTTTTCTTTACCCTAGGCAGCGGTGAAACGGTTTTATTTAATAATTCACCCCAGGTTAACAATATTTTCGCCCGCGTAACCGGCACCGTCGCCTCTAGCCTTCCCGGCACCCTCAGAACCAGTAACCCCGCCAATCTCTTTCTCCTCAATCCCAACGGCGTGCGCATGAATGGCCAAACTCGCCTCGATATTGGCGGCTCCTTCTTTGCTAGCACGGGCGATCGGCTTATTTTTGCTGATGGTTCCTACTTTTCAGCCCGCAGTCCCAACCCCGCGCCCCTTTTGGTCGTTAATCCCCCCACAGCCCTCTGGATGGGCAATAATCCTGGCGACATCATAATCGGGGGAGGTACCCATGGCCTGAGGTTCAATTCCGATTTCTCCATTAACCGGCAGTTCCAAGCAACGGGTACAGCCGTAAGCCCCGGCCAGTTTATGGGCCTCATTGGCAATTCGGTCACCTTCAATGGATCCTACCTACGGGCAACCCAGGGCACGATCGAAGTCGCCAGCCTCGCCTCCGGCACAGTCCAACTCAAAACTCCCACGACCGATTCACCGTGGCATTTCAGCTACGACGAAGCCAGCAGCCGCTTTAGTCCCATTACCCTCAATAGCAGAACTGCCCTGGATGTAAGTGGCCCAGGGGGGGGGAATTTATCCCTCCAAGGCAGTCAAATTGCAGTAAACGCTGGTTCAACCCTGATCGCTGATACCCTGGGATCCCAGGTGGGCGGTCTGCTTCGGGTCCGGGGCACAGAGTCAGTCACCGTGGCAGGGGTCGGGGGTACTTCTCCTAATGTTTTTGCCAGTAGTCTGTTTGCGGCGGTGAATCCCGGCGCTTCCGGCCAGGGGGGAACCCTAGAGGTCATCACTCCCTTTTTCCGCACCGCTAACGGGGCCATTATCGGCGTAGATACCTTTGGCAGCGGCAATGCAGGTACACTTCGGGTCCAGGGGGGTGTTGTGGAAGTCGATCGGGCAGACTGGTCTGTGCAAAGCTCTAGCGCAGCAAGTGGACGCGGGGGAGAGATTGACCTCAATATTGATACTTTGCGAGTCCTCAACGGGGGGCAAATCCTAGCCCAGTCCCTCGGCCAAGGATCGGCGGGTCGAGTTTTTATTGAGGCCAAAGACTCGGTTTTGATTCAAGGAGAGCGATTAACCACACGAGGTAACGTGCTCAATAGCGTGATTACAGCTTTCCAGGGCGAAAGAAGCCGAGGATCTGGGCAAGTTGAGATTACGGCGGGGAGTTTAAGGCTCCAGGATGGAGGCCGCATCTCCATGACTTCCCGCAGTACCGATGCCAGCCTCGGCCAAGGCAGTTTGGTTATTACCGCCCGCGACTTTGTTGAGGTCACCGGCACCAGTAGCAATGGCGCACCCTCCCTCATCACCACCACGGCTGAGGGCGGTATTAAGGGCGATCGGATTACGATTACAACCCCTTACCTCACAGCACGCCAAGGGGGACAGATTAGCTCTGGAACCTTTGGACAGGGAGCCGGGGGTGATCTTCAGCTAACAGTTGCCGAAACTCTGACCCTGGAGGGCCGATCGGCGGTCATTCCCGGTAATAATCTGGGCAATCTCCCAGTTTTTAAGGACATTACTGGCGCATGGTTCCCCAGTGGCCTGCTGGCGGGTTCAACGGGTATAGGATCCGCTGGAACACTGGCCGTACAGGCAAAAGCCATCATCCTGCGCGATCACGCAGAAATGACCGTCAGCGGCGAAAGTTCCGGCAATGCAGGTAATTTAGTGATTCAGGATTCAGATCTGATTCAACTCCAAGGGGAAAGCAAGATTCGCGGCGATACCCGCTCCGGCGCGGGCAATATTCAGATCAACGGCGATCGCCTGGAATTAACGGAAAATAGCAGCATTACCACCAATGCCCTCGGTCAAACCCTTGAAAGCGGCAATATCACCGTCGAGGTGGGGTCTCTCAGCCTCGATCGTAGCCTTATTGCCTCAGACACCGTAGGCGGGCGGGCAGGAGATGTTTCCATTACTGCAACCCAATTACCGGGCTTATTGCTCAATCAAGGCCGCATTAGCGCCAATGGGGGTTTGGGTGATCTGAGTCTGAAGGCACCGCTCATTGTCTTGCAAAATCAAAGCTTAGTCAGTACCAATGGCCAAGGGATTCCCAGTGCGATCGCAGGCACAAGCACCACCAGTGATGGCGGCAACATCACCGTTGCATCGATCGAGCCATCCCAAGGAACCCTCCGCCTCAGTGACAGTAAAATCACAGCCAATGCCCAAAACAGCAATGGCGGCAGTATTCGCCTGGAAATTCCGGAAATTTATCTGGATCAAGCCAGTGCCATCACCAC
>JAYKJG010000103.1:0-19055 GCA_035286285.1 Prochlorothrix sp.
GCTAGGGGAAGCTGCATGGGGAGTCTGGGTAGACGACGATCGCAGCAATGGAAGTAGCTCACCCCGATGGAAAGGTGACGATGCTGTCATTGATTTTGATTTGACCCGTGTAGTGATGATTGGGGGAATTAAACCCACGGGAGCTAGACGAATTCGGCTCCCTCGTGCGACTCAGAGTCACTGGCCCCAAGAATCGAGCCAGATGACTGAGTAAGCTCCTACACTTTAGCGCAAGTCTTTCTTTAAATCCACTGCTATATCAAATCTCGATCGATCGGGACAATCCCCCCGTAGCGGCCTCGGTTGGGCCGATCGCAAAGACCACAGGAGGACAACCCCAGCCGAGGGACTTCCCAAGCTGAGCGGCTCCCAACAAGCAGTTTCTTCCCTTTCCCATGGCAGAACAATAAAAAAGCCGACTGTACATCGGCTCTCCCAGGGGGGCTAGGGATTGCAGCCCCTCAGCTTATGGGTTGCAAATTATGCCTAAACCGTTGCCAAGACCTTCCCAGGCGCTTTCTGGCTCTGGCTTTCCAGCAACTTACCCAAAATCGCCGTCACATTCGCTTTGGCATCCCCAAACAGCATCTGCGTATTCTCCTTATAGAACAGGGGATTTTCCACCCCCGCATAGCCACTCGCCATCCCCCGCTTCATCACAATCACATCCGCAGCCTTCCACACTTCCAGCACCGGCATCCCCGCGATCGGACTCCCCGGATCCTCCAAAGCACTGGGATTCACCGTATCATTGGCCCCAATCACCAGCACCACGTCAGTTTCCGGAAAATCTTCGTTGATTTCGTCCATTTCCAACACGATATCATAGGGGACGTTTGCTTCCGCCAAGAGAACATTCATGTGACCGGGCAGACGACCTGCCACCGGGTGAATGCCAAAACGGACATTAACCCCCTTCTTACGCAGAATCGCCGTAATCTCCGAGACCGGATGCTGGGCCTGGGCCACCGCCATGCCATAACCGGGCACAATGATGACACTGCGGGCATTGTTGAGCAGTTCCACCGTTTCCTCCACCGAGGTTTGGGTCACGGTACCCGCAACCGCACTACTGCTAGCCGCTTGCCCGCCTCCTGTACCAAATCCCCCCAAAATCACGCTGAAAAAGGAGCGGTTCATCGCCTTACACATAATGAAGCTTAGAATCGCGCCACTACTGCCCACCAGGGCACCCGTCACAATCAGCAGGTCATTGGAGAGCATAAAGCCTGCCGCCGCAGCGGCCCAGCCGGAGTAGCTATTGAGCATGGAAATGACCACGGGCATATCGGCCCCGCCGATCGCCGCCACCAGGTGCAGTCCCAACACCGCCGCTAGGCCAGTCATGATCAACAACGGTTGCAGGCCCAACAGTTCACCTGCGGTCATAAATTGGGCACCCAAGACCACAGAAGCAATCAAAATACCCAAATTGAGCAAATGGCGACCGGGTAAGGTTAGGGGCTTGCTGCTAATAATGGCCCGCAGTTTGCCGAAGGCGATGATCGATCCCGTAAAGGTTACGGCCCCAATAAAGACCCCAATAAAGACCTCTAACTGATGGATCGTTACCTCCGAACCCACCAGGGCCGGATCGGGGCTGAGGTAGCTACCCACCCCCACCAAAACAGCGGCTAAACCCACAAAACTATGCAAAATCGCCACCAGTTCCGGCATGGAAGTCATGGCCACGCGGGAAGCCACGATCGCCCCAATCATCACCCCAGGAATCACAACCGTGGCCAGGGTACTGTAGTTGGTGACTTGGGCACTGAGGGCCGTCGCCACAATCGCCAGAATCATCCCCAAAATCCCGTAGAGGTTGCCACGGCGGGCCGACTCCTGGTTAGATAACCCCCCCAGGCTGAGGATAAAGAGAACACTGGCCGCAATGTAGGCGACACTCGTTAAACTTGTGGTCATAGATCAGTTAGAGCACTACAAAACTCGAATAAGGCTGGAATGAGACTGGAATTAGACCGGCAATCGCAGGGGACTACTTACGGAACATCTGCAACATCCGCTGGGTGACCAAAAAGCCACCGGAAATGTTGATAGTCCCCACCAAAATCGCGATCGCGCCCAAAATCGTCGTCGGAGAAGTCAGGGGACCGGAAATTTGCAACATACCGCCAATGATGATGATGCCGCTAATGGCATTGGTTACACTCATGAGGGGGGTGTGGAGAGCGGGGGTCACATTCCAGATCAACTGCCAGCCGACAAAACAGGCCAGTACAAACACCGTGAAGTGGGACAAGAACGAGGGAGGCGCACCCAGGCCAATGCCCAAAAGCGCCAAGGCACCGAGGATAAACCAGATCGGCGTGCCACCCTGGCTCGTTTCGGCCTTATCGGTCACCGTAGCCGGAACAGCGGCCTGGGTTGGAGCAGGCGCAGGGGAGGGATTGACGGGCTTGGGAGCGGGCCAAGTGACTTCACCTGCATGGAGAATCAAGGCACCCCGCACCACTTCATCCTCAAAGTCTACCCGGTACTCCCCTGCACCCCCCATATCACTGAGGAGATGGCAAAGGTTGGTGCCATAGAGTTGACTGGACTGGCTGGCCATCCGGCTCGGTAAGTCGGTGAGACCGATGATTTTTACGCCTTTATAGTCATAAATCTCATTGGGGCGAGTAACCTCGCAGTTGCCCCCTTGCTCTGCGGCCAAGTCTACAATGACTGAGCCAGCCTTCATACTTTCCACCATAGCCGTGGTGATGAGGCAGGGGGCGGGTTTCCCCGGAATCAAAGCGGTGGTGATGATAATATCGACATCCTGGGCCTGTTCGGCAAACAGAGCCATTTCCGCCTCAATAAACTCCTTGCTCATAACTTTGGCATAGCCGCCGCTCCCGGTGCCATCTTCCTCAAACTCTAGTTCCAGGAACTCGGCCCCCATGCTTTCCACCTGCTCCTTGACGACGGGGCGGGTATCAAAGGCCCGGACCACTGCCCCTAGGCTCTTGGCAGCGCCGATCGCCGCCAACCCCGCCACACCAGCCCCAATCACCAGCACCTTACAGGGGGGAACTTTCCCAGCAGCGGTAATTTGGCCCGTGAAAAAGCGACCAAACTGGTTTGCAGCTTCGATAACAGCCCGATATCCGGCAATATTCGCCATGGAGCTAAGGGCATCCATTTTTTGGGCACGGGTAATGCGAGGGACGGCATCCATCGCGATCGCCGTGGCCTTGCGATCGCCCAGTTTCTCCAGCAATTCCGCATTTTGGGCAGGCCAGAGGAAACTAATCAGGGTGCCCCCTTCCCGGAGCAGTTCCGTTTCGGGGCGATCGAGGTCCGGATGCTGGGCAGGGGGGCGAACCTTAAGGATTAAGTCCGCATCTTGCCAAAGTTGGGCCGTATCCGCCACGATCGTGCAACCGACCTGCTCATAGGCTGCATCCGTAAAGCTGGCTGCTGCCCCTGCCCCAGACTCAACCCAAACCGCAAAGCCCAATTTCTGGAGCCGCTTCGCGGTGTCTGGGGTAGCTGCAACACGACACTCACCGGGAAAAACTTCCTTGGGAATACCAACGACCTTGGGACGGGGGGGCGCTGCTTCAGCAGCCCGGTTTAACGACGGGGCGGGCGCTTGTTTTTCAAGTGCGATCGTCATGGAATCTCCTTAAGTGTAGTGTACCAATGTGAGCTGTCTCGGTAACACGACGTGCCACTGGCACGCAACACAAGCCGATCGCTTGATTGCCCTGGGATACTACCCAATCTTTCGTGTTTCTGAGTCAAGTTCCAAACTCCACGAGACCTTGCCCAATCTACCTGCTTTCCTCCCTAAATCGGGTTTCCTTCACAAAAGTCTTATATTAATTTTTATATCGAAAGTTTAAAGTTAATTTGAAATTCATCAAAAAGAAAAATCGGGACAAATTCAGGGGGTGCATTTCACGGTGGAGCAACCCAGCCCCTAACCTGGCTCAAACGGCTCGTAGTGCGGACTTTAGTCCGCCCCTTGGCAAACGTGAAATGCACCCAATTCAAGGGAATTTGCCCGATCGCAGGGATGAATCTGCCCAAGGGCCGGGAGATGGACTCCCATCATCCCCGCGATGACAGATACACCCGCCACAATTGCTCAAAATTCCCTGAAGGTTTCCCTAGGGATTTCCCGCTGGCGGCTTTGGCTCTGCCGGAGGCTTCTCGGTGTCAGCCTGAGGGATTAAATGGGGTGGATCGAGGCGGGTCCAAGGGAGGAACGCAATGCCGCCATCGGGGTTGAGCACCAACTCAAACTCAGCCTTGGGAACCATCACCGTCGATCGGTCAATGATCTTACTGTTGGCATACAGATCAGCGAGGGGAGCCTGTGCTTGCAAATCCGCAGCCAACTTATGGAGCGGAGCATAGTTATAGAGCGAACCATTACTGGTGAGGGAGACATAGTAGCGTAACGGCTCAGTCACCACACTAGGATCCGGAGACCAGGTTTCTTCTAGGGTTTTTTGGAACCGTTCCACATATACCCCCACATTCTCTTTGGAGGGGAGTTGCGGAGGTATAGATTGCACCCCCGCTAAACACACCTCATCAAACTCCCAGGGCAGTTGCTCCAGCCCTTGCACCACCCCGCTCGTATCGACACAACCCGCCAATCGGTGTGCCCCTGCTTGCATCAACCAGCGATACTCATCCAGGGTCTCCGGACGCGCCTTGGTTTGGCAGTCATGCCAGAACTGGGTTGCGAGATTCGTTTGCCCCAAACCCTCCTGGGTCACGGCCATGAGACAGTAAGCAAAGCCCGTTCCCTGTTGCCGCTCGCTGATACTTTCATCAAGCTGAATGGCCTGATTCAGTTCCTCTTCGGCCTCCGCATACCGATCTTGGCTCAACAAGGCCCAACCCAAGTTGCGATGCAGTTGATAGCGGGCTTCCTGAAGGGTGGCGCGGAGGGCTACTTGATTCGCCTCGGCCATGGAGGGGTTATTGAGTTGGGCATCGGTATAGCTATAGGCCCGCTGAAGACCCATGCGAAGGTAAGTCTCAGCCATCTGTAGGTCTGGCGTTTGGGTATTGGGATCCAGACGTTGAATATAAATTCTGCCCGCGTTATTAAAGCCCCGTGGACCGCCCGCCTGCACAACGTGTTCATAGGACTCTAGGGCTAAATCAAGGTCTCCCAAGGTTTCGTAAACTGTACCCAGAACCAGGTGTGCATCGGTTTGGCCCGGATCGAGACTGAGGGCTTCCTGTAACTTCTCCTGGGCCGCGTTTAGATCGCCCGCCTCGTAAGCCTTGGCTCCTTGACGATAAAAATATCCCGGCAGGAAGCTATAGAGGCCGCTGACCATAAAAAAGAGACTCAGGGAAGCAGCAAAGGTAATTTCACTGTAAAATTCCGGCGGAATGTTATAGTTCCGCAGCAGACCTTGGACTTTCTTCTGACCATCCGTCGTCAGGGCACCGCCCCCCAGCAGTGCCAAACCAGCCCCCTGGGCGATCGTCCCCAGGGAGGCTTGCCAAGTTAACCCCCCCACGGACATCGCCTGAAGAATGGAGACACTGAAGCTAGCCGTTGCAGCCAAGGCCGCTGCTGTTAGACCATTCCAGAGCCAATCCAGTTTATCCCAAGCCCCAATTTGCACGGGGGGTTCAAACTGCCACCACCAGGCTGAATCGGGGGGGTTAATGCTGGATTTCCATTCTGTTAGGGATCCACTCTTAGCCAAATCTGGCCCCAGGGCGCGAAGGCGGGTATCCAGTTCTAGGAGCTTGACCGTCAGGGCAGAGCTTTGATCACATTCATCGATCGAGTCTTGCAACTGATCTCGCGCCAGCAACACTTCTAGCGCCTGCTCTGCGGAGGGTTTGGTCGCCAGAGAAGAGGATCTCTTGCGCGTATTCTCAATTTCTTCAATGGCAGTCTGATAGCGGCTGAAGTTCCGGACTAACTCAATCCCAGCCGCCCCATTGACCTCGTAGAACTGCTCATCGCAGTCTAGATTGAGGGCATGGGCAATGGCGATCACTTCGGCAATTACCGTTGCATCAAGACCAGCAATGGCGATTGGGGAGGTGGAGGAGGGGGCGGACTCTGGGGGCAGGGTTGCCGAGGAAGGTATCGCTGGGGAGTCGGAACCCTTGACAGCATCATCCTGGGGCTGCTCTTCGGGTACAAGGGACTCGGACGTTCCAGGCGTTGAGGGGCTTGAATCGTGGGAGGAGTTGGCGTTGATATTTACCATTGGGTTGTTGCGCAGGTAGAGACCCCTGTTACAGGGTAGATGAGGGTGGGTTTTGGGGTTAGGGAGCAAGGGTATTGGCAGGGGCAACTTTAGGGGGATTGCCTTAATCTTTGGCTAGAAGATCAGCGTCTAAGGTAAAACCACAACCGCAATCCTTTACATTGAATAGCCACTCTCTTCAAAACTGTACTTGATGGAGGATAAAGCCAAGACAAAATCGATCGAGGGACTACCAAAACATCCACCAACGAAGCCTATCATTGAAATTCCCCAGAAAACAAGGGTTGACGTAAATACTTTAAACTTGATTTCTTTTATAGAGAACTCAACCCCTATCGGTGTTAGAAAATCAAACTCTATCTATCCTTAGAATTAGGCAATTTTCAGGTTAAAATCTAAAAGCTTTACAGCACGACTTTTATAGCAATATGTGATGCTGGACTGGATCCGGATTATTTTGGTTGAACCGGCTGGCCCCCTGAATGTGGGATCAGTGGCACGGGTGATGAAAAATTTTGGGTTGGAGCAACTGGTTTTAGTCAACCCTAATTGTGATCCCCTGGGGGCTGAGGCGCGGCAGATGGCTGTCCATGGGGTTGAAGTGCTGGAGCAGGCCCAACGGGTCTCTAGTCTGGCAGTGGCGCTGGAGGGCTGCGCTAAGGCGATCGCCACCAGTGGCCGCGATCGTCTGATTCCCCTGCCCCTAGGAACGCCTCGGCAAATGCTGCCCTGGCTTTGGGAACGATCGAGACCCGAAACCATGGCCCCCGCAGATCTGGCCCAACCCGCACCGGCTGCCTTGATCTTTGGGCGGGAAGATTCAGGGTTGAACAATGCAGAACTGCATTATGCACAGCGTTTGGTGCAAATTCCCAGTGGTGAGGCTTATGCGTCTTTGAACTTGGCCCAAGCCGTAGCGGTGTGCTGTTATGAGTTGCGCTGCTACGAATTGCACCGTAATGCATTGTACTGTGATGCATTACACCGTGATGCATTACACCGTGATGCATTACATCGTGATACATCGCACCGTGATACATCGCACCGTGATGCATTACATCGTGATACATCGCACCGTGATGCATTACACAGTGATGCACTACACCGTGATGCATTACACCGTGATGCACTCGTAAACGACGATGGATTACCCAGCCCTAATCCTGAGGTACAGCACGGCCCCGATCCTGAGCTACAGCACGGCCCTAACCCTGCATTACCCAGCCCCGATCCTGAGCTACAGCACGGCCTCGATCCTGAGCTACAACCCGGTGGCCCCAGGGAGCCTCACCCCTCCGGCCCTGTCCCCCCCCCGTCTATGCCCTTCCAAGAGGTTCCCTCCCTCGACAAACTAGAAAGCACTCAGGAGGATGAAAGGGAACAGTTCGCTTGCGATCGCCGGGATTGGCAGCCTCCTCGCCAAACCCAAGATCAGGAACAGTATCAGGAGCCTCCTCAGGTGTATCACAGCGATCTTTTGGCTTCCTTAGCGGATCTCGATCGCTACTATAAACAACTGGAACAACTCCTCCTGCGTATTGGCTACCTCTATCCCCATACAGCGGCTCGGCGCATGGAGAAGTTGCGACGGCTCTATAATCGCGCTCAGATTTCCCGCCAAGAACTGGCGATGCTCCAGGGCATGATTCGCCAAGTCGATTGGGCTGTGAACCACGCCGTCGATCGCCCTAGCCAAAACCAAGGGAATCCTTCCGGTGGAGTCGATGCGGAGTCGTAAACAACGGAACCCTAAATCTAGGGATCACACTCCGCGACAGTCCTGCGAGTCCCTCGCTTGACAAATCCGACAACTGCCCTAAGAATTCGCACAGCTAGCGGTCTAAGCTGGGTTAGTCCTTGTTCCCTCTCCCGTTTTTCTGATTTGTACCCCATGACCACCCTAGCCAGGAGCATAGTACTTGGGTGAAAGCTAAACCACCATCCCCTTCTCAGGGGCTTCAACGCAGTAAAAATCGGAGTAAGCAGCCCAACGCCCAGACTCCCTTACAGCGATGGCTTTGGGAGATGGGGTTTAGAACTGGACCAGTAGCCAAGGCAGCCCAGCCCAAACCAGCCCTCAGGACAGGACAGGGCCGATCGAACTCTGGCGATCTCAGCCGGATGGCGGCTTTCGATCGCGCTCAACCATCCCCCCCCGCTCCCCGCCCCAAACCGGGCCAAAGCCAGGGCAAACGAGAACCCGCCAAGGGATCGCAACCCCTGCGCCCCAAGGGGTCTCGGCGGCGGGACAGTGCCCCAACACCCAGTAGCCCCAACCTAGGGGAGCAGGCCGATCGGCGATCGATCGGTGCAACCCCTTCACCACACGGGGAAAGGGAAACCCCACCCCACCCCAACCCCTGGGCCTCCCCCCCAGAAACCATCAGTTGGCTGCTCTCTGACCCCGCCCCCCCCCTGTCCCCGGAACCTACCCCCCCAGAGCGGGTCAACCCCTGGGAACCCCCCCGCAACCGTTTACCCACTCCCGACTTTTCGCTCCCCGCCGCTCCTATGACCCCCAACCCCGGCACCGTTTCCCCCATTAACCCTTCTGCGTTTACCTCTTCTGAACCTATGCAGACCGTCGATCGCCGTGTAGCCCAATCCCGTCGTCGGGGTGCTTCCCCTTCCTCTAGCGACCGCCGTAGAAGCAGAACCCAGGGCAAAACCCAGGGTCAGTCCAACAGCGCCAGCAGTCGCGCAGCCCAAGCTTGGGGCCAAACCACCCCTCGCCGTACCCCCCGCACTAAGCTCCCGGTACCCGTTCTCTACGGCATCCGTCTGATGATCCTGGGCATTGGCTTGGGTGTCATTGGGGGAACCTTGCTAACAGCCTTGGATCCCGCCCATACCAATGTGACCGCAACGGAACTCCAGGAAGATGCCGCCAACAACGCCGCTACCCCTGGGGGGAACAACCTAGCCCTAGCCGCCCAGTCCCAGACCCCCACCCTGCACCTGAACCAAGAAATGGCACCCCTCAAGGAGCAGATTCAAGGCTTGATTAGCCAGCCCGGTCAGGAGGGACTCACGCCGGGGGTGATGGTGGTGGATTTAGATACGGGGAATTATCTCAGTGTCAATGGCGATCGGGTCTTTGCGACCGCCAGCATGATTAAGATCCCGATTCTCTTGGCTTTTTTTGAGGACGTGGATGCGGGCAAAATCCGCTTGGATGAAGAGCTAGTGATGCGGGCAGACTTAGTGGCCCCCCATGCCGGGGAAATGCAGTATCTCGCAGTGGGAACCAAATTTACAGCCCTGGAGACCGCCACAGAAATGATCCGCATTAGCGACAATACGGCCACTAATATGCTGATCGATCGCCTCGGCGGGGCCGCAGCCCTCAACCAACGCTTCCGAAGCTGGGGACTGCAAACCATGACCATTAATAATTTGCTCCCAGATTTAGAGGGGACCAATGTTGCAACCCCCAAGGAGTTTGCCCTGCTGATGGAGCTAATTAATGAGGGGAATTTGCTGTCAATGCGGTCCCGCGATCGCATGATGGAAATCCTGCGGACCCCCGTAACCCGGACGCTCCTGCCCCAAAGTCTGGGTGAAGGCGCAACGATCGCCCACAAAACCGGCGATATCGGCTCCTTAGTCGGAGATGTGGGCATTATTGATATGCCCAGCGGCAAACGCTACTTAGCCGCGATGATGGTGGAGCGGCCCCACAATGACAACCGCGCCCAGGAACTGATTCGCCAGATGGCCCAAAAAGCCTATCAGTACCTGGAAACCCAGGCGCTTCAGTCGGACCAACCCTCGGAACAAAATCCGATCGTGGTGCCGAATATGCTGCCCTTAGACAATGTGGCAACGGATCAAACCACGCCCCCCGGCACAAATTCCAATAATCCAGCCATGATGACCCCCTTCTGGTCCAATCCCTAGGTTCCTAGCCATAAAATCCTCGCTCCCCGCCCCGATCGCCAAACCCAGGGCACCCACGGGGGCTTGGCCCCCACCCCAACCTGTGACCTCCTCAAGCCTGCTATGACCCAAAGTTTCACCCCTCCCAAACCGCGATTGCCCCCCCTGGACATCCTGCCCAACGATGATGTTTTCGTTGACCTCTACCCAGAATCTGACGGTAAACCCATGGCCGAAAATACGCTCCAATACGAATGGATTGTGCGCTTGGTGACCAATTTGCGGCGACTGCTGAAGGACCAAGTGGCCTTTGTGGCGGGGGATTTGCTGTGGTATCCCGTGCAAGTAGACAAGGCTCCAGCCCCAGCCCAAGCCCCCGATGCCCTGGTGGTGTTGGGTCGTCCGGCGGGCGATCGGCGCAGTTACAAACAATGGGAAGAAGACAATATTCCGCCCCAAGTGGTCTTTGAAATCCTATCCCCCAGCAACACCGCTAAGGAAATGGCTGCAAAGCAGGCGTTTTATAGCCAGTATGGAGTGCTGGAAATGTTTTTCTATGATCCAGAGTCCTATAATTTTTGGGGACTGGTGCGATCGGAGGCTGCTGAGGGATTTCAGCCCCTGATGACCCTACAACTGCCCTGGACTTCCCCCACCTTGGGCATTCGTTTTGAAATGACCGCAAACGGGTTGGTTATTTTTTATCCCGATGGGGAGCGCTTCAAGAATCCCAGCGAATTTGCGGATGAGCGGGATCAAATCAGCCAAGCGCTGAACCAAACGGCTCAGGAACTGAACCAAACAACCGTAGCGCTGAATCAGGCAAGTTCCGATCGCGATCGGGCCTTTGCCAAGCTGCGGGAACTGGGGATCGATCCAGAAACGCTATAACCAGAGCAGGGGTAACCCCCGCGATCGGGTGCGATTGGGGTGGGGGGTCGCGCCCTCGCCTGTCCTAAGCGTAGCCGAAGGGTGCTGACCCGTTGCGGCCCCAACCCAGGGCAACCCCAGGGGATTTGCCCCGATCGCAGGAGTTCTGCAAGACAGTATCAAGCAAATATCAAGCAAATGTGAACATAAGTGTGAGTCTAAACGTCAGTGTGAACGTCTTTAATTATTTATCTAAGTTATCTCGGTCTATTTCGTCTTCTTTCTGCTCCTTTCGTTGGTTTGCTTACCTCTTGGGGTTTAGTCTGAGCCTCAGCCTGAGCCTCGGCTTAGGCATAGCTCACCTCAGCCCTGCCCGCAGTGCCCCCATTCCTGTTGCCCAAACCTTAGCCCCAACGGTTGCAAACCGGGCCAGCGCAGCCCAAGGCACTAACCCGCAAAAAACCGGCCAACCGGGCCGCCAACAGCAGGAATTGACCGATCTGCCACCCCAGCACTATACAGACTTAACCTTTCCGCCGCTACCGGATATCACCCTACCGAACTACGATCGCCGCCAGTTGGACAATGGCTTAGTGATTTACCTCGTCGAAGATCACGAGCTACCCCTTGTGCAAGGCACTGCACTGCTGCGGGTGGGAGATCGCTGGGAACCCGCAGAGAAAGCAGGATTAGGGTCGCTAACGGGCCAACTTCTGCGGGGGGGCGGCACACAACAGCGTAGTTTTGAGGAAATTAACACCTTTTTAGAGGATCGGGCAGCGGCGATCGAAACCGCCATCAATGTCACCGCTGGGCAAGCAAGTTTTAGTGCCCTAACTGAGGATTTAGATCCAGTTTTGGCGCTCTTTGTCGAAATTTTGCGGCAACCGGCCTTTGACCCCGATCGCCTAGACCTCGCAAAACGCCAAGCTGCTGGCAACATCACCCGCCGCAACGACAACCCCCAAAGCATTACGGGGCGGGAGTTCCAAAAACTGCTCTACGGTGCAGACAGTCCCTATGCCTGGACGGTGGAATATCAGACTTTGGCGGCGATCGATCGCCCCGATCTGGTAAATTTCTACACAACCTATATCCAGCCCGATCGCCTGATTTTGGGCATTTCCGGGGACTTTGACCCCCAAACCCTCTGGCCAAAACTAGAGCAGCTCCTCGGCGACTGGCAAAGCACTGCCCAGCCCCTGCCCCCCCTGCCGCCAGTCCAACCCCACAACCAAGGCCAGTTTTTCACCATTAATCAGCCCCAAATGACCCAAAGCTACATCCAACTGGGTCAACTGGGCGGAACCTTGGACAGTCCCGACTATCCCGCCCTCTCCGTCCTCAATGAGGTGCTCAACGGCCTTGGGGGACGGCTGCCTAACCAAATACGATCGCGCCAAGGCTTAGCCTACTCGGTGTACAGCTACTGGCGACCCAATTATGACTTTCCCGGTACCTTTGTGGCCGGGGGCCAAACCCGCACCGAAGCCACCCTGCCCTTTCTCATGGCAGTGCGATCGGAAATTGAAGCTGTTCGGGTCACCCCCATTACCGAGGAAGAATTGCAATTCGCCAAGGATGTCGTGCTGAATTCCTTTGTTTTTGGCTTTCAGTCGCCTAGCCAGACCCTTTCTCGCCTGATGACCTACGAATATTACGGCTATCCTGCGGACTTTGTGTTTCAGTACCAGCGATCGATCGCCACGGTCACCACAGCGGATGTGCAACGGGTTGCCCAAACCTATCTTCAGCCGGAGCAGTGGGTGACCTTAGTGGTCGGGAATATTGAGGCGATCGCGGCGGATTTGCGGGAATGGGGCACGCCCCAGGCGATCGACATCGCCATTCCCGAACCCTAGCAGCGCTGCCTAAACCGCCCCGTCCTGAAGTCCAAAAGCTGGAATCGAGTCATAGCCCATCCACTTCCCAGCAACGTGCAGAACCCTCGGCGGTAGTGCCTCAACCAACGTTCTGGGAGGCGGACTAAAGTCCGTACTAAAAAGGCTCGTAGTGCGGACTTTAGTCCGTACCGGGGAAACGTGAAATACACCCACAAAAACCGCCCCTCGGCCTGGGTTTAACCCCATTTTGCCCGTCAATCAGGGGTTAAGGTCAAGGAGTGTTGGAGGCTCGATAGCGTTGGCGGCTCTCGTGGCGCAGCAGGAGCGTAAATTGTTCCGCAAACAGAGGCCGATGGAACAGAAAGCCCTGGGCATAATCACAGTTGATCGATCGCAAAAACTCCAACTGCTCCTGTTTCTCTACCCCCTCTGCAACGAGCTTGAGGCCCAAACTGCGCCCTAGGGAGACGATCGCCGTAATAATGTGGGATGTCTTAGAATTTTGGCTCAAATCCCGGACAAAAGACTGATCAATCTTCAGGGTATCGAGGGGGAGAAACTGGAGCCGACTGAGGGAAGAGTGGCCCGTCCCAAAATCATCGATCGACAGCCGAATTCCCAATCGGTTTAAATCCCGCATCAGCAACTGGGTAAACTCGATATCCTCAATCACCGTGGACTCCGTGACCTCTAGCTCTAAGTAATCTGGATTTAAGCCCGTTTCCGTCAGAATTTGGGCAATAGTTTCCACCAAGCGCACCTGGCGAAATTGCTGGGGCGAAAGATTAACCCCAATCCGCAACGGGGGTAAGCCCATTTTTTGCCACTGTTGGTTTTGGCGACAAGCTTCCCGCAAAACCCACTCCCCCAGGGGCACAATCAGGCCACTTTCCTCCGCGATCGGCACAAAAGTTCCCGGTGGAATCATGCCGCGATCGGGGTGGTTCCACCGCACCAGTGCCTCCATCCCCACCAGCGCTCCCGTACAAATATCAAGCTGGGGCTGGTAAGCCACCACCAACTCGCCATTATTCACCGCTCGCCGCAGTTGCTGCTCCAAAAGGAGCAATTCCGGCGTTTTGAAGGTCATGGAGGGGTGGTAAAGCTGGTAGTTATTGCGCCCCTGGGATTTAGCGCGGTAGAGGGCTGTATCCGCTTCACGAATCAGGGCTTCAGCCTCCAGGATGGGCCGATCGGAGCAGCCTTGGTGGATAGAAACCCCCGCACTGGCCGAAATATAGAGTTCCGTTTGCGCTAGCTCAAAACTAGCCCCAAAAGCTCCCAGAATCTGCTGGGCCAAGTGTTCCACCTCCGGAGTGGCCTGGACCTGGGGCAACAGGACAATAAACTCATCCCCTCCCCAACGGGCTAAACAGGAGTTGCCCACCAAGACCGTTTGCAGGCGTTGGGCCACAGACTTCAACAAGGCATCCCCCACCCTGTGGCCCAGGGAATCATTAATCGACTTGAAATTATCCAAATCCAGGAAAATAACCGCAACCTTGGTCCTTAACTTACTACAGTCCCGGAAAGCCTGGGATAGCTCCTGCTCAAAAAGAATGCGGTTGGGGAGTCCCGTGAGCAAATCATGGGTTGCTCGATAGCGCAGCATTTCATCAGTCTGTTGGCGGTGGAGAGACCCCCCCAAACTGGCAGCCATGGTAAACAGAACCGATTCCTCATGGGTAGACCATTGGCGCGGAAAGTGGCAATCGTGGAAGTCCACATGGCCCCAGCAGCGCTGTCCCTGCCAAATCGGCACCATCAACACAGATTTTGCCCAATTATGATCTAACCAAACCCGCTCGGACATCGTGAGCCGATCACCAACCCCCTGCACCGCCATCCCCTGATTGAGGCTGCTGCTCCAGTTTTGCAGGCCATACTTAGCATAGGATTGATTAATCGTGTTATCTCGCTGTTTTAGGGCCAAATGGGACAATCGGTTCCACTCAAACCGCAAACTCATACACAGTTCACTGGTGTGGGGATGGGGGTGATTTTCGTACACCACCATGCGATCGACCCCGGCAGCTTGTCCTAACACCGCTAAAGCTTGGTTAATCGCCAGGGCAAAGTCCATTTCAGCCAAGAGGGAAATACTGGCACTGGCGACGGCCTGGAGCATTTGATCCCGCCGATCGAGTTCAGCCTCAACCCGCTTGCGCTCCGTAATATCCGTCATAAAGACCCGAATCACATCACTTTCAGCCATATAGTGAATGGCCTGTTCATAGACCTGTTCGCCAATGTAGACCGATCGACTGGCCATCGGTTGAGGGAGCGTCATGACCCACTCCGGCAGACCCAGCAGGGCAGGGTGATCGGGCGCAAGCTGGCGGAGATTGGGGAAATGGCGGTGCGCAGCAGGATTGAGATAGGTAATTTGGCCCGTTGCATCTAATTCCAGGATTGGATTGGGGATTAGCTCCGGAAAAGAGGCCAAGTGAGCCAAGGCTGTGTCGCTCCCCTTAGGGAGAGCATTGACGGTGTGGGCAGCACTGTTGTAGGCACTGCCCGACTCCCGCAGCAAAGTGCTGGGATCACTGGAATGACAAAGCTGCTCAAAATCCTGCATGGCCACATTGGTGATGGCATAGTAGTCAGCCTTGGCTTCATCACTAAATTCAATAAAGTCACCATGGATGAGATCATGGGAGAAACAGCGTTCCCCATTAATAAAAATGCCGTTGGTACTGCGTTTTCCGTTGAAATTACCATCAACAATCCGAAACAAACACTCATCGGAGGTGGGGACCGTGACCCGCAGCAGCATAGCGTGTTGGCGGGAAACGGTACGGGCGTGGAGAACGATCGAGTTGCGAGGATCACGTCCAATGGAGTAGGTGGCTACTTCTAGGGGCACAACGCGCTGCCCATTGGGATCCGTAACCAACAAGATATGGTAGGTCGTATTGAGCCGGTAAGCTAGAGCCTGCTGATCTCTCATGGCATATCCTGGACGGAACCGTGTTAAGCCTAGTGCTTATCCCATCGCCCTCTGCTCCACTCTCGATCACCCCGCTAGGAATCTCAACTCGGTCTCAAATCCTGAGTCCCCAACGAGGATTAGCGGAACAATAAGGGCTTGCGCCCCCCATCTTACTGGATTTCCCCAAGGAATGGATGTCAGGTTGCTATCATAAGCCACGAACCACCGTGGATTGGGGCAATATGGAACAATCGATCTCAACCATTAATGACAAAATTCAGACCCAAACCGCCTGTGTTTGTACGGTGAGTGAAGTCAAACAACGGGTCAAGGCCGAAGGGGTTGCTGCGGTAGCCCGATCGGTCGATGTCATTACCACCGGCACCTTTGAACCCTTTGAGTCCTGCGGCGCAATCATTAATTTAGGCCATACCGATCCGCCCATTCGGATTCGACAGTGTTGGCTAGATGGCGTGGCAGCCTATGCGGGCTTGGGGGCCGTTGACCTGTATTTAGGAGCCGCCCAACCCGCCGAGGATCCAGAGACAGAGCGGGGCGGAGGCCATGTTATTGCGGATTTGGTTGCGGGCAACACCGTCCATTTGCGGGCGATCGGCCAAAGCACAGACTGCTACCCCCGCGCCAACTTTGACAACATCATCAGCCGGGAAACCATCAATCAGTTTTACCTCTTTAACCCGCGTGGGCTATACCAAAACTTCATTGTGGGGGTGAATGGGGGCGAACAACCCCTCTATACCTACCTCGGCCCCCTCTATCCCAACTTGGGCAATGCCGTTTACTGCAATCCAGGGGCCATTTCACCGCTTTTTAACGATCCCCACCTGGAATTAATCGGGATTGGCAGCCGGATCTTCCTGGGCGGGGGCATCGGCTACATTACGGGCGAGGGTACCCAGCACTTTCCCCTGCAAAAACGCCTGCCCAACGGCACGCCCCTGGGGCCTGCGGCGACCCTGGCGCTGATGGGTGATGCCAAAACCATGAACCCCAAATGGGTCCGGGGCTGCTATTTGCGCCACTATGGCCCGTCGTTGATGTTGGGGGTGGGCTTGGCGCTGCCCGTGCTCCATGAGCGGGTGATTGAGCGCTGTGCCCTGGGCGATGAGGATGTGGTTGCCCCGGTCATTGACTTTTCCATTCCCCGCCGGGTACGCCCCACCTTTGGACTGGTGAGCTATGCCCAACTCAAATCAGGCCGCATTAAAATTGAGGGTAAAACGGTGCGTACAGCCCCTTTGTCGAGTATTTACTTCGCCGATCAAATTGCAGTCGAGCTAAAGCAGTGGATTGAAGCAGGAGAGTTTACCTTAACGGCCCCAGTTGCACCTCTGCCCTTGGATCGATCGTTTATGGCCCAAGATGCTTGGGATATCCCGGCCCTGTAGTGATTGAGGTTTAGGTCGAGAAAACGAGGGTGAGGGTTGTGCCTTCGCCCCACGTAGACTCCACCGCAATCGTGCCCCCAAGCTGGGTTACCGTGGTGTAAACCACCGATAGCCCTAGCCCTGTGCCTTGGCCAACGGGCTTTGTCGTGAAAAAGGGGTCAAAGGCCCGTTTTTGAGTTTCCGCCGTCATGCCCATCCCGTTATCGCAAATTTGGACCACAATGCCCCGATCGGCCTCAAAGCTCAAACTGACCCCAAGGGACAGGCTCGATCGTGGCGGATACTGCTCCGGCTGGGCCTGACTGCGCCCATAGTACTCATCTAGGGCATCTAGGCTATTACTGAGCAAATTCAGCCAAATTTGGTTGAGATGGCTACCATCACAGAACAGGGCCGGAACCACAGCCAAGGTCTGGACCAGATCAATCCGCGATCGCCCGACAACCGCGCCCTCCATCTGGGCTTCAAAGCGCGACTCCAGCAAAACCAGGGTATTGACCAAGCTCGATCGCAAATCCACCCACTTTTTACCCTGTTCATCCAGTCGGGAAAACTGCCGCAGAGACTCAACAATACTGTGAATCCGACGGGCACCCCGTGTCATGGATTGGAAAAGATGGGGTAAATCCTCCTGAATTTCCTGAAAAATCAGATCCCGTTCCTCTGGATCCCCTAACCAAGCCTTCTCACCCTGATCAGGGATTGTATCGGGTTGCACCTGGCTTTGGTAAAGGGCCAGCAGGTCATTAAAATACTGCTCCCCATGGCTCAGATTGCCCAAAATAAAGGTCACCGGATTATTGATTTCATGGGCAACTCCCCCCACCATTCGCCCTAGGGCCGAGAGTTTCTCAGTTTGAACCAGTTGGGCTTGGGCTTGCTTAAGATCTTCCAAGGCTTGGCTCAATTGCTGGTTTTTTTGGTGGAGTTCAGCGGTACGATGCTGAACCCGGTCTTCCAGGGTGCGATTGTAGCGCTCCAGTTGCACCTTAGCCTGTTCTAAGCGCTCATACAGGAGAGCATTTTGGAGAGAAATGGCGATTTGAGTGCTGAGGAGGTTGAGAACCTGAAGGCGATCGGCAGTAAAGGCTCCCCGTGTCAGACTATTTTCCAGATAGACCAGGGCCACCAACTGACCTTGATAGAGAATCGGCAGGCCCAAAATGCTTTCAGGCTGATGTTGAGTGAGGTAGGGATCCGTTGACCAGGGTAAAGGCAGGGGTTTGTCTTGAAGAAGGAGGAAATCACGGCTATTTTTCACCGCCGTCATCACTTTGGGGGGAAACTCCTGGCTTTGGCTCCAATTCTCCGTTTCCCGCCAGTCATGGTGAATTTGATCGAGGTTGAGGGAGGCTTCGGGGGGCAGGGAGGCGAGGGCAAACCCCTGTTGGCTGGTTTCGGGGTTGAGGAGGAGGACGGCTTTGTGGGCTGCTGCATTTTGCAGCAAAACAGCCATTAGGGTTGAAATGAGGGAATCTAGATGCAAATTCCCCGTTAGGGTTTGGGCGGTGAGGAAGAGACTGGTGAGGTCAAAGCCCTGGGTGATGTTGGTGATTTGGCTGGGAGAGAGGGAGCCAAAGGTGGCGCTAGAGGCGCGAGGGAGAGCGGGGTCGGGGGGGGAACTTGTGCGGCGCAGTGCGGGGGTTGCCGTGCTGGAGGATTGACTCGATCGGGGGTTAACCGCCACCGCATTCAAAATCGGCTGAAGCAGTTGGGGGTAGTCCTGCTCTAGGGCATCGGTGCGGCGTTTTGCTCCCCAGTGAGCATAGGTATAATAAGCATCCTGGAGGTAAACCGCTGCTAGCTTAGGTTTACACCACTCTAAATAAAACTGGGCTGTTCTTTCCAGGCAGTAGGCTTCTTCTGGAAGAATCTGGCTAGTTTGGGCAGCAGCGATCGCCCGATCGTAGGCCGCCAT
>JAYKJG010000104.1:0-23694 GCA_035286285.1 Prochlorothrix sp.
CATTCTGGGTTCCATATCTGGTAGGGGCAGTCCTGCCCAAAGGGCGTAATCACACCAAGTTGTGCCGTTATAGCCCACAAAGCCCAAATCCCCCGTTTCTAGACCCGCTTGGTAGCCCTGTTCCGCGATCGTCAGGGACTCTGCCAGGGGAGCCATGCGAGAATTGATAAAAAGCGAGACAATATTGAGGGTTCCAGCCCGAACTACCTTAGAGTCTGGTTCTAGGGCGAGTTCTCGTGCGTATTGACCGATTTTTAGGCTCAGGTCAATATTACTTCCCCCTGCCATTAAGGTGATGCCCAGCAAGGAATAGCCAAAGGCAGACCAAGGATTACGGCCCTGGGTTAGGGAAAGGCGGACCTGGAGGGTGACTAGCAGAGGAAAAAGGGGAGATCCAGCCCGATAGGCCGATGCAATCACCGCTGCGGCGATTTCCATCAGGGCGAGGCTGGTGGGATCCGTCATGGGGGGGAGGTTACGCAGGACTGCAATGGGATCATCCCCCAATAAGCCCACAACTGCCCCAATTTCGGCTCCAATCTCCTCCGGGGTCGGTTGTTCTGGCAGGGGTGAGCCTAGGGCCGCGATCAGGGACAGGGTTGCATCAACGGCGGCTTGGTGCTTTTCCTGGGCCGCAAAGGCTTTAATTTGGATTTGGGCCAGGGGCACACGATCGAGGGGGCTACTGATCTGATCCAGAGCCGCCGCAATCCAGCGATCCATCGTCTCAAAATCTCCCTCTAGGGCTGCGGCCTCAGCCCCTAGGGCATGGAGGCCCAAGGTGAGCCGATAATAGCTTTGCCAGCGGGTTTCCCCCAGGAGATCTAAGGCTAAGCTGCTGTAGTTGCGCACAGCGCCATAGGCCGTTGCTCCCCGTGCCCGCTGTGCAGCTTGGTCATTGAGGTGGGCGAGGGCAATGCGTTCCTGGGGATCGGTGATTAAACTGCGGCCAAGATTGAGGGGGTTGACAATTTCAAAGATGCGATCGCCCCGATCGGCCTCTGGAATTTGAGTCCACAGTAAGCGTCCTAGTCGGTAGTGAACTGGGGCGCGATCGGCCTCGTCAATCAGACTATAGGCAGCTTGTTGAACCCGATCGTGGAGAAATTGATAGCAGAGGTCTCCTAGGGCTGAAAGATGGGCTATTTCAGGGTGGGGACTAGAATTAGGGGCCGGGACGATCGCGGAAGGGGTCGCAGCAGCGTTTGTAACAGCGTTTGTAGCAGCATCCGTAACAGCGTTTGTAACAGCACTCACAACAGCATCCGTAACAGCACCCACAACAGCATCCGTAACGGCATCCACAACAGCATCCGCCGTAAAATCTGCATCGGGAGCCAGGTAAAAGCGATAAACATCCGATTGGGGTAGAACCAAGCCAATTTCTAGGGCGGGCCAGAGGGTTTTAGCAGTTTCTGCGGGTGATAGCTCCGCAATCAGGGCCAAGGTCTCCAAATCAAAGCGATAACCCATACAAGCACCCAACTTGAGTAGGGTTTGGGTCTGCTCCGGTAGCTGTCGCAGGCGCTGGGCCATGAGCATCACCACATCATCGGTGAGGGCTGCGGTCTGAATCTGGGTTAGGTCACACTGCCAAAGACCCGCCTCCGGCATAAAGGTAATGAGGCCGTCGCCATGGAGCGCCTGGAGGAATTGGGTGGTAAAAAAGGGGTTTCCCTGGGTTTTTTGGTTAATAAGCTGGGTGAGGGGCTGAGCCAAGGCCCGATCGCAGCCTAAGGTATCCGCAACCAACTGATTTAAGCTGCTAAAGTCTAGGGGAGCTAGCGTGAGCGTTTCAACCCAAATTTCTTGACGCTCTAGATTAGTGACTAAAATAGAGAGGGGATGGGTGGGAAAAACCTCATTATCCCGGTAGGCTCCCAGAATTAAGAGACCCGATCGCTGAGAGGTGGGCGTTGTCCCTTGGGCTGCCTCGTCTAACGCTGCTGGATTCCTTGTGTCTCCCTCCCTAGGTTTCGGTGTACTGGGCTGGGGGCTGGAGGGTGAGGAGACAGCGAGGGTTGTCTCTCGCAGCAATAGGTCTAAGAGTTGGAGCGATCGCAGATCCGCCCACTGAAGATCATCCAAAAACAGGACAAGGGGCCGATCGCCCTGGGCGAGGGCCGTAATAAAGCGAGGAAAAAGCCAATCAAAACGGCTTTGGGCCGCAGCCCCCACCAGATCAGGCACCGGAGGCTGGGGACCAATAATTTTCTCTAAATCAGGCAGTAAATCAATCAGCAGTTGGCCATTGTCACCGATCGCCGCCCCAATACGATCGCGCCACTGGGCAAGCTGTCCATCGCTCTCCGTCAGTAACTGCCCCAGCAGATCCGCCAATGCCTGCACCACCGCCGAAAAGGGCAGGTTGCGCTGGAACTGATCGAACTTGCCTTTGCAAAAATAGCCCTGTTGCTGGGTAATAGGCTTGTGGACTTCATGGATCACAGCGGTTTTGCCAATTCCGGAGAATCCCGCCACTAGGACTAGCTCTGGATGGGTGGGACTGATGCGATCGAAGGCGGCTAGAAGCTGTGCAACTTCCGGCTCCCGCCCATAGAGCCGTTCTGGAATTAAAAAGCGATCGCTATAGTCCCGTTGTCCCAAAGGAAAAGCAGGGAGGGTTCGGGGACTTTGACCGGGCTGGGGCGACTGTTGGTAACGTTGATACTGTTGGCGGCACTGTTCTAAATCATGCTGCAAGCCCAGGGCGCTTTGGTAGCGATCTTCGGCATTTTTAGCCAGAAGCTTGGCAATAATCCCATCTAGCACCGGTGGGACCGGGTCAGCCGCTGGGGGAAGGCAGTTCGACAGGAGCGGAGGAACCTGGGCCAGGTGACAGTAGACTAACTCCAAGGGATCCGTTGCCGTAAAGGGCAGTTGTCCCGTTAATAACTCAAAGAGCGTGACCCCCAGGGCATAAAAATCACTGCGGTAGTCGATTCCTCGGTTCATCCGGCCCGTTTGCTCCGGTGCAAGGTAGGCCAAGGTGCCCTCTAAGCCCCTCGGACTGATAAAGCCCTGGGTTTCCTTGGGCAAACGCGAGGCAATACTAAAGTCAATCAGAGCAATTTGGCCCGTTTTGGGGTTCAGCAGCAGGTTAGCGGGCTTAATATCTTTATGAATAATCCGTTCGCCATGGAGCGCTTGGAGAATCTGGGCCAGTTGAATTCCCCAGTCCAGTACTTGCCCAAGGGGAAAGTGGGGCGCAAGGGTGCGGGACTGCATGAGATCCCGCAGTGAAATCGCCTGTAAATCCTCCATAATCAGGGCATAGCCGCGACCGTAGGACAGCAGTTCCATGGGACGAACAACCCCCGGAATCTCCAGATCTTGGGTGAGGGCGTACTGATTCCGAAACTGAACCAAATCCTGAAACCGGGGATACTCTTGGTTCAAAACCTTGACAATGACGGTTTGGGGAGTGGGTTGAGAAGCGTTTTGGGGAATAGCCTGGGAAGCAGCTTGGGGAGGTGGGAGAGGCCGATCGATCAAGCTAGGGTCGATCGCAGGCCGATCGACCCTAGGCCGATCGATCGTGGCCCGATAGACCGCAGTGCGAGACCCTTGGTAGAGGCGCTCCGTGAACTGGTACCCAGCCAACGGGTAAACAAACCCCAACCCCTGGGCAGGAGCGAGGGAGGATGCAGGAGCTAGGGAAGATGAGACAGACTCTGGAGGAGCAGAAGCGGCAGTCAGGGGGTAGAAATCCTGTGCAGAGGCAGAATTTTCTCCAGCCAAGCCATGATCGGGATCAGTTGAGTTCATAGGAGTCTGAGGACAAAGGATGCAAGGCACGATGATCGGAACGGTCAGACAGTTGGCACCTCTGGTGTTGCTTTGGGATCGAAAGCCCCGTCTTCTTGGAGCAATCAACCCTAGGGGTCGCGCCTCCGTGGCTCCCCTCTTTGGGACTACAAGCGGGGCAACCACAAGCGGGGCAACCACAAGCGGGGCAACCATGAGGGGATTGTCCCTAGCACAGGGCAATCTGCCCAAGTGAAATGGACCCACTTCAGATGGCGATGGCCCCCGCCTTGAAGACCTTCCCTTCTCCATCAAAAGAGGCTGGAATTTCTCCATTCTCTTTTGATTCAAAAGACCTCAGCAGGATTCCTGGTAGATTTTCAGGGTATTTTAGTTGAAACCCACCCGCGATGCTAGCCTAACCTTGGGCTGCTTGCTCAAAATCCGCCGCAGCGGCCTGGGTTGCTTCCACGGCAAAGAGGGCTTGGGCGATCGCGGGCGAGAGGGTGAAGGTGTCCAAACCTTGGGCTGCAAGGGCTGAAATATCCGTAGTTTGGCGCAAACTCGCCACCAGGAGCTTGGTTTTGCTACCCGTGCGATCGAGCATTCGGTGCATCACCGTTAAGGTCTCCCGCCCTTTGCCGTTGCCATCCTGAATCCGGCCCAAATAGGGAGCCGCATAGTCTACCCCCAGGGCCGCCGCGATCGCCACCTGGGGCGCAGCATAAACCGCTGTCAGCGTGACCCGCACCCCCTGGGCCAACAGTTGGACCGCTGCCTGAGTGCCGGTCTGGGTAATGGGCACCTTAATCACCACCTCCGGATAAAAACTGGTGCCAAAGCCGTTGCGGGAGTCTGTCGCCAGTTCTAGCCCCGTTTTCACCATTGCTTCGACGGTTTTACCCCAGGTTTGCACCTGAACTTCCTGGATCGGATACTGGAGCGCCTGGGCAATTAGGTCATGGAGATGGTCGATCGTGCAAGGTTGGTTCGATCGCGCCAGCAGCAGGGGATTCGTCGTCACACCATAGAACAGACCCGTCGATAACCACGCTCGCCAGTGCAGGGGATCGGCAGTGTCTAAAAATAAACGCATTTTGACCTCATTCACTCAAAACCGCAGTAGAAAAGGGAGATACACCCGATGATGGGGGTGATGGGGAGAGTTGGGGCGATCGGGAGGGTTAGGATAACTGGGATAATTTGGGGGCTAAATTTGGGGGCTAATTTAGGGGCTAAATTTGGGGGCTAAATCACCCGATCGCTGCCGCCATCGATCGGCACCTGGGCACCCGTCGTCTTGCCAAAGACCGATCCCGCCAGGGTCGCAACCATTTTGGCAACCTCCAGGGAGGTAACCGGCTGTTTCAGCAAATTCCGGGATTTATACTCCTCCACCGTCAGGCCATATTTCTCAGCCCGTGCCTGCAAAACCTCATCCGTCCAAATCCCCGTATCATAAACACAATCAGGGTGGACCACATTCACCCGCACGCCATCACCCGCCAGTTCTAGGGCCGCAACGCGGGCCAGTTGGGTTAGGCCAGCCTTGGCGACGGAATAGGCCGCAGCCCCCGGTCCCGGTGCCAACACATTCCGGGAAGCCACAAAGATAATTGCCGGAGCAATCCCCTGCTTCAAGAAGGGAATCGCCGCCTTCAGCAGCGCCTGCTGGCTCAGCAGGTTAATATGCAGGCTTTTCTCCCAAATATCAGGATCCAACGTCTCCAGGGTTTGCCCTGGGGGGAAGATTCCGGCATTGCTGACTAAAATATCTAAACCCCCAAAGAGGCGTACCGTCGTGGCAACTGCTTCCTGCACTGCGGTGGAATCCGTAACACTGCCCACCAAGCCAATCAAGCCCTGTTTTTGCAGGATTTTAGGTGTATCCGGGTTAAGGTCTAGCCCCACCACCGCCGCTCCTTGGCTGTGGAAATACTCGGCACAGGCTTTGCCAATGCCGCTAGCCGCCCCCGTCACCAGTACCACCTTACCCTGAAACTCCGAAGCACTGCCGCCCTTGCCCAGCTTGGCCTGCTCCAGTTCCCAATACTCCATCTCAAACAAATCCCGCTCACCGAGGGCAGTCCAACCCCCCAGTTTTTCGCCCATTTGGATCGCTTGGCGGGTGTGTTCAATAATATCGGTAATGATTTGGGCCGCTTTAGCACTGCGATCGAAGGCGATCGTCCCCTGACCGGGCCACACTCCCCAACGGGGGGCTGGATCCAACATCGTTAGGGTACCGTCCGTGTTGCGCTGGAAATAGTCCCCATAGGCTTGGCCATAGGCTTCCACACAGCCCTTGGGATCCTGTTTATCGATGACAACGGGGATCAGTTTGGTGCGGATGACATGATCGGGGGTGATGGGGCCACGGGTTGCGATCGCCGCAACATCCGGTAATTGGGCAAAACCAACGGCTTCGGGACGTTGATCCAGTTGAGCTAGCATGGGGGCACCCTTTAGGGCTGAGACCTGCCGCCGCACTTGGGCTAGAACCAGCAGATCTGCTTCAGTGGTCGTGGTTTCACCCAGGGCAAAGTGAATTGCATTGTAGGCTCTTAGGGCATCCTCAGCCTCCGTCACCAGCTTAATCATGGTTTCGTAGGCTGTCTTCGCCTCATCGGAGAAGCTGAAAATGCCGTGATTCAGCAGAATCATGCCCTCATACTGGCTCCAGTCGATGCCCTGGGTCATTTCCCAGATTTTTCGGGCCAGAATGAACCCCGGCATAACATAGGGAATCACCAACACCCGATCGCCATAGACTTCCTGAACCAAGGCCGCGCCCTGGGGCGTATTGGTCAGGGTCACCACCGCATCGGCATGGGTGTGATCGACAAATTTGAAGGGAATAATGGCGTGAAGGATGGCCTCAACGGAGGGGTTAGGAGCCTGGGGGTTGAGCATCGCGGCCCGCTGTTGGGTCACCATTTCGGAGTCGGTGAGGTGTTCAAGGGCCGCCAGTTTGTTCAGCACCGACAGGCGCACCGGGGCAAAGCCGGGGGCTTCGATCGTGGCCAAATCCCAGCCGCTGCCCTTGACATAGAGCACCGCTTCCGGTTCGCCAAAAAAGTTATCCACCGTGGCTTTCACGGAGGTATTGCCGCCCCCATGGAGGACCAAATCGGGTTCTTGGCCCAGGAGGCGGGAAGTGTAGACCCGCAGGGCAAGGGGGTCGTTGTTAAGGCTTTGGGCGTATTGCTCATCCCAACGGCTTTTCATAATCTTCTCCGGTGCTGACAACAGTAAAAGGTTAAAAGATCTTGGGAGAGGCATCTCACCCAGACCGTTCCATTGTCCCCTATGCCTGTCCCGATCCCAGAAAACGCGGCAACTCTGGCACCGTGACCCAAGTGCCGGTTTGGTGCGATCGATGGGCAATCTCCATCAACAGTTGGGAGTAGACCCCATCACGCAAATTGGGGCTATCGGCTCGGCCCTGGGCGATCGATCGCACCCAGTGATCCACCACCCGAATAAACGGCGCAAGGCGACCATCGGGGTAAACAGCCCCAAAGACAAATTCCGGCGGCGTGGCCAGTTCTTGCAGTTCCTCACCCGCCTGAGCCGCCCAGAGCTTAAAACCATGGACATAATCTTTCTGGTTGCTGCTCCCCAGGACCAAGCTCCCCCGATCGCCATAAACCTCAACCCAGTAGCCGCGCCCATTGCGGCACACAGAACTAATGGCCACCTGGCAAGGAACCCCGTCCTTGAGTTCTAAATTCATCAACACCGTGTCATCGGCGGTGACGGGTTGGAGTTGACCGCTGACGGGATCAGGCCGTTGGGGGATTGCGGTGGAGAGAGAAGCCTGGAGCCGTTGGACAGGGCCAAACAGCCATGCGATCGTGTCAAAGGTGTGGGAACCCAGGGAACCGAGGGCACCCCCGCCCTGGTCTTGGCGAGAGTACCAGTTCCAAGGGCGCTGGGCATCGGCACGGCTGGACATGAGCCAGTCAATGCGGATGAGATAGGGCTTGCCTACATAGCCCTGGTGCAGTAATTGGGCCAAATGCTGCCATTCCGGCACAAAGCGGTATTCAAAATCCATCACCGCAACAACCCCATGGTGCTGGGCCAAATCCTGGAGGGCGCGGGCCTCTTCCGCCGTCAGCGCCGTTGGTTTTTCCAGCAGCAGGTGCTTTCCGGCCTTAAGTACCGTTTTTGCCATCTCAAAGTGCAAAAAGGGTGGGGTGGAAAGGCTCACGGCTTCCACTGCCGATCGGGTCACCAGTTCTTCTAAGTCACTGGAAAACTGAGGAATTTGGTGCTTTTGGGCAAGATCTTGGGCCTTAGCACGATCGCGGTGGTAAACCGCAACAACCTCTGTATAGGGGTAGTTCTGGAAACCGGGGAGATGGACTTTTTGGCCGAAGCCCGTCCCCACAAGGGCAACCCCCAAGGGACGATCGGGAGGAAAAGTAGGCATGGGCGGGATAGATACAACATCGGTACAACGTTGCCACAGGAGCAGCTAGGGGTAGGGGCCGGGTCTTCCGGCCCGCTTTGGGGATCGGCCAACGGGGACTCGTGAAGGGTATGCCCATTTCCACCCTGCTGTCCTAGGATTTTCACGGCGGGGGGAAGGGCGATCGCCAAAGGGAATCGCCAAGGGGATCGGCCACAGCCCTGCTCTAGCATACCGTCTCGGTGGGTCCATCTTTCCGTTAACCCGCCCCCCGGCCCCCTAGACCATCAGCTTGGCCAAATCCTGCTTCAGCACAGAGAAAACCTCCAAGGCTAGCTCAAAGTCATACTCCTCTAAAGCTTGGTAGATCCGATCGATCGGCTCCGGCTGGAGACGACTCCTCAACATCGCCTCCAGTTCCTCCAGCACATCGATCGCCTCCACATCACTATCCTCTAGGCAAATTTCCAGCAATTCCAGGCGCGATCGCACAAAACTCGGATCCCACCCCGCCTTTACCGCCTCCTCCTGGCCCATTGCGTCGCTCTCATCTACCCCAGAAGTATCCGGCTGCTTTTCTAAAGCAGTAGGTGGATTGCCGTCCTCCGGGGGCCAGCGATCGGGCAACTCCGCTAGGGCTTGCAACACCGGATCCAGCACCCAAACCACATCCGCCAATAACTCACAAAGCTGAGCCTCGGAGGCTCCAGACCCGCAGGCTTTCTCCAATGCTTGGGCCGCTTGGGCAACCAGACCCGCCCCCACGGTACTCGCCGATCCCTTCAGGGTATGGGCGCAGCGCTGGGGAGCCGTGCGATCGTTACTGGCTTGGGCCGCTTGAAAGTGGTGCAGAAAGTGCTGCTGATTGTCGCGAAAACGGCGCAGTAAACTGAGATAGAGGGCGGGATTGTTCAAAGCAGTGGCTAAACCAAAGGCTGTATCCACTCCTTCAATGTAGGGAAAGGCCGTATAGGGAAACGTCACGTTCGGGAGGGTGGAAGAGAGCCAAGGCAAGGACTTGGGGGAAGAGAGAGGCGGGGGGGAAAGGCTGGAAACCAAGGAGGGATCCGGCTGTGCAATACGGGAACTAGCGGCACCGGAACTCGCAATACCGGAACTCACAGCATTGGGACTCGCAATATCGAGGCTTGTAGCATTGGGACTCGCAATATCGAGATTGGTAGCATTAGAACTCGCAATATCGGGACTCGCGATGCCGACACTGGCAACAGGGCTAACCGGGAGCAGCATCAGGGCAGCATCGGGGTCCGCTGGGGGGGCAACCTTGACCCTGGGCTTAACCCACTGGGCCAAGACCTGGAACATATTATCGATACTGATGGGCTTTGCAATGTGATCATTCATGCCCACTTGGAGCACTTCCTCCCGATCGCTGGTCATTGCATTCGCTGTCATGGCAAGAATCGGTAAATCGCGGTATTGCTCCTGCTGACGAATTTGCCGCGTTGCTTCATACCCATTCATCACCGGCATCTGACAATCCATCAGCACCCCATCAAAGGACTCCCGACTCAACAGATCGATCGCCTCCTGGCCATGGTTTGCCACCTGCACCGTCAGCCCATTGCGCTGCAACAGTTCCACCACCAATTCCTGGTTAATTTCGCTATCTTCCACCAGCAGAATATGGGCACCCCGCACCGTTGCGATCGCCGTCGCCAGGGACTGATCCGGAGTCTCGCTCCGCCCCTGGGTCAGCCGTTCCCGTCCCATGGCCGTCATCACCGCATTGAGCAGCATCGAAGGCGTAACCGGCTTGGTCAACAGGCCCGCCAACTGGAGACCCTGCCCCTGTTGCATCACGGCTTCCCGGCCCCAGGCCGTTGCCATAATCACCCGTGGCGGCTTTTGTAACTGGGGACTTTGTTGGATCAGCCGAGTAACCTGCAAGCCATTGAGGTGGGGCATATACCAGTCCATCAAAACCACATCATAGGGGTCCGCTTGGGCCTCTGCCTCAATTAAGACTTGGAGCGCCTGCTGACCATTCGGGGCCATTTTGGCACTAAAACCGAAGCCTTCTAGGATTTTTGTAAAGATACGGCGGGAAATGGCATTATCATCCACCACCAGAATCTTGAAGGGGGCTGTGGGCATCGGGCCGATCGCGGACCTAGCCGCCGCTTGGCGCTGTTTGCGCAACTGAACCGTGAAATAGAAGGTACTACCCTCACTTGGGCTACTGTTGACCCACATCTTTCCGCCCATTAATTCCGTGAGACAGCGGGAAATCGTCAGCCCTAAACCAGAACCACCATATTTCCGGCTGGTCGAAGAATCAGCCTGGGTAAAGCTCTCGAAAATGAGCTGTTGCTGCTCCTGGGTCATGCCAATACCCGTATCCCGCACGGAGAACTGAAGCACCACCTGCCGCGTATCTTCCGACTCCACACGGCAAGATACTACAATCTCCCCTTTATCAGTGAATTTCACAGCATTATTGCAGAGATTAATCAGAATCTGCCCCAAACGCAGCGGGTCACCCACCAGAGCATTGGGTAACGTCGGGGGTAGGTCAAAGAGAAACTCTAGCTTTTTCTCCTCTGCCTTGAGGGCAATAATGCTAATGAGGTCATTGAAGATATCATCCAGGCAGAAGTTTGTGATTTCTAAATCCAGCTTCCCAGCTTCAATTTTAGAGAAATCGAGAATATCGTTGATAATTCCCAGGAGGGCTTGGGCCGATCGATGGACTTTATCAATGTAGTTGCGTTCCTTGGCCGGTAAATGACTTTGCAGCGCTAAATAACTCATGCCGATGATGGCATTCATGGGGGTGCGGATCTCGTGGGACATATTGGCCAAAAAGTCTGACTTAGCCCGTGTTGCGGCCTCTGCCCGTTCTTTCTCGGCATTAAGCTGGGCCTCAACTCGCTTACGTTCGGTAATATCAAAGCGAATGGCTAAATACTGGGTAATTTGGCCCCGATCGTCCATAAAGGGCGTAATGACCGTATCCATCCAGTACAAGCTGCCCGACTTGCCCTGGTTGCAAACCTCTCCCCGCCAAATTTTGCCCTGGCGAATGGTTTGCCACATTTCTTGGAAGAACTCCGGGGAATGCTGGTCTGATTTGGTGATACGGTGGTTTTTGCCCAGGAGTTCCCCTTGGCTATAGCCCGAAATCTCACAAAAACGATCGTTAACGAAGGTAATCACCCCCTCTGGATCGGTCATGGCGACGATCGCCGATTGATCGATCGCCGATCGAAAAGCCGACAACTCCCGCAGGGCCAACATCAGTTGCCGCTCCGTTTGTTTGAGGCTGCTGATATCCACCACCACGGACACACATTGCTCTTCAGCCTGATCACTGACAAGTGCTCCACCTAGCAAAACCGAGACTCGACTGCCATCTTTACGGTAATATTCCTTTTCAATGGGGCAAATCGTACCATTTTTCCGCAATTCCGCCATAGACCGATAGTCTTGCTCTAAATATTCTGGTGGGGTCATGGCCAGCCAGTTAATGCGCCCGTCCTCCAAATCAGCGCGGCTATAGCCCACCAACTCCAGCAGGCGATCGTTGGCATCAATAACCTTCCCGGTCAAATCGTTAAAGATCATGCCCACGACATTGGAGGAGAAAACGCGGCGAAATCGGGTTTCGCTAGCCTGGAGCGCCTCTAGGGCTTCCTGACGAGCGGTCACGTCGGTATTGGTGCCAATCATGCGGAGGGGGTTCCCTTGGTCGTCCCGTTGCACCATGGCACTGGCCTCAATCCACCGCACCGATCGATCGGAGTGGATAATCCGAAACAGTAGCTTAAATTCACCCACGCCCTCCAAAGCAGAGGTCAAAGTCGAAACCGCATAATCTCGGTCTTCAGGATGCAAACTATGCTGCCACGCCTCCACCGCACCCCCAAAATCTTCTTTTTTCAGACCGTAAAGGCGATACATGCAGTCATCCCAGGCCAAGACATCATTGACCACATCCCAATCCCAAATCCCCAGGTTGGCCGAGGCCGTAGCCAGTTGGAACCGGTAGGTTAACTGCTCCAGTTGGGCTTCATATTCCTTATATTCCGTAATATTTTGGACAATACCCTCAACAGCAATCAGTTCCCCTGCCTCACCCCACACGGCATGGTGAGAGAGGCGTAAGATGCGAATTTGGTCAGGACTCGCCTGAAACTTCAGCAAGTACTGCTGGGAGGTGAGCCGCTGTTCAATCAAGATCTTTAAATTTTCTTGGTGCAGCGCAGCGGACTCCGGCAACCAGGGAATCGCCGTTAACCAAGACTGCCCCAGAATATCCTCTCGGTTCTGGCCAAAAACGTTTTCAAACCCATTGCTCACATAGGTGAGAATACCCGCTGGGGTATGGCTAAAGACCACAAACCGATCGCCAATGTCCTCGACTAAACGGTGAAATTTACTTTGACTCTCCTGAAGCGCCTGTTCTGTTTCCTGGGTAACCGGCCTCTCCCCTTGGAACCAGGGGTCAGCCTGCGCCACTGCCCATTGCATCGCCCTGAGCCGATCGCCGCAGAGAACACCCGTGAGCCGTTGGTGACCATCCACTAGGGGCAAATGGGTAATGCCCCGATCGCGGAAAAACGCCAGGGCCAGATCAAGACTGCCCAAGGTTGTGCCTAGCTCCGCCTCCGGCAAGGTCACGGGCCGCTGCGCCAACACCTCCGCCACCGTCACCCGATCGATCGCGCAACCCTGGACCACTAACCGGCATAGCTCCCGATCGCTCAGCAGCCCCATCACCTGCCCCCGATCGTCCACCACCAGACAATACCCACAGGCATTAGCCCCCATAGCCTCGGTGTTGGCCCCTTCGGCCTTTGTCCGATCCCCCCAATCCCTCCCGACTCCCCCTGGCCCACCCGCCACCACCGCCATCGCCTCCACCACCGTCACCCCACCCGTCACCACCGCCGGATCACGAACGATCGCATAGCTCAAATTGTCAACAACGATAGCCATCGTTCTGCCTATCCTGGAATAATTGTGCTGATGTATTTTTTGGGATTAGCTCCCCCTGAGGCCAAGCCTAGAGCCAGGTTTGAAAAGTTCCCTAGAACCCTTGTACAGTAAAGCCAAGGGTAGACCCAGGATCAACTCCCGGCAACCCTAGCCCTAGAAGCGGTTCCCAGGACTTCCCACGCAGTTCTTTGGAGATCCCGGATCGAGGGATTCCAGATTTAGCGATCCTGGATTAATCCCTCCTCGACGGGGTAGAGATCCTGTGCAGTGTAGGGATCCCGTACAGTGTCACTCGTCTCCTCAGCATTATTGCTGCTCCCTCCTGAGACCCAGTCCCAGCAGTGCCACTCTTCTCATTCTACAGAAATTCTTTCTATCCTCAAGACAGACCCCCCCAGGCCCGTGATGACTTCTCAAGAACCAAAGGTCTTGATACAGTATCGAGACTGCCCTTAAAAGCGGACCTGAACCTTAAATCGATCGCCGCAGTTGAGGAGCCGCAGTTGAGGAGCCGCAGTTGAGGAGCCGCAGTCGTGATCATCGCTGTGCAAACTCTGCGCAAATGCCGACCCAATCAGACCCTGAGCGCGATCGGATGGCTGACGGGTGAGTGCGATCGGTTCCCTTAAGGTTTCCCCTAAACGTTCTCTAGAACTGCATTAAACCGTCCCCCCATAACGATACGTCCCCAACGATACGTCCCCTCGTAAGCGGAGAGTGCTACCCCATGTCCCTACATGCCGAACTGTTTGCACAGCTACAGCAACGGGTTGATGGCTTAATTTACCAGAGTGAGATGGATGCCCGATACCGCCCCTTTTCTTGGCGGGTGGATGGTGAACTCACCCCAGAGGTCGTGCTGCGGAAACTCAACCTCTCCCCTCGCATCCCCATTCATCCTTTTGATTTAGAGGTCTTCTTCCGCAATGTCGTTCGTCCCCCGTCCCCCTGCCAAGATACTGACCATACCCCCCCCGTTCACCAACACAGCCGCACGGCCCTCGATGCCATTAATATCGACCCCAACCAGCAGGTTCACCAAGGCGAAGTCTTAATTGCTTGGCTCCAGGAAAATCTCCGCCACCTCCAAGCGTTCCAAGTGGGCCAGGTGGACATGGAGGTGGTAGTGGTGGGGCAGGTCGCCCCCGATCGCTGGCTCGGTCTTCAGATTCAAGTCGTGGAAGCTTGAGCTAAGGGGAGCAACTCCCGGTGGCGATGCCCTAGGGTAACCAGGGAAATTGGCGAAAATCCGGCTGCCGCTTTTCCAGAAACGCCCGTTTCCCTTCGCTCCCCTCCTCGGTCATGTAATACAAAAACGTCGCATTACCGGCTAGCTCCTGAATTCCGGCTTGACCATCACAGTCGGCATTAAAAGCAGACTTAAGGCAGCGGATTGCGATCGGACTTTTCCCTAGAATTTCCGTCGCCCATTGGATCCCCTCCGCCTCCAACTGCTCCACCGGCACCACCGTATTCACCAAGCCCATCTCCAGCGCTTCCTGAGCCGTATATTGGCGACACAAGTACCAAATCTCACGGGCCTTTTTTTGGCCCACCATGCGGGCCAAGTAACCAGAGCCAAAGCCCCCGTCAAAGCTGCCGACCTTGGGGCCAGTTTGGCCAAAAATGGCGTTATCTGCCGCGATCGTTAGATCACAGACCACATGGAGCACATGGCCCCCCCCGATCGCATAGCCCGCCACTAGGGCAATCACCACTTTGGGCATCGATCGGATCAGCCGCTGAAGATCCAACACATTGAGCCGGGGCACCCCATCCTCACCCACATAGCCCCCCTCACCGCGCACACTCTGATCCCCCCCCGCACAGAACGCATACTTCCCATCAGTATGGGGTCCAGCCCCCGTCAGCAACACCACCCCAATCCGGGAATCTTCACGGGCATTGCTAAAGGCATCGTACAGTTCAAACACGGTCTTGGGCCGAAACGCATTCCGCTTGTGGGGCCGGTTGATCGTAATCTTGGCAATGCCCGTGTCAGCCTTGTGGTACAGGATGTCTTCGTAGGTTTTGGCGGTGTGCCAGGTGATGCTCATAGGGGAGAGATGAAGAAGTAGAGGTTGGGTCTAGACCGGATCCTATTTTGCCTGATGATGGCCTCCCCCGCTTACCGAGATAGCCCTTTCCCTTTTGCCTGATGATGGCCTCCCCCGCTTACCGAGATAGCCCTTCCCCCGGCCCCTTTCCCAGGCAGGCAGACAGCCGCAAAAGATTATTGTGTGTCTAAATATGTACAGGCTGTGTCACAGGGGAACGAAGTTCGCTATGGTATATGCTGATGAAAATGGAGGCAGAGATATCCAGAATGTCAGCAGCCGCAGCCGTTACAGACACTACGTTTAAACAGGAAGTTCTAGAATCAGAGCTTCCGGTCTTGGTTGATTTTTGGGCACCTTGGTGTGGTCCTTGTCGGATGGTAGCCCCTGTGGTTGATGAAATTGCAGGTCAATACGAGGGCAAGGTCAAAGTCGTTAAGGTCAATACCGACGAGAACCCCAACGTGGCAAGCCAGTACGGGATCCGCAGCATTCCCACGCTCATGATCTTTAAGGGTGGGCAGCGGGTCGATATGGTCGTTGGTGCCGTGCCAAAAACGACCTTAGCCGACACCTTAGAACAGTATTTAGGCGACGACTAGCGGTAAAAACCAGTCGTTGGGAGACCCGCACCCGATCGAAAGATGCAACCCATCCCCATCCCCTACTTCCCTAGCCCTCGCTCCCTAGCCCCCCTTGCCTTGCGTTTCCACATCTTCCGCACTGAGGGAAGGCTTTAGGGCAAAGCCACGGTAAAACTACGGCGAGGCCGATGGGGTTGTCTCCCTGACTTTAGTTTTTGCTGGCCCTTGTGTGGAACATACACCCTGGGATCTTGCCCATAACCATGAGCCTTGTGCAGGTTATGGAGGGAGTGCTGATGTGGCATTTTCTCCCAACCCGTAGAAGGCTTTTTCCATGGCTTTGGATCGATATTTTGGCACCCTATTTTGGCATCCTATTTTGGCATCCTATTTTGGCACCCTATTTTTGGCACCATCCTCTGAGGATTCCCCATGACTCAAGCGCAATCCACGGCTCCTCGATCGCAAAGCCTTGTACCGACGCTGCTGGGAGTTGGCTGGATTTTGCTGGCCATTACGGCGGTGGACCTGGCGACCCTCTTTGTTACGCCCCAGTGGGATAGCACCGAGTGGCGTTTAGGGTTAATGTCCCAAATGATCGATCGGGGCATCATTCCCTTCATCGGCTTTGCGTTGCTCTGTTTGGGCTGTTGGGTCAGCATCTACCAGCGCCAACCCCTGGCCCCGCGATCGCTGACGATCCGCACCGTTGTGACCCTATCCCTGGTCCTGGCCTTGATGTACTTGGTCATTGCCCCCTTCTACTTCAGCGAAAACCGCGTTGCCAGTGCCCAGGCAACCCAAGTCCTCACCGAGCAAACCCGTCAGGCCGAACTTCAGCTTGACAGTCGGCTCAGACAGGAGCTAGGGGTGATCAGTAACCTCATGAACAACGAAGATCAGCTTCAGCAAGGAGTCCAGGGCCAGTCTTTAACGGCGGCCCAGCAGGCGCAGATCGACAACATCATGACGCAGCTCAAGCAATTTAAGGATGATCCGACGGCGCTCCAAACTCGCACCACGGAGGCCCGTGACCAGGTTCTGTCCCAAATTCGCGAGCAAAGTGAGCAAGTCCAACGGCAAACTCGCCAACGCTTTATTCGGGATGCCTTTCGGCTGTCCTTGGGGAGTTTCTTTCTGGCTGTGGCCTATCTTGCCCTGGCGATCGTGGGCCTCCAGCAAGCCTAAACCATCGTCATCCCCCGTTGAGATTGAAAGACCCCTCACCCCACCGTTGCCCCCCCGCCATGGATCCCACCTCTGCAACCGCTGACCTGGCCAGCCAATCCCTGGTTTCCCCCGCCCCCACCTTTCCGCCCCCCACCCCTTCCCTTCCCCGCTTGGGGATCCTGGCATCGGGCAGTGGGACTAACTTTGGGGCTGTGATGGCGGCGATCGCGGCGGGCCAGCTTGCTGCTGAAGCGGCGGTGTTAATTTACAACCAGCCAACGGCGACCGTGCTGCAACGGGCACAACAGTGGCAGGTGCCCACCCAGTTGCTTAACCACGGGGACTACGGCAGCGATCGCGAGGCATTTGATGGGGCGATCGTGGCAGCTCTGCGGGCGGCTCAGGTGGATTGGGTGATTATGGCGGGTTGGATGCGCATTGTGACCCCGGTGTTAATCAATGCCTTTCCCCAACGGATTATTAATTTACACCCCAGTTTACTGCCCAGTTTTAAGGGCATCCGAGCCATAGAGCAAGCCTTGGCAGCGGGGGTCAAGGTGACGGGCTGTACGGTGCATTTAGTGGTGCCGGAGGTGGATAGCGGCCCCATTTTGATGCAAGCCGCCGTCCCAATTCTGCCCGGTGATAGCCCCGAAAGTTTACATCAGCGCATCCAAGTCCAGGAACATCGAATTTTACCGGCGGCGATCGCCCAAGCCATTTCCCCTTCACCATGACCCACGTTTTTCGGTTTTTTCTACGATCGGCCCAGGGACTGTCGCGAAACATAGCCTTCTGTTCCCTGGGCTGGGGCAGTTGGGTTGCGATCGCAGGAATCCCCGGTGTACTCCCTGCCCTGGCCCAAGAAGGTCCGGCCCCGATCGTCCGCGCCTCGTTCCCCGCCCCGCTGCCCCATCTCGCACCGTCACCCTCCTTCGCCACATCGCCCCATTCCCCAGCACTGTCCAGCCTCGCCACATCACCCCATGCCGCAGCGCGATCGCCACACCCCGATCGCACCCATAACCCCCTCCTAGCCCAAGCCGTCCCCCCATTGGCACAGGAGTCTCAGCCCCAACCCACCCTAAAGGTCGGAGTCAACCAGGTTTATCCCTTCGTCTTTCTCCAGGACGATCGCACCTTCGGCTTCAGCATCGATCTGTGGGAAAGCCTAGCCCTGGAAATGGGGGTAGAAACCCAGTTTGTCCCCTATGAGTCCGTCGCTGATTTGCTCAATGGGGTGCGGGCCGGGGAAGTTGACCTAGCCATTGCGGGCATCTCCGTCACAGCCAAACGAGAAGCCGGAGGGCTGGACTTTTCCTATCCCATTTACCACGGTGGCCTTCAGATCCTCACAACCATACAAGCGGTCTCTCCCCTCGATCGGCTCCTCAATGTCCTAGGGGGAGAAGCAACCCTAATCGCTGTGGGTCAGGTGCTGGGCAGTAGCCTGCTGGTAGGCTTTTTGGTCTGGCTGTTTGAACATAAACACAACACCGCCTTTCCCCCAGACCCCCTGAACGGCATTGGCCAAGGGATTTGGTTTGCGGTGGTGACCCTAGGCACCTTTGGCTATGGCGATGTGACCCCGATGGGGCTGCCCGGTCGGATTGTGGCCGTCCTCTGGATGGCCATGAGCTTCTTTATTGTGGGGGACTTCATTGGGGCAATGTCGGCCAACCACCGCATGACCACGGCCATCAATGGGATTGAAGATCTCTACGGACATGATGTAGCCGTGGTGCGGGGAACGACCGCAGCGGGCTTTATGCAAAAAAAGCCCGTCAACACGGTGATCCAGCCCAATACTGAGGCATCCCTCGAAGCCCTCCGCCAAGGCCAAGTCCTCGCCGTTGTGTTGGACTATCCCACCGCCCACTACCTCACCCAATTGGACTCCAACCTAGTCTTGGCGGGCAACATGCTCAACAAGGAACTCTACGCCATTGCTGTCGCGGAGGATCAAGATGAGTTGCTAGAGAGAATTAACTTGGCTTTGCTGCGGCTCCATGAGCGGGATGTGTGGACCGATATTAACCGACGCTGGTTTGAGATGCCCAAGAAAGACTGACGGGATACCCCCAGGGGGAGCTAGGGGCTGTCATCATTTAGTCCTGATTTAGTCCTGATTTAGTCCTGATTTAGTCCTGATTTAGTCCTGATTTAGTCCTGATTTAGTCCTAGAATGCCCTGAGTGTCAGGACTACAGCCCCTAGCCAATAAAACTGGAGCGGGCGTGTCATACCAAATCCGACTAATCTCGATTCGCTTTGGTAGGGGCAATCCCCCCGTGGTTGCCCCTGTATTTGGCGGTCAGAGGGTCGGCCCAAATCCGACTAATCTCGATTCGCTTTGGTAGGGGCAATCCCCCCGTGGTTGCCCCTGTATTTGGCGGTCAGAGGGTCGGCACAGGGGCACGACCCCTACCCGTTTATTCTGTTTCAGGCTCAACGGATTTGGTATGACACGCCCTAGACAGCAGCCCGTCAGGACAAACAGGTGCATTTTACTTTTGCCAAGGGGCGGACTCCAGTCCGCACGACGAGCCTTGGTTTGCGTGATCCAAAGGTTGGGGATTTGCGGTAGGCTTATTTTGCATTGAATCTTAAAGATTACTTAAAATGATCGCCGTAGTAGACCCTCCCGCGTCCCCAGGCGTGAACGCAACTCCCCCCGCTGAGGCAGTTTCCCCCATCGCCCCCGCGATCGAGATGCCCATTCCCGTCGAACGTATCCAAGGCTTATTGCCCCACCGCTATCCCTTTGCCCTCGTCGATCGCATCATTGAGCTAGTACCGGGGAAGCAAGCCACGGGCTTAAAAAATGTCACCTTTAACGAACCCCAGTTCCAAGGTCATTTTCCCGGTCGCCCCCTCATGCCGGGAGTGCTGATTGTGGAAGCCATGGCCCAAGTCGGGGGAGTGATTCTGGCGGGAATGCCGGAAATGGGCGAGGATGTTCTCTTTGTCTTTGCGGGCATTGACAAAGTGCGCTTCCGGCGGCCTGTGGTCCCCGGCGATCAACTTATTATTACCTCTGAACTGCTCACCCTTAAACGCAAGCGCTTCGGTAAACTACACTCGATCGCCAAGGTCGGCGATGTAGTCGCTGCCGAAGGTGAATTAATGTTTTCATTGATGGAGTAGTTCCCTGTGGCCCAGATTCATCCCACTGCTATAGTTCACCCTGGGGCCACGATCGATCCCAGTGTGACCATTGGTCCCTACAGTGTTATTGGCGAACGGGTTTCCATTGGTCCCGACACAGTGATTGCAGCCCATGTCGTCATCGATGGCCACACGGAGATCGGGGCCAGAAACCATATCTTTCCAGGGGCAACCCTAGGACTAGAACCCCAAGACTTGAAATATAACGGGGCAGACAGTCTCGTGAGGATTGGGGATGACAACACACTGCGGGAATACGTGACCGTCAACCGGGCGACGGGGGCCGGGGAAGTGACCACGATCGGCAACCATAATTTGCTGATGGCCTACGTCCATGTAGCCCATAACTGTGTGCTAGCCGACAACATTGTCATTGCCAACAGCGTTGCCTTGGCGGGCCATGTGGAAATTGAGTCCCGCGCCGTCATCGGGGGAGTCCTGGGGGTCCACCAGTTTGTCCACATTGGCCAAATGGCGATGCTGGGAGGAATGAGCCGCATCGATCGCGATGTTCCCCCGTTTATGATGGTGGAAGGTAGCCCGTCGCGGGTTCGCGCCCTCAATCAAGTGGGGCTAAAGCGGGCGGGCCTCCTCAACCAAGACAATGGCCAAGTTTTCCAAGCCCTGAAAAAAGCCTACCGGCTCCTCTACCGCTCCCAACTGCCTTTGATCAGTGCCCTAGAAGCCCTAGAGCCACTCCTAGACATCGAACCCATTGCCCACCTCCACCACTTCCTCCAAGAATCCTCCCAAAATCCCCAGCGTCGGGGACCAATCCCCGGTCGTTAAGGGCTAAGGTCTCACCGCAAGAGCGACTAAAACCATGAACTATCGTGTGTTGATCAGTACGGGAGAGGTTTCGGGGGATCTTCAGGGGTCAAGGCTGATTACGGCGCTGCGATCCCAAGCTCAGCGGCGATCGCTGGATCTAGAGATCCTCGCCTTGGGGGGCGATCGCATGGCTGCCGCAGGGGCAACCTTGGTTGGCCATACCACAGGGCTGGGATCCGTGGGCATTGTGGAAGCCTTGGCCTATCTTTGGCCCTCTTGGCAGATTCAGCAGCGGGCTAAGGCCATCATTCAGCAGAATCCGCCGGACCTAGTGGTTTTAATCGACTATATGGGGCCAAACCTATCCCTGGCTCGATTTCTGCGGCGAGTACTCCCCCAAGTTCCCCTGCTTTACTACATCGCCCCCCAGGAATGGGTCTGGTCCTTTGGTAAATCCCGCAGTAGTGCCATCGCCGATTTACCCGATGAAATTTTGGCTATTTTTCCAGGTGAGGCGCAATATTACCAAGATTTAGGGGCAAAAGTGCGCTGGATGGGCCATCCTTTGCTGGATACCGTGGCCCAGCGGCCCGATCGCACTACTGCACGGGAACAGTTAGGCATTCCCCCAGAACAAACCACGATCGCCCTGCTCCCCGCCTCCCGCACCCAGGAATTAAAGTATCTGCTGCCGGTGATGCTAGAAGCCGCCCAGCACATCCAGGCCCAAATCCCCACCGCCCACTTTTGGGTTCCCGTCTCCCAACCCGCCTTCGCCGCCCCCCTCCAAGCCGCCCTCGATCGCTGCCCCCTTGCCGCAACCCTCTGGCATGGGGACAATGCCCTGCTCTTTGCCGCCGCTGACCTTGCCCTGACCAAATCCGGCACCGTTAACCTAGAACTGGCCCTGCAACAGGTGCCCCAGGTGGTCCTTTACCGCGTCAGCGCCTTCACAGCCTGGATCGCCCAGCATATCCTCCGCTTTTCGATTCCCTTCGCCTCTCCCCCCAACCTGGTCCTGAATCGAATGGTGGTGCCGGAATTACTTCAGGAAGAGGCCACGGGCGATCGCATTGCCCAAGAAGCCCTGGATTTACTGCAAAATCCCCAACGCCGGAGCCAAGTCCTAGCAGATTACCAAACCCTACGATCGGCCCTTGGAGAACCGGGAGTCTGCGATCGGGTCGCCCAAGTCATTTTGGACTCCCTACCCAACGGGTAACCCTTTACCGCGCCGATCGGCCTCTGGAAATCCTCGCAGCCCCCGCGACCTTCTCCAGAGAAGCCGTATTGCCCAGTTTTGAACTGAACTTAGCCTTTCTCTGGCAAAATTAGCCTCCACGATCGTTGCATTCTGAGATAGCCGCAGAAAGAGAAGGCTAGACTTTACCGGGTTACCCTGTCGCTTTTCTGGAATACCGTTAGGCTAGGCTATACACATCCTATTCACCACACCAGTCCATGGGGAACCCAAGCCTTGAGCCATTTACGGATAACTGGAGTTACATCAAAACCGAACTCAATTGGCTAGAGCGGCTTTTGATGGTTGCCGTGGGCCAGCAGCGTCGAGATTGGCAGGAAACAGCAGGATTTGCCCAAAATCAGCGGGATCAGGTCACTCGTCATTGGTGGAAAGGAGTCATCAGCCTTAACCAAAACCCCAATTACGACGAAAAACGCCCCACTCCCTCCCCCAACGGCGAGGCCCAAGGCTACCAACAGCAACTAACCCAGCGCATCCAAGACAGTCGTCAAAAGGGGGTTATCCTCAGTCTGCCCAGCCTCCAGGAGCGGCTTCAGCTTACGCCCTTTGAGAAGAACCTGGTTCTGATGGGACTGGCTCCAGAGGTCAACCGTCGCTATATCAAGCTCTTCAACTATCTCCAGGGGGAAGAGCGCGATCGGCCCCTCGTAGACTTAGCCCTAAAATTACTCTGCCGCAACGACCAAGACTGGCAAGCCGCCCGATCGCGCCTCACCACGGCCAGCCCCCTCGTCCAACGCGGTTTACTGCAATTTCTCGGTTCCGCCCATCAGCCCCTGCTGCTGCGTAGCCTGTATTTGCCGGAGCATTTTGTTAATTTCCTGCTCACCCACCAGATTCAAGCCGAACAACTAGAGCAATTCTTGGGGGTCAATCCCAATCCCAATCTTAATCTCAATCCCAATCCCTTAGTACCGCCGCCGCTCTCTCCCGGCACCGCCCAGCCCTCAGTTCCGGTTTCCCCCCCCAGCGCCACCTTTCCCGGCCCCAATCTTCCTAATTCCACCTTTCCCGGCCCCAATCTTCCTAATCCCAATTTTCCCGGCCCCAATCTTCCTAATCCCAATTTTCCCGGCTTTAATCTTCCTAATCCCAATTTTCCCGGCCCCAATCTTCCCAGCCCAGCCCACTCCACCCCCCCTCCCGCTCCGTCCCGTTCCCCTGCCCCAGGGGATCCCTGGCTCCCGGTGGTGCTTCCCCCCACCCTTCACCAAAGCCTGAAAACCCTAGGCCAGCGCTATAGCCAAGGTCAAGGCCAATCCCTTACCCCGGCGATCGTCTCCCCAAGTCGCACCTCGATCGCCTCCGCGATCGGGGATGTTCTGCTGTGGACTGGCCCCCGTGGCACCGGCAAAACCCTCGCAGCCCAAACCCTTGCCTTAGTCTTGGGGGCGAACCTCTGCCAAGTGGACCTGCTGACCCACGGGACCGATCGTACCCTGGTGCTGCTGGAAGAACTGACCCTACAACCGCCCCTGATTTTGGTCCTGGAACCGGCTCCGCTCTGGTTAGGCTGGCGCGGGGCGATCGCCAGCGCTCCCCTCCAAGCCCTGCT
>JAYKJG010000105.1:0-9302 GCA_035286285.1 Prochlorothrix sp.
ACCGCCGTTTGGGCATCGTGGACCACCACCCCCGCATTGAGGTTTTGAATGAGGCACTGATAGCGCCCTTCACTTTGCTGCCGTGCCTCTTCCGACTGTTTCTGCTCCGTAATATCTTCAATGCAGCACAGCAAGTATTGGGGTTGGTTTTTAGAGTCGTACAGCGGAACTTTAATGATTTGAATGATCCGCTTACCCAGGCTCAGGCTCTCGACCTCCTGCGCTGGAATATACTCCGGCTGGCCCTTGGAGAAGATCAGTTGATCCTGCTCTAAAAAAGCCTGGGCTTGGGTTGAAGGAAACAGATCAAAGGCATTCTTACCGAGGGCTTCCGCTGCCGAAACCCCAAAGATCTCAGCACTGGCTCGGTTCCATAAAATATGCTGGCTAGCCGCCGCAGGTCGTCCATCCTTCACAAAGACTGCAAAGGGAAGGGCATCAATCACCCGCTGCAAAAACCGGCGCTGCTGTTTCTCTTGGCGCAGCGTCCGGATGCGCAACATCAGGTACCCTTGGCCTAGCCCCCCTAAAATCACCCCTAATCCCAGCCACTCCAACCACGGTGTCCATAGCTCTGGCACAGTTGCTACAACTGGACAGTTATGCAGAAAACTCAAGAGGGAGGGAGAGAATAGCACCATGGCTGAGGTTTTAAGGTTTAGTTCAATTAAATCGGATAAGTCAGAAAAAGACCGAATTGACTGACAAAAGTGGGTCAAACCGAGGCGCGGCAGGCGGGTCAGGAAACCTGACCCCTACGATCCCAACTATCCTGTAGGAGCGCGGTTTTCGCGTCCCAGGCAGAATTTTTTGTCCGTCAACCAGGGAAAAGACTATAAGCTTGGAATAGCTTAATAAGGCTGTTTATGGCTCAATAAAGCTAATAAATGGTTGATTCTACTGTTGCGCCCTGGGAAATGAGGAGAGCAAGCGGTTGTCCGTGGGGTTACGCCAGGGATAAGCCTCGACGGGGGTTGGGGGGGGCGGGCTGCTGCTTGGGTTATGGGTGCCGTAAAATCTTTGTTCTCCATGAAAATCTGCTGCCTTTTTTGAATGAAACCTTACTGTGTAGAAGATCGATCTTACCGTCGATCGACCCCTCGCTCGATTTCTGATACGACTCTTCACTGGAATCTTGCGCCTAAGTCTTTCTACGGCTGAACCTGTGGAATACCCGGTCATGGGTAGAAAAATCAGGAGCCTGGATTTTAGGGCAAACTCTTGAGGGTGAATTGGGAAAGCCCGCGCTCTGTCGTCTAAGCGCTGTCGTCTTAAGCGAGGGAGATCGGGTCGTTCACTGATTGACTCGTGCTGTTGTTGGAGTACCTGAACTATGACTGATCTCAACCGTGGCATCATGAAATTCAAAGGGGCCGATAGTCCCGGCGCAATTTTAGTCTCGGCCTTGACCATTCTCGGCTCGATCGCGGCCCTGGTGATCTGGGCGCTGAACGGTGCCTATGTGCTTTAGCAGGTCGTTTTGGCGAGGATCCGGAGACGGTAGGCAGTCCCCCGTGGTTGTTCCGGCTCTGGTCTGAAGCGAGTTCGCATCCTTGGGCTACGGCTGGCTATGGCTGGCTACGGCGGAGGATAGGCGGAGGGGTGGCCCTGGGTTGGAGCGTTCCAACGGAAGAGGCTCCCCACGCCTAGGGGTGGGCGGCAGAGCTGCTCACCTGTTGCCCCTGGGGCTGTGCTATGGCTTGACTGCTGGGCTTAGGCGGCGTAATAGGCCCGATACCAGGCTGTAAAGCGGCTCAAACCCACCTCGATCGAGGTACTGGGCTGAAAACCGACATCACGTATTAAGGTGTCCACCTCTGCATAGGTGGCAACCACATCTCCGGGCTGCATGGGCAGAAAAGTCTTGAGGGCAACTTTACCCAAACACTGCTCTAGCACCTCAATAAAGTGCATGAGGGTCACGGGCTGATGGTTGCCAATGTTATAGAGCCGCAGCGGTACCTGGGGATCGGCTTGGGCTGGCGTGAGGGGAGCGGATGTTAGTGCGGATGTTAGTGCGGGAGTTGGGGCGGGAGTTGCTTCGGGAACTGGCTGAGGGGCTAATGGGGCGGCTGATGGGGCGGCTGACTTGGCAGCAGGTTCGGGAACTGGCTGAGGGGCTGGATCCAGCACTGAAGGGGGCTGAACTAACACCCGCAGGATTCCCTCAACAATATCGTCGATATAGGTGAAATCCCGCTGCATTTTGCCTTGGTTAAAGATCTGGATAGGCCGATCGGCCAAAATCGCCTCCGTAAACGAGAAATAGGCCATATCGGGCCGCCCCCAGGGTCCATAGACCGTGAAGAACCGCAGTCCTGTGGTGGGGATCCCATAGAGGTGGCTGTAGGTGTAGGCCATCAGTTCGTTGGCGCGTTTGGTGGCGGCGTAGAGGCTGATGGGCCGATCGACGGGATCCTGGACTGCAAAGGGAATTTTGGTGTTGCCGCCATAGACGGAACTGGAGGAGGCAAAAACGAGGTGCTGGATCCCCTGCTGGCGACAGCCTTCTAGGATGTTGACAAAGCCGACTAAATTGCTATCGACATAGGCGTGGGGATGGTCGATCGAGTAGCGCACTCCGGCTTGGGCTGCGAGGTGAATGACCCGATCGCAGCCGGAGGTAGCAAAGAGGTGGGCAATGCCGTCACGATCGGCAAGGTCGAGGCCATGGAACTGAAATTGGGATCCCCCTTGGGGCTGCGATCGAAGCTGGGCCAGTCGGGCTTCCTTGAGCGAGACCTCGTAGTAGGGATTGAGATTGTCTAAACCAATGACAACTTCTCCTCGGCGCAGTAATTCCTGGCAGACATGAAAACCAATAAATCCGGCTGCACCGGTTACTAAGATGGGGGCCATAGGTTCAGGGCAAGGGTGAAACTAGAGATTCGGGACAAAAACGAAAGAAAACCGTCGGAGAATACAGCAATCCTAGACCAAAATGGCCCCACAGTATCCCATGGGTTCTAGGATAACTGGGGCGCGGAGACTACGCCCCTCCCTCGGTTGGGTGCATTTCACTTTTGCCACGGGACGGACTAAAGTCCGCACTACGAGCCTTTGGAGCCAGGTCAGGGTCTGGGTTGCTCTAAAGTCAAATGCACCCATATGACAGACCATGACCAAGGGGTTTAGACTAGAATCGCCAATTTATCTAAACGCCCTAGCCTCCCTGCTCTATCTATCCCTTGATTTACCATGTTTAGCCTTTTAAGCCTGTTTTCGAGCCTCAATCTTGCAGAAATTCCCCATATCTACTTTTATCTAGGGGCCGTCGCCGCCAGCATCCTCGGTGCGCTGGTTTTAGTTTGGATTATCGTGGCAGTGCGGATTTTGATTGGGGGGCGGGGGATGGTACCCATTCTCAATAACTTCTTTGCGGCGATCGTCAACAACAACTATCAAGCCGCCTATGGAATGCTGACCCCAGAATTCCAGGCCCAATTTTCCCTTAAGGACTTTAAAGAATTTGTGAAAAAAAATGGACTTCGGCAATATAAGCGCTTGGAACTCCCGCTCTTTGAAATTCGGGACGATCGCTGTCCTTTGGATCTGACGATCGAACTCACAACGGGTCAAACACTACTGCTCGATCTCGACTTGGTCCGGATTGAAAAAGTCTGGTTGATTGAAGGGCTAGCCCTGGGCCAATCGTCGGAGACAGACAACTCAAATCAGCCCGGAAAACCGGAGGTTTAGGTCGGCGGGGCAGAGATTCCGCAATGACAACCGCTTGGGTACAATGGCAACGGCGATCGCCCCAGGGTTAACCGCCCCAAACCCTAACGAGGGTGGCCCCCGCGATCGGGGCAGTTGCCGATCGTGGGGGGAAGGCCCGCTCCGGGCTGGCTTCTGGGGACGGGACTCCCTGGGGCCGGGGATCGGTTGCTTGGGGGTTTTCCCGCTAGGGGCACCCCAATACCCTGTCAGAAAATAGATTGATGTAATCCAGGTCGCAGATTAAACCGGAGACATGCGCTAGGTTAGGCAATAGATTTATTCAGATCTCAGACAATTTTCTCCATTTTCCTTTCACAAGTTAAAGCTTGTTTTAGTACTGAACTTTTTATCTCGATTTTGAAGGCTTGACCCCAATGCCTTCCCCGCCGTTCCACTCTTCTCTGCAATCTCAAACCATGACTAGCTCCATTCAGTCATCCCCTGCTCAATCCTCGACAACTCTGCCCCTCTACGGCACCTCCGATCGCACCCACGACATCTTCCGCGCCAAGCACCAACCCCTCAACGCGATCTTTTCCCCCCAAAATGTTGCCATTATCGGGGCCACGGATAAGCCGGGGAGCGTGGGCCGGACCCTGCTGTGGAACCTGATCAGCAACCCCTTTGGCGGCACCGTTTTTCCGGTCAACCCCAAGCGATCGGGGGTGTTGGGCATTCGGGCCTACCCCAGCATTGCCGAAGTGCCAGAACGGGTCGATCTGGCTGTGCTGGCAACCCCCGCTAAAAGCATTCCGGGACTGATTGGCGAGTGCGTTGCGGCGGGCGTGAAGGGGGCGATCGTCATTTCCGCTGGGTTTAAGGAAGTTGGCCCCGCCGGAGTGGCCCTAGAGCAAGAAGTCCTAGCCCAGGCCCGCAAAGGCAATCTGCGCCTGATTGGCCCCAACTGCTTGGGGGTCATGAATCCCCACCACGGCCTCAACGCCACCTTCGCCAGCCAAATGGCCAATCCCGGCAATGTCGGCTTTATTAGCCAGAGCGGTGCCCTCTGTACCTCGATTTTAGACTGGAGTTTCCGGGAAAACGTCGGATTTAGCGCCTTTGTCTCCATTGGCTCCATGCTCGATGTGGATTGGGGCGATCTCATCTATTATCTCGGCGATGATCCCAACACCACCAGCATTGTCATGTATATGGAATCGATCGGCAATGCCGGATCGTTTCTCTCCGCTGCGCGGGAAGTGGCCCTGTCCAAACCGATTATTGTCATCAAAGCCGGTCGTACCGAAGCCGCCGCCCAGGCAGCGACCTCCCACACTGGCGCGTTAACGGGCAGTGATGATGTGCTAGATGCAGCTTTCCGGCGCTGCGGGGTGTTGCGGGTGGATAGCATCAATGATTTGTTTAATATGGCCGAGATTTTGGCCAAACAGCCCCGCCCCAAGGGCCGCAAGCTGACGATTTTGACCAACGCCGGGGGACCGGGGGTGCTCTCCACCGATGCCCTGATTCGCGGCGGCGGCGAACTAGCCCCCATCGCCCCGGAAACCAAGGCCGCGCTGGATCAATGCCTGCCGCCCCACTGGAGCCATGGCAACCCGATCGATATTTTGGGGGATGCGGACCCGGAGCGCTATGCCCAGTCCACGGCGATCGCCGCTGATAACCCCGACAGTGACGGCCTCCTCGTCGTCCTGACCCCCCAGGCCATGACCAACCCCACGGCGATCGCCCAGGAACTCAGCCACTACGCCCACAAGAGCAACAAGCCCCTGCTGGCCAGTTGGATGGGGGGCGAGGCCGTGGCCGAAGGGGAGGCGATTTTGAACCGTGCCGGTATCTATACCTTCCCCTATCCCGACACAGCGGCCCATCTCTTCAATTTAATGTGGCAGTACAGCTACAACCTCAAGGGCATCTATGAAACCCCCAAACCCCTCTCCGAAGAGAAGGTGGATAAGCACCGGGCCAGTGCGTTGATTGAACAGGTCCATCGGGATGGGCGCACCCTTTTGACGGAATCGGAGTCGAAGCAGGTGCTAGCCGCCTATGGCATTCCCGTGGTGGAAACCCGCATTGCAGCGACCGTTGAAGAAGCCACGCGCCACAGTGAAGAAATTGGCTATCCTGTGGTCCTGAAGCTGCTTTCCGAGACCATTACCCATAAAACCGACGTGGGCGGGGTTCAACTTAACCTCCAAACGGCGGAGGCCGTTGCCCATGCCTTTGGGGCGATCGAGGCCAATGTCACCGCCTACGCCCAAAACCACGGCCTAGACCCCAACCAAACCCATTTCCTCGGTGTTACGGTGCAACCCATGGTCAAGCTCAATGGCTATGAGCTAATCATTGGCAGTAGCCTCGATCCCCAGTTTGGGCCAGTGCTGCTGTTTGGTACCGGTGGCTCGTTGGTGGAGGTCTTCCGCGATCGATCGATCGCCCTCCCTCCCCTCAACACCACCCTCGCCCGCCGCATGATGGAACAAACCCAAATCTATAAAGCCCTGCAAGGGGTGCGGGGGCAAGCTCCGGCGGACCTCGATCGCCTCGAAAAACTCCTGGTGCGCTTTAGCCAACTCGTCACCGAACAGCCCTGGATTAAGGAACTCGACATTAATCCCCTCTTGGTGAAACCCGCCACAAGCACCAGTGAGCCGTCGATTTTGGCCCTAGATGCGCGGGTAGTCCTCCATCCCGTCGATACCCCCGTTGCAGCGCTCCCCCGTCCCGCCATTCGCCCCTATCCGATCCACTACATTGCCCCCTGGGTTTTGTCTGATGGCACTGCGGTGACGATTCGGCCCATTTCCCCGGAAGATGAGCCGCTCATGGTGCAATTCCACACCGATCTCTCCGAAGAGAGCATCTATATGCGCTATTTCCACCTCATTAAGCTCAGTCGGCGGGTGGCCCATGAGCGCATGGCCCGCATTTGTTTCCCGGACTACGATCGGGATATGGTCCTGGTGGCAGAACATCAAGATCCCCAAACAAAAACCCGATCGATCCTGGGCGTAGGTCGCCTAAGCAAGCTCCACGGCCTCCAAGAGGCGGAATATGCCCTGTTGATCAGTGATGTCTACCAGGGCAAGGGTCTGGGGACGGAGGTGCTCCAGCGGCTAGTGCAGGTGGGCCGGAATGAGGGGCTGGCGGTGATTCGGGCGGAAATGCTAGCCAGCAATAAGGCGATGCAGGCGGTGAGTCGCAAGGCCGGGTTTGTGATCCAGCCCAGCGAGGATGAGGACATTCTCCAGGCGGAGTTGGTGCTGGCCTCGGATGCTTAGGGCGGGGCGATCGGCGGGAACTAGAGGCGATCGGGATCGAGGCCCAGTTCCCGCAGTTTAGCCGCAAGGCGATCGGCCCGTTCGGCTTCAGCCGTGGCCCGTTGGGCTTCAACCGTGGCCCGCTCTTCTGCTAGCCGCCGCTCCTGCTCTAGTTCCACATAGGTGGCAAATTTGCGACCTTGGGGGGTGTAGACTTCCAGTTCAGTCTCGCCCAGGACAAAACGGATGCCCAGGCGGGGCGAAACCCAGCCGTCGGGGGTTTCTATGGCAATCAGGTGCTGATTTTGGCGAATCCAGCCCCCTAGGTCGCGTTTATCGGGGTCGTAGAGGTAATATTCTTCGACTCCGTAGTGCTGGTAAAACTCAAATTTCCGGGCCATTTCCCCCAGGGTGTTGCCGGGGGAGAGGACTTCAAAGACAACTTGGGGGGGGATGTTGTCTTCTTTCCACTGAAGATAGGATCCCCGTTTGCCCTTGGGCCGTCCAAAGATGACCATGGCATCGGGGGCGACTCGAAGTTTGTTGTTGCCTTGGACGGGATACCAGAGGAGGTCTCCGGCCACGAAAACGTTGGGATCGTCTTGGAAGAGGGCATCAAGGCCACCTTGGAGGGTGACGATCCAGCGGAATTGTTCGGTGTTGTCTGCCATCGGTTGACCGTCGCTGTCGGGGTAGCGAATTTCTGGGGTGACGGAGGGTAGGGTTGATGTAACCATGACTGTCTCCTAGGCTGGATGCTGGTTATGGTAGCGCAGGGGCGAAGCATTTGCCGCGAAAATTGCGGGGGCAAAGTGGCTGGCGTTCTTGATTTCCTATGATCAAATAAAAAGCACTGGGGAAACAGAGAAGAACTCTCCCAGTTTTTTAGCCTGGTTTTTACTGATCTGCCGTTTACCATTGACAACCTCAGAGACAATGCCTTTTGAGCCAAAAACAGATAACAGGTCTGATTGCTTTAAGTCCTGAACTTCCATAAGGTGCTTCAAAATATCTTGAGGCGTAACTTCTTCTAAGTCCATAGCAGAGATTTTTGCGTCCTCATAAATTTCAATCAAAATGGCTAGCAGGTTCATCATGGAAACCTCCTCAGCAGTCACATCTTCTCCTTTGCTCATTAGCTGTTCCAAGGCTTCTAGGGTGTTGTCATAGGTTTGTTCTGAGTCAATAATTTTTGGTTGGTAAAGTGTGAGCAAGTCAATGTAGGTGGGGTGATCAGTCGTAAGCATGGTTAAAGTTCTCGTCAAGAATAACAGGTCAGCCATTAAAATCCTGAAAAAATATTCAGGGTGATTGATTTGGGAGCATCCCAACTTTAGCGATTTAACCGATCGGGTCGGGGCAATCCCCCCGTAGTTGCCCCGGTTTTGGGCCGAAGCGGGGAGCCACGGGAGCACGACCCCTACCAAGATATCTTCAAAGTGGGATGAATCCATTGATTTAAAGGTTACTCATTTCTTCCAATCCCCCTTTTCGTACTCCTGATGGGTGAGAAAATGCTTATAGTAGATAATTTGGGCTTTGAAGTTAAAGGTAACAATTAAGCGATAACTTTTAATATTAAAAACAAGATAGGGGCTGACCTGATCAACCGACCGTTTATAGGTTTTCCGAATATCATCAAGGCTTGTCCAACGAGCTTGCTTAACAATCCTGCACCAAACTTCAACGGCTGCATAAATATCCTCCGGGTATTTCTGAGCATCCTGTAGAACATTGGACTTTTTGATTAAACGCATCAACCCCTTTATCAACTTCTAGGACTCTCCTATGATCTCAAAAAGAGAACCTTTTGTCAAGGCACCTAGAAAATACGGGTGCAAAGGCTTCGCCTGTGCTACGGAATGGGAGCGGGAATCAGAGCATTTGATTTTGGCAGTTTTGCAGGTTTTTTTGGATAGTTTGGGTATTAGGGTGGTTGGGGCCGAGGGTTTGGGTAGCAATCTCGACAGCACGCCGATAGAGTAGCAACGCCTCTTCGTAGCGGCCCATGGCGCGGTACAGTCCCGCCAAATTGTTCAAACTGGTGGCGGTATAGGGATGGTTGGACCCCAGTTCTTGCTCACAAATCACCAGCGATCGCTGATGGAGTGGCAACGCCTCTTCGTAGCGGCCCATGGACTCGTACAGTATCGCCAAATTGTTCAAACTTTGAGCCGTATCGGGATGGTTGGACCCCAGTTCTTGCTCATAAATGGCCAGAGATCGCTCACACAAAGGCAAGGCGGCCTTGTAGCGGCCAATAGACTCGTACAACTGTGCTAACTTATCCAAGTGAGTCGCGGTGATGAGATGGTTAACCCCAAAGCCTTTTTCTGCGCTGGCTAGGGCTTGGCGAGCTAG
>JAYKJG010000106.1:0-7448 GCA_035286285.1 Prochlorothrix sp.
GGGATTCAAAACCAGGTGTTGGGGATTCATCGGCCCGATCGATCGGTGGTTTGGGTCTTGGTGAATGGCTTTCCGGAACTGGACGAGAACCACCAACTGACCCAGATGGTCATTACCTTTTTTGATATTACAGAACTGCACCAAACGGAAGCAGCCCTGCGCCAGAGTGAGTTACGCCTCCACACGATCGTCAATACAACCTCCTATGGCATTTTGATCTTGAATCACCAGGGCATGATTAAGTTTGCGAACTCCGCCGCCGCCGATCTGTTTAATCGTAGCCAAGCCGACCTCCTTGAACATGATTTGGGGATTCCCATTCTCGATCAAGAAACCGCAGAGCTAGAGATTCTCCAACCCGATGCTAGCTTCAAAGTCATTGACATTCGTGTTGCCGACTTTGAGTGGAATGGCGAGCCGGTCAACCTGGTTTCTCTCCAGGACGTTACCTCCCGCAAGCAGATGGAGCAACAATTGCGCCATGAGGCTTTCCATGACTCCCTCACCCAGCTTCCCAATCGTAATTTTCTCTTGGAGCGCTTAGATCTTGCCATTTATGAGCATATTAGCGGTAACGCGGCAGGTCTATTTGCAATTCTCTTCATTGATTTAGATCGCTTTAAGATCATTAATGACAGCCTGGGCCATTTGGTGGGCGATCGCCTACTGATTAAGGTCGCCCAGGTTTTGAGGCGACAGGTAAAAAAAGGGGACTTAGTAGCCCGCTTTGGGGGGGATGAATTTGTGGTGCTTCTAGAGGAGTATCCCAATCTAGAGGCCATTATTGCGGTGGTTGAGTTGATTCAAAAAGCGCTAAGAGTGCCGTTTCGCATTGCAGGACAGGAGATTTTTAGTGCGGTCAGCATTGGCATTGCCCTGGGTTCCAATAGCTATACCAGTAGTCTGGAGATGCTGCGGGATGCGGATAATGCGATGTACCAGGCTAAGGCGAAGGGGAAGGACTGCTACCAGATCTTTGACCAAAAAATGCATGATCATTCCCTGGAAACCTTGCATTTGGAGAGTGATTTACGCTTTGCCCTGAAGCGCCGTGAGTTTTATCTAGAGTACGAGCCAATTTTTCACTTGCAGCGGAAGGAGCTAGTGGGATTTGAAGCGTTGGTGCGCTGGATCCATCCCGATCGCGGGCGGATTTCACCGGGACAGTTTATTCCGATCGCGGAGGAAACAGGCTTAATTTTGCCCCTGAGTGACTGGGTGCTGGAAGAAGCCTGTACTCGGCTGCGGGAGTGGGAATCCCTGCTGCGGATCTATGACCGCTTTCGGCTGAGTGTTAATCTCTCGGTGCGCCAAATTCAGTCCCCCAGCTTTATTAAGACGATCGATAAAATTCTGGATAAAACCGGGGCTGATCCGCGCTACCTCAAGCTAGAGATTACCGAGGGGATTTTCATTGGCAATCAAGTTGAAGTGGCACAGGTCTTAACGGCGTTGAAGAAGCGATCGATCGAGGTCAGCATTGATGACTTTGGCACGGGCTACTCATCCCTCAGTTACTTGCATAATTTTCCGATTAATACGCTGAAAATTGATAAGTCCTTTGTCTCGGCGATGGCGGATCAGAAGGGGAGCACCCCGATCGTGCGGGCCATTATTACCCTGGCCCATGCCCTCAATATGGATGTGGTCGCCGAGGGCGTTGAGGAGTGTTGGCAGCTTCAGGCGTTGCAACAGTTGTCCTGTGAGATGATCCAGGGCTACCTCCTGAGTCGATCGTTGAGCGCTGAAGCGGCCAGGGTTCTGGTCGAGCAGCACTATTTGTGCCCCTTTAATCTCAGTTGTTTATTTTAATTTAGTCGGCTCCGTCAAGACAAGACTGCCCAAAGGCCGGGTCACCCCCTAAAATGGGGATACCCAATTTCCGTTACTGACCTACCCTATCCACCCGATAAGCGAGTTATGAGTACTTTGTCCGATCGCGTTGCCCCCAACGCTGTTTCATCTGCTGTTTCCTCGGCTGGCCCCGCCGATCGTGCCCAGGCCGATCGCATCATTATCTTCGACACGACCCTCCGGGATGGGGAACAGTCCCCCGGTGCTAGCCTAAATCTTGAGGAAAAGCTGACGATCGCACGGCAACTGGCTCGCCTTGGGGTGGATATCATCGAAGCTGGATTCCCCTACGCCAGCCCTGGGGATTTTGAAGCGGTGCAGCGCATCGCCGAAGTGGTGGGGGCCGACCCCGCCGGTCCTAGCATTTGCGGCCTTGCCCGTGCCACCCGCCACGACATCAAAGCCGCCGCCGATGCCCTCAAGCCCGCCGCTAAGCCCCGGATCCACACCTTCATTGCCTCCTCCGACATTCACTTGCAGTACAAACTCAAGAAAACCCGCGCGGAAGTGCTGCAAATTGCGCCGGAAATGGTGGCCTATGCCAAGTCCTTTGTGGAGGATGTGGAGTTTTCGCCGGAAGACGCAGGCCGATCGGACCCGGAATTTCTCTATCCCTTGTTGGAAGCGGCGATCGCCGCTGGGGCCACCACTGTCAACATTCCCGACACCGTGGGCTACACCACACCGGAGGAATTTGGCAAACTGATTCGGGGCATCAAAGAAAACGTCCGCAACATTGACCAAGCCGTTATCTCCGTCCATGGCCACAACGATTTGGGCTTGGCCGTGGCCAACTTCCTGTCAGCGGTTCAAAACGGGGCGCGACAGTTGGAATGCACCATTAACGGCATTGGCGAACGGGCCGGAAATGCTGCCTTGGAAGAGCTAGTCATGGCCCTCTACGTGCGGCGGCAGTACTACAACCCCTTCCTCGGTCGCCCCGTAGACTCCGAAGCCCCCCTCACCCGGATCAACACCCAGGAAATCTACAAAACCTCCCGCCTGGTCTCGAATTTAACCGGCATGACGGTCCAGCCCAACAAGGCGATCGTCGGGGCCAATGCCTTCGCCCACGAGTCCGGCATTCACCAGGATGGGGTGCTGAAGAATAAGCGCACCTACGAGATTATGGATGCGGAGTCGATCGGCCTCAACACCAACCGCATCACCCTGGGCAAACTCTCCGGTCGCAATGCTTTCCGGACCCGCTTGGAGGAATTGGGCTTTGAACTGGCGGACGAGGAGCTAAATAAAGCATTTGCCCGGTTTAAGGAGGTTGCCGACAAGAAGCGGGAGGTGACGGACTGGGATTTGGAGGCGATCGTCAACGACGAAACCCAACAGGCTCCGGATCTGTTCCAACTGAAGCGGGTTCAGGTCTCCTGCGGTGACCCTGCTTGCCCGACGGCGACGATTACCTTGCAAACCCCTGACGGAGCGCTGCTGACGGATGCTGCAACGGGAACCGGCCCCGTCGATGCCGTTTATCGGGCCATTAACCGCATTGTCAAGGTGCCCAATGAGTTGATTGAGTTTTCGGTCAAGTCCGTCACCGAGGGCATTGATGCCATGGGCGAAGTCACCATTCGCCTGCGCCATGAATCCCGTCTCTTTTCAGGCCATGCCGCCAATACCGACATTATTGTGGCTTCAGCCCAAGCCTATGTCCACGCCCTCAACCGCCTTTACGCAACCCTCCACAATCAAACGACCTTTGGGGTTGCGCAACCGGTCTTCAGCGGCGAAAAAGTGCCCGGTATCTAAGCTCTAGCTCAGACCATGGGGGTGAGGGTTGCGCCCCCGTGGCTCCCCGCTGCGGCTCACAGTGCTGCGGTTTATAGTAAAGAAACTTGCTTAAAGCGGGTGGGGGGAATCGAACCCCCATCATCAGCTTGGAAGGCTGAGGTTTTACCACTAAACTACACCCGCATCCGTATAGATTTTTTACTATAACCTAAAGGGTACCGTAGGAAAAGGGGGTACGCAAAAATTAGGCCCATCTCACCTTGGAACCAACCCTATAGCAGGTATCAGACCTAAGCCTTGCGGTATCGACGGTAGGGGCCGGGTCTTCCGGCCCTCTTGGGAGATTGACAAGCGGGGACAAAATTCTGCCTTGGGCGCGAAAACCACGCCCCTACCGCTGGGCGCGAAAACCACGCCCCTACCGCTGAAGATACGGTAGCTTGTGGCTTGTATCTCGCTCAAGTCTTAGCCGCTATAGGACCAACTCCAGCGGGGTCGTGACCCCAGGCCAGCCTAGGAATAGCCGTCTCGGTTGGATGCTGCGGGCTGATTCGGGTTGAATAGTGGGGTAAATGACCATGAAACAGTATCAGCGGCTCAATAGCCAGGAATTACACCAGGAAGTCTGTCGTATTCTAGATAAATTGCAAATTCGCTACGAAAAAGAACGGTATTCAGAGCATGGTAGCTCCATTATTGGCAAGCGGCGACGGGTTGACGTGGCGGTATTGGATGCGGTGGGCCAGGTGGTGATGCACATTGAGTGTAAAAACCAGAATTCAGCCGGGACAGCGGAAGAGAAGCTGTTTAAGGCCGTAGAAGAGGCAAATCGGGATAAGCGGCTGGGTACACCCTCGATTATAGTGGTTGGGGGGTTTGGCTGGAGTGAGGCAGACCTGCGTCATGCTATGTTGAATGGTGCGGTGCGTATCGAAATCCTGGAGGATTGGCTCACCTTTTACTTGCGGTATGAGAAGGAGAATCCTGACTGTTTAAACCCTCAAAAACCTGTGATTTCCCAGCCTTGTTTTTTAGATTTGGATGCCTAAGCCCCCTGTGTCCCCCGTGTGTTTATCCGTGAGTCCTTCCCCTCGCCCGTTTTTGAAGTGGGCAGGGGGTAAACGTCAGTTGTTGCCAGAGCTATTGGCGCGGGTTCCGGAGAATTTTGAGACCTATTTTGAGCCGTTTGTGGGGGGTGGGGCGCTGTTCTTTTCGCTTCAGCCAATTTTGGCCTGTTTAATGGATATCAATCCTGATTTGATTAATATTTACCAGGTGATCCAAACGGATGTAGAGGCGCTGATTCAAGATTTGCAGCAGCATCGCAATACCGCTGACTATTTCTATGGGATGCGCGGGGCCGATCGGGCAAAAACCTACCACACCTGGACCCCAGTCCAAAGGGCAAGCCGCCTGATTTATCTCAATAAGACCTGCTATAACGGTCTCTATCGGGTCAATTCCCAGGGCCATTTTAACTCCCCCTATGGCTCCTATAAAAACCCTAGAATTTTGGATGCAAAAAATCTCTATGCCTGCCATGTTGCGCTACAAGATGTGCAGATCGGGGTGGGGTCTTTTGAGGGGGTTGTTGAGGGTGCTAAGGCGGGGGATTTTGTGTATTTCGATCCGCCCTATGTGCCGGTGAGTGCAACGGCTAATTTTACCAGCTATAGCCAAGGGGGGTTTGGGCTGGAGATGCAGGAGAAGCTGCGGGATGTGTGTGGGGAACTCGATCGGCGGGGGGTGCAGTTTATGGTGTCAAATTCTGCTGTGCCCTTGGTGCTGGAGTTGTATCAGTCCTTCCGGATCGACACCGTTGAAGCGGCGCGGGCGATTAATTCCAATGGGGCTAAGCGAGGCAAGGTCAAGGAAGTCATTGTGAGGAATTACTGAGCCTACTGCTGATCTGCTGGGCCTATCCCACGTTGGACGGGCTGGAGAGGTCCATCCTGCCCAAGCGGTTGTTGTGGGGATAGTTGTCTCGGCTGTCCATTGTCCTGGGTGAATTTACAGGGCGATGATCGCGAGGGCTAGCACTAGGGTTAGGAGGGCTGCGCCGAGTTGGTCGTTGCCGATCGTGGGGTCGGAAGCGGGGGGTGGGGGTAGGGTTTCGGGGTTGGTGATGATGACGATGTTGTGTGCTGTTAAGGGCAAGGTGGAGGGTGGGAAGTTGGCGAGGGGGGAGGCGGTGGCGAGGTAGGTTGGGGTGAGCCGATCGGGGTCAGGGGTGGGGCTGTTGGGATTGAAGGTGTTGAGATTGAAACTGCTGGGGTGGGAGGGGTTGGGTAGAGGGGACATGAGTTGGAACTCCAAGGGGTAAAGGGGTAGATGAGGAGTCAAGGGATCAGTAGGTCAGGGAAAGTAAAAGGCACTTGAGAGTGCTGAAACCCTGACGTTACATGGTAGTAAGGACTTTAGTCCTCAATTGTTAGGGTAAGGACTAAAGTCCTTATTACAAGGCGTTATGTTGTTGGGATGCGTTGGAGGGGTGCTGGGGATATCTGGGATGCTTTTGAGAATAGCGGCGATCGAGGGGGGGTGCGAGGGGAAAAAGTGGGGTGATGGGGCGGGGTCTAGGGCTGCCGGATCGATCGCCCCTGGGGGGATAAAGCGGGAAAAAGTTAGGTTTTGTCACCATCAGGGCACCTCGAAAAATCCAAATTTTCGCCCCGTGCCCCCCGTCAGAATAGGGGTTATGGTGAACAGCGAAGCCGCCCACCACAATTAATCGAGGTGCCCATCATGAAATTTTCTCAAGACTTTGAAAGAAATCTAATTTTTCTCTGAAGATCTCCAGCAGCATCAGGGTGAGGGGAGGTGACGAAGCAACCCCCCCAAATTCACTGTGCTACTCTTCTATGAAAAAGGGCAGAGTCGCTTTAGATAAAGGGTTCTAGCCGTTTAAGCGGTGAATTTTGCCCAGAACCCCAGTCTGGGAAATGTAACGAAAAAGATGCAGTTTTTGAAAAAGTTAAATAATCCGTAAATAAACCCAACCTTCCCCAGAAGTCTGCCTAGCATAGGACGGAGGGCACACCCCAACCGATGCAGGTGAAAATTAGTTTTTATGGACATTGTTCAGCAACAACTCCTGGAACTGGGTCAGAAAGTAGAAGCAACCAACCGAGTCGTGGCTCGTTTAGAGCAGACCCTCTCCTCCCTGTTAGAGGAAGTCCGTACTCGCAACAGCCCTCGGCAAGGTCAGCCCGCGATCGATCTGAGCCAGCACAACGAATCCCCACTATGGGCTGCCCCTGGCCCAGACCGGGCTGCTCCGCCCTCAGCCCCAGAACATTTGCTTTGGGAGTCATCCCCTGGGGACACGCCCCAGACGGCGATCGGGCTTGAGACTGCGGCCCCGGCGATTGATCGCTGGACGACTGCCCCTGCTGACCCATCTGGCCCCTCCCCGTCCCTAGGGACAACCCAACCCGAAAGATCTGCGCCAGAGCCTGAACCTTGGTCTGAACTGCGCCCCGATCTCCGCACGGATCTGCACCCCGAACTCAGGCCCGGTGCCCAGTCTGGCTCTGCCCTTGCCCCCCACGCCAAAACTCGCCAAACCTCAACGCGCCCTAGCCCTAGCGCCGCCTTTCGCTCTAAGTCCCACACTGCCCCCTCTAGGCTTCGTCCCGACTCCCATCCTGAGTTGCGCCATAAGGATGTGTTGGAGGATGACGATCACTACGGTGATAACGATTTTTCGATGCAGGACCGGCCCCTGGCCTTGGATATGCAGGTGCAACGGCTCACGGCTCAGCTTACCGCTGCCTATAACCGCATTGCGGCCCTAGAGGAGCGTTTGCTGTCCCAACGCATTTACCCCAGCCGGGACGAGTAATCGC
>JAYKJG010000107.1:0-5325 GCA_035286285.1 Prochlorothrix sp.
CACTAACTGTTGAAAGCTGAAGGTGGTGACCGCAGCGGAGGCGGACTGGGCGGCTAGGGTCACAAGGGCGGTGGCGAGGACGGGGGCGATCGAGGAGGAAAGTTTCATGGCGGCTCACAAGTTGCGACGGGGGCAGGGACTGTTGAACAGCAGGGGAACCCTTGGGGATACTCGTAGGTTTTACTGAACTGTGCGAGGTCTGTTAACAGTAAAACCACTAAACCTAGGTTCTGTCAAACCCCTAAAAGCAACTTGACAATATCTTCATAATTACCGTGGTTTCACGGGCTTTAGCTTCATGGGAACTTCATAGTTGTCGAATGTGTCCCCACGATCGGCCTTTGGATCCCCCTAGCTTAGAGTCCAAAAGCCTTGAAAACAGGGCAATACGCCCCAGGTTGGTCCATTTTTCCATCAGGTAATGGATTGCTCAGTAAATATACTCATTCAGGAATTAAGGGGAAATTCCGTTATGGGTAGAATTGGGTGGACCGTAGATTTACGGTCAGCCTGAGGGGGGTGTTGCGGGGGCCATGGGATGGAGGATGAGGGGGGAATTGCTTGGGGGACTGCTGTGCAGCGATCGGGGTTAGTTGAGGAGCATTTCATCCCAAATCCGACTAATCTCGATTCGTTTTGGTAGGGGCAATCTCCCCGTGGTTGCCCCTGGATTTGGCTGGTCGAGGGTCGGCACAGGGGCACGACCCCTACCCGTTTATTCTGTTTCAGGCTCAGGGGCAATCCCCCCGTGGTTGCCCCTGTATTTGGCTGGTCGGGGGTCGCACAGGGGCACGACCCCTACCCGTTTATTCGGTTTCAGGCTCAACGGATTTGGTATTAGATGATCAGGCTGCTCAGGGCGTATCCATCTCCCTAGGGCGGGTTCACCCCTTGAAAGGGGGTGTATCAAGGGGGTGTATCGGTGGGGGGTGGGTTGCCGATCGCCCGCGCAATGTCTTCCGCAGAAAACCCTGCTGCTGCCATCGATCGGCGAATGGCCTCCACCGCCTCAGCCCGTCCCCGTGCCTCCCCTGCCGCTAAACCTTCGGCCCGTCCCCGTGCCTCCCCTGCCGCCAACCCCTCGGCCCGTCCCCGTGCCTCTCCTTCCGCCAACCCCTCGGCCCGTCCCTCCTCCCAAGCCGTCTCCACCACATTATTTAAGTCCCAATAGTGCTTGAGGCTTTCCCGGTAGGCGACCTGTTCGAGGGGGTCAAATTGAGCCAGTTCAGCCGCTGCAAAGAGTTGGGTAAAGATGGTTTCCTGGAGGTTGTGGGGCTGGTCTAGCAACTCAGAGAGAGATTTGAGGAGAAAGAGCCATTTATCGGTGTGGGTGGTGAGTTCGTCTAGGGATTTGTTGAATTTGGGCAACTCAATGTAGATAAAGGTGAGTTTGGGGTAAAAAACCTTACAGTGCTGGTTTTTGAGTTGGACAATGTGGATAACATCGGTGCAGTCTTGTTCTTCCTCAAAGAGAAAATCGAGGATCCCGATCGTATAAACCGGATCTAACTTAAAGTTCCAGTCACCCTTTTGGCCCTGTTCTTGGACGGGGAAACTGGAGTAGTAAATGCTGCGATCTTTAAAGAAGTTTTGTTTGGCCTTTTGCAGTTCAACGATGAAGCGATCGCCCTGGGGACTGTGGCAGTAGAGGTCAAAGATGGCCTTGCGGTTGAGTTCGGTGGTGCCGAGGTGCTCGGTGGGGGAGTAGGTGAGGTCTTGGATTTGGTGGTGGGGCGGCAGCAGGGCATTGAGAAAATCGATCAGCAAGGCTTTGTTGGGTTCAGTGCCAAACAGCTTTTTGAAGCCAAAGTCCGTGAGAGGGTTGAGGTAGCGAGCAGGGGGGGAAATCATGGGTCAGCAATGCAGTAAGGCAGAGATTGGGGCTGATGGACGGACAAAAGCGGGTTAAACCCAGGCGCTTGGGTCAGGAAACCTGGCCCCTACGATCCTAAGCGTCCTGTAGGAGTGCGGTTTCCGTGCCCAAGGCAGAACTTCTGGTCCGTCGCCCCGGTCCCTGAGTGTCAGTTGCAGGGGGAGAAAGATTGAGACTAAAGGGCCGGGGAAGAGTTAGGCATAGATCGAAGGGGTTACCAAGGCAGAAAAGCCTAGGTTAAAGGCCCAAATCTGCTAAAGCGAGGCGAATTTGCTCAACTCGGCGACGGTTAACCCCTAGGTCCGACTCCCCCACGCGGGAGGCCGATCGCACCTGGATCACCCCCTCCTCTGCCGGAAAATAGAACTCCCCATCATCCACAAAGCCCATCAGCTTACTGGTAAATTCTGCCCGAATATAGTTGGGTTTGTCTGCAACCACTGCCGCACCGGGAACCACCCCCAGCACCTGGAGCAGGACTTGATGGGCCGTATCCCGATCGCTGCTGTAGGTCAGGGGCGCGATCGCGTGTTCCCCATCGGCGGGATCGACCCCTTGGCTCACGACGCAGTTAGGCGAGGCGGGGCAGGGTTGCAGTTGACCCTCCGTAACGCCCAAATTGGGGGCGGTGCCGGTGAATACGCCCTTCAGGAAGGGCAGGACGGCGGGGGCGAGGGTTGGAGCTAGTCCCGGCGCGATCGCAGGCGTAAGGTCAGCCGCGAGGACGGCAGGGGTGCTGAAGAAGCCAGTCCCCAGTAAAATCACCAGTAGACCCCAGGTCAGCCCTGTGATCCCGGCTTGGGTCACTGTTTTGATCCCAGTGCGGAGGCGATCGGCGATCGATCGTCGGTCCACCGTAAAAAAGAATGGGAGCGGGGGCAATGATTTCATAGACAATAGCAAGATCCAATGAACAGCGTCCCTTGCATTATGCCCTAGGCTTCTCGCGGTTAGACCGGAACCCCCGCTGACGACTCACTTTCATCGACTTACCTGTACCGACTCACCTGTACCAACTCACCTTCATCGACTCAATCCCTATGACCCTCGCGATCGACTTTGGCACGAGCAACACCGTCGTTGCCCGCTGGAACCCCGTTAAAAATCTCCCTGAGACCCTAAAATTAATCGGATTAAGCCAAATCGAGGCCCAAAACCCGCCCTTGGTTCCCAGTTGGCTCTATGTGGAGAATGCAGCAACGGGACAGGTACTGGCGGGGCAGCGCGTGCGCGATCGGGGGCTAGATCAAGACCAAGACGATCGCTTCTTTCGCGGCTTCAAGCGGGGCATTGGCAACCCGGTCCAAGGCTTTCTGCCGCCCCTCGATCAACAAAAAGTCGGGTTTGAGCAAGTGGGGCAGTGGTTTTTAACCTCAGTCTTAGCAGGGGTTGCTGCGGTGCCTTTGGAGACCGATTCCCTTGTGGTAACGGTGCCAGTGGATAGTTTTGAGTCCTACCGGCAGTGGTTGGGGGGCGTGTTTGGGGGGTTGCAGGTGAACCAGGTGCGCATGATTGATGAGCCGACGGCGGCAGCGTTGGGCTATGGCGTGGCCGATCGGCGCTTATTACTGGTGGTGGATTTTGGCGGCGGGACGTTGGACTTGTCCTTGGTGAAGCTGGGAGTGGGGCAGAAAAAGCAGCAACCCCTAGGGTTTATTTTGAAGTGGGGCGATCGCTCCTTTGAGAACCAATCCGGCCAAAACATTGAAACAGCCCAGGTTCTCGCCAAAGTTGGGCGCAATCTAGGGGGAGCAGACCTCGACAATTGGCTAGCAGACCATCTCGCCCAAACCTACAATCTCAGCCCGACTCCCCTGCTGACTCGCCTTGCAGAACGCCTTAAAATTCAACTCTCGCGTCAGGCTGAGGCAACGGAAAGTTACTTTGATGACGAGAATTTCGAGACCTATAGTTTCCCCGTGACTCGATCGGACTTAAACGCCATTTTCCAAGCCCAGGGACTGTTTCAGGCGTTGGATGGGGCCATGGAACAGTTATTGCAACAGGCGCGGCGGCAGGGCATTAGCTCGGTGGATGTGGAAAGCGTGCTGATGGTGGGGGGAACAACCCAAATTCCGGCGATTCAGGACTGGATTCGGGGCTATTTCCCCCCAGACAAGGTGCGATCGGACAAGCCCTTTGAGGCGATCGCCCACGGTGCCCTACAACTGGCCCAGGGCATTGAAGTCAAGGATTTTCTCTACCACAGCTACGGCATTCGCTACTGGAACCCCCGCGATCAGCGCCAGGACTGGCACCGCATTATCCCAGCCGGTCAAGCCTACCCGATGCCAGAGCCGGTGGAGCTAGTCCTAGGGGCATCGGTGCAGAATCAGCCCAGTCTTGAGCTAGTTTTGGGGGAATTAGCGGACAATACCGGGGCGCGGGAGGTGTTTTTTGAGGGGGGGCGGTTGGTGACCCGATCGGTGTCCGGTGGCAGTCCAGTGGCCCAAGTCCTCAATGATGGGCCGGATAGCTCGGCCTTGGCTCCCCTGAATCCGCCGGGAACGCCGGGGGGCGATCGGGTGCGAGTACTGTTTCAGGTGGACGGCGATCGGCAGCTTCGGGTCACGGTGGAAGACCTCCTGACCCTAGAAACCCTCGTTAAAAACCAAATCGTCGCCCAATTAAGCTGATTTAAGGTTTATTGCCATTATTTCGACTATGGTTGTCACAACACGTAGTCCAACCCTCCAACGCACCTTCGATCGTCTAGACCTGGACCCGATCGCGATCGAGGCATTTTGCCATCCTAGCCCTATAAGCCCTACTATGAGCCGCAATTCCCCCAATCCCCGCCTTTCTGCTGCTAAAAAACGCAAATTCTCCAGCTTTACCAAGTCCCAAGCCTTTGAACTTCTGCACCTACGGGAACTCTTACCCTGGGACATCACAGCGGATCCCGTTCCCCTGACTTCTTTTTTCCAGGAACGTTGGGCACGACTGCGGCGCAATTTTGACCTGGAAAGTTATGAAGAGTCGAAAAAGCTGCTGATCGATGCAATTTGTGATGAAGCCCTGAATCCCCTCGATCGCCTCAAAATTTGGAAAGGGGCTAAGTTAGAGGGCCGATCGGCGATCGGCTACGTGGACTATCTCATTGCAGAGCAGCGGCGCTATTTAACCAATCCGCTGCTGTGTGTGATTGAGGCTAAGAAAGATAACTTTGAGCAGGGTTTAGCCCAGTGTTTGGTAGAATTAGAAGCCTGTGCATGGCAAAATCAGCGGCAGGGTCAGGAAATCTCGGTCTATGGCATTGTCACCAATGGGGAAGGCTGGCGGTTTTATCGGCTTGATCCGCTGGGGGCCGATCGGGTGGTGGTGTATGAAACGCCCCTCTATTCCACGGGCGACATGGAGCAGCTTTTGGGGCGATTACGCCAGGTTTTTATCGGGTGCCAGCGGAATCTTGCCCCTAACGAGGACTAGAGGCTTGAGTCTGGGGCAGGTGC
>JAYKJG010000108.1:0-6549 GCA_035286285.1 Prochlorothrix sp.
CTGGAAGACCAGGGCATTGAGCGGGGCAGTCGAGTGCTGTCGTTGCTGAACCAACTCAGCCAGGAACGGGAAACCAAAGAGTCCGATGAGTCCAACCCCATGGAAGAGTCGATCGATTAGTCTGCAACCTGTCCATGGCTCTGTCTTCCAGGGTTCCCAAGGGGCAGCAGCTATACTTAAGGGGTACACCTCATCTTGATCAGTCAAGATTTAGCTCAAAGCCAGTGGCAGCAATGGCTCCAGACCTTTGCAATTCAGCTAGACTCTCCACTCCAGGCAAAACGCTTTTACCGAGCCTTTCGGACAAAAGCTCAACCTGTTCTCCTGGGTTGTGAGGATGGCAAGGATTACATTGTTAAAGGACGACAGGCAGGGCGACAAATCGTAAATGATCAGATTGTGGCTCGCCTGGGACTGGTACTGGGTGCCCCTGTTGGTGATCCCGTTCTGGTTGAGATTGCACCTGAACTGATTGAGATTGAACCAAAACTTGAGTATATCGCGCCGGGAGTTGCCCATGGTACCCGCTATATCCCCAACTGCTTTGATCAAGTCACACTCATCGCTACCAGTGAGCCAGCAAATCGGTCTCGATTGATCCGCCTTGCTCTTCTCTATGGCTGGACCTGTGCTAAAGATCACCAGTTTCTTTTCAACACTACCCCTCCCCGTCTGATCCACTCGGTTGATCATGGGCATTTTTTTCCCAATGGTCCCAACTGGAGCAGCCAAGATCTCAACAGCGCCCCCCCATCTATCCTGGATCCATACTTTGCTGACTGTCAATTTACAAGCCACGAGATTGAGGAGGGACGTAGGGTGCTGGAGCAAATTACACTAGCAGAAATTGTTAGGGCCGTTGCCCATCCACCCGACCAGTGGGGAATCACGGTTTCAGAACGAGTTGCAATGGTTCGATACCTTGACAGACAAAAACAGAATTTGCTCAGCACCTTATCGGCATCCTCTTGAGAAGAGGGACAGCCAGATAGACATACCCTGCATCCCGGAGGCTAAAAACCATGGTCAGCCGATATAGCATTATTCAGTATGTGCCTGACGCGATCGCCAACGAGCGCATTAACATCGGTGTCCTTGCCTTTGATGATCAGGTAGTTCGGGTGAAGTTTCTAGCTAAATGGAACCGAGTGGTTCATTTCGCGCCCAGTGCTGACATCTCTTTTTTAAGGGACTTTTCCCAAGATATGCAGAGCATTACTGCACAGGGACTCCTGTTCCCAGGAGACTGTGCCAAGGGTCAACCGAACCATGAACGACTGCTCCAAGCTTGTCAAAACTGGTGTAATAGCATTCAGTTTACTGAACCCAAAGGATCCCTAGAGAAGGTTGATGACCTCTTAGCTGAGATTAGTCAACGTTTTCTTGTTGGACCGTTACCCAAAGCCAAGGTACTGCGAGATCGCCAAGCCGCAGCCCAAGTTGCCACTACTCACATCCGCGCCACCCTCCAAAAGCTCTATAGCCAAGGCCAAGCAAGGGAATTGCTGAGAAAGGGCTACCGGATACAGGGCAAGCATAAAAAACATCAGTTTGATGTCACCGTCGCCAATGGCCATCCCCTGCTTGCAGTCCATGGTATTTCCTTTGAGATTCACCCCCCTGCCCAAATTTTAGACTCCTTGGCGTTCATGATCCTGGATATCAAAGAATCAGCGCCACATTTTCCCCTTGCTGTGGTTGCTTTACCCCCCGCGCCAAGCTCAGATCCCTCAGAAAAGCTATCCCATCTCTACCAGGAACACAGAACAACCTATGAAACCCTGGGGGCGCGGGTGATCGGTGAAGAGGAGGTTGAGTGTTGGGCAATGGAGCAGTTGCAGGTCACAGCGCAGTTGCAGGTCACAGCGCAGTTGTAGGTCACAGAGCCTGCGAAGGGTTAGCGGGTCTGGGGTCTGGGGCGTGGAGGGGCCAGGGGTGGGCAGTTTCCAGTTGGGCCGCGATCGCCAGCAGCGTTGCTTCCTCCCCCGATCGGCCCGCCAACTGCACCCCCAAGGGTAAACCATGCTCATCCCGATCCCCCGTGGGCAGGGCGATCGCCGGTTGGCCGCTCGCATTAAAAGCCGGACAGGGCGCAATCCAAGCAATGATGTCCTTGAGGGTTTGGGCCGATCGCTGCCGTTGCCACTGGCCAATGCGCAGCGGGCCGTGATGATACACCGGCAGCAGAATTGCATCAAACTGGGCCGTTTCAGCGGCAATCTTGCGGCCCATGACTTGAACTTGGGTTAAAGCACGGAGATACGCACCACTGCTGACCCAGAAAGCCCTCCAGGCTAGCCAGCGATTGAACTTTTCCAAAACAACCCAGGGAATTTGAGCCTCAGCCAGAACACACTGCCAAAGGACGGTAAAGGGTTCAATTAAGGGCGTAAGGTCAGGGAATTCAAAGGGTTCAAGGTGATGGCCTAGGCTTTCCAGGCGTTTTGCTGTGATTTCAACGGCTTGGCGGCGGGGGGCATCGGCGGTGCCCAGGGGCGGGAGGGCAGTGACCACGGCAATGCGCAAGGGTTGGATCTCGCCGGACTGTGCCCGCTGGGTTGCGGCTTGGGTTTGGGCCAAGAAGGAGGGATCGGGATCGGGCAACCAATAGGGATCCCCTGGAACGTAGCCCGCCATGGCATCCAGCAGCGCCGCCACATCGGCCACGGTGCGCCCCAGGGGACCATGGACCGCCATGCCTCCCATTCTTTCCCCCACGGGCGCAAAGCTCACCCGTCCCCGGCTCGGTTTTAGCCCCACCACCCCACAGCAACAGGCCGGTCCCCGCACGGAGCCACCCCCATCGGAGCCATGGGCGATCGGACACAGCCCCGCCGCCACTGCTGCCGCCGCCCCGCCGCTGGATCCCCCAGGGGTATAGTCCAGGTTCCAGGGGTTGCGGGCAGGGGGGAAACCGGGGGGTTCGGTGTAGGGCAGGGTGGCGACTTGGGAGGTGGCGGTTTTGCCGAGGATGACCAAGCCGGATTGGCGCAGTTGGGTAACGATGCCGTCGTCGGTGGTGGCAAGGCGATCGCGGGCGGCAGCAATGCCGTAACTACAGGGGACTCCGGCCACGGGGTTGAGGTCTTTGATGGCCATGGGCAAGCCCCAGAGGGGTGGTTTTTCGGCCCAGTCGCGGGTTTGGGCGATCGCCTCGGTTTTGGCTTGGGCTTCAGCACGGGCTTGGTCAGCCATCACCGTAAAGTAGCTGCCCAACGCGGGATTCAGCCGTTCAATGCGATCGAGGTAGGCGTTGACCAATTCCAAGGGCGAGACCTGTCCCTGGCGCAGCAGGTGGGCTTGGTCCAGGGCCGATCGCCGGATTAAATCAGCAGGGCCAGAACCAGGGTCAGAATCAGGGCCAGAGCCAGAACTAGACACAGTAGCCACCATCAGCGGGGATCTCCAAAGGCAGGGTTTACAATAAGGGTAACGTTACCTGATGTATTGGCTCTTTTTCGATCCCGATCGCCCGTTTCTGGCCCCATGACCGCCAACCCCGCTGCCCCTCCCGCGACCAGTCCCGACTCCCCTGCTAGCCCCACCACGCCCGAACTGAAAGTCCTACTGCAACTCCTGGCTAGTCCCCACCACCGATCGCCCCTGGATCGCCTGAGACCAATCCCCAAAATCACCCCCGCCGATCGCCAGCGCCTTTGCCAAAAATTGGCCAAACGGGGCTGGATTAGCACCCAAGAAGCCATCACCCAAGTCAGCCTTGCGCCCCCCGGTCGCATCTTGCTGGGGTTGGATACCACCAGTCTGCCCGTCACCCCCGACGAACTGACCGTGCTCCGCGCCTGTCAGGGCAAAAGCCAACGGCTGGATCAGCTTCCGCTGCCCCTGTCTCCCTGTCAGGTTCAAGTTTTGGTGCAGGGCTTGATCGATCGCGGCCTGCTCAAAGCCACCAAAACGGAAATGAGCGAGGTTTGGCTCACGGCAGAGGGGTTGCACTTTCTCCGGGATCACTGCCAGCCCAAGGGGACAGCACTCCAGTTTAGTGGCGATCTGCTGGGTAGCTATGTGGCTTTCCTGCGGCAAAATTTGACGGCTGCGCCGATCGAGGCCGGTAGTCCCAGCCCCGTGCTGCAAAAACCCAGTTTAGAAGCTGTTTTAGAGACGATTCGGGATCTCGATCGGGAGCTAAACACCGGCAACTACCTTCCCCTGTTTCATCTCCGCGCCAAACTTCAGCCCCCCTTCAGCCGGGATGAGTTAGATCAGGCACTGTATGGCCTCCAGCGCAGTGATTTAATCGAACTGGGATCGGTGCAGGAAGTCAGCCTCTACACCCCCCAACAGCTACAGGCCGGAATTCCCCAAAATATCGGCGGTTCTCTCCTATTCGTCAGTGTTTGCTAGCCACAGATTCTTGCGTTTCTTCGTAACCCTTTTAGGACTCCCGATCAATTCCCATGGTTCGATCGCCCGCTGACTCTACCGCCCACCCACCCGAACCCAGTCCCAAACTGCCCCTTGGTGAACTGTTACGGCGGGAGTTGAACCCCTTTGACTCCAGAACCTTTAAACCGGGCAATTTCTGGCTCGATCGCCTCGATCCCCGCCTCACTATCACCTCCATTCACCAGGAAACCCTCACCGAGATCACAACCCATCTCAAAGCCATCCGCCAAGACGGCACCACCCGCACCCTGCTCCTGCTGGGGGAGTCGGGAGCCGGAAAAAGTCACCTTTTGGGGCAACTGCAACAGGGTCTGAATACAGAGGCGTTTTTTGCCTATATCGGTCCCTGGCCCGATAGTCAGTATATTTGGCGGCATATTCTGCGAAATACCGTTGATAGCTTGCTAGAGATCCCAGAAGGACAGGATCAATCCCAGCTACGGCAGTGGATCGAGGGACTGCTTGCCCTCCAAGATCGGGACTTTGGGCGGCGACTGTTTGGCCAGCGGCGTATTTTTGTCCGTAAACTTGTGTCCGAGTACGCCAAGGGCATTTACAACCCCCAGGAGTTTTTTGGGGTACTGTACGACCTCACCGATCCGGAACTGAGTGCCACAGCGGCCAGTTGGTTACGGGGCGACAATCTCGACCAAGAAAGCTGTGAAGAGTTACGGGTGCGCCAGCCGATCGACTCCGAAGATGCCGCCCAAAAAATCCTGGGAAATTTTGGCAAAATTGCTGCTGTTACCCAGCCGATCGTGCTTTGTTTTGATAATCTCGATAACTTGCCCCACCTGCCCAGTGGCCAGCCCGATTTTCAGTCCTTATTTAACGTTAACTCCTCCATTCACAACGACAAGCTCCGCTTCTTTCTGCTGATCATCAGTGTCGTGACCCACACCTGGAAGCTCAATGCACCCCGGATCCAGCCCGCAGATTTAGCCCGCGTTGACGCAGAATTGAGCCTAAAAGCGATCGATCTCACCCAAGCCCAGGCCATTTGGGCCAATCGCCTTGCTCCCTACCATCTACGGGCCACTCCCACCCCTAGCGCGTCCCTGGATCCCCTAGGAGTTGGCTGGCTGGAAGAAGCCTTTCCCAGTGGCCGCACCCTACCGCGCAATGTCCTTGTCCTTGGCCAGCAACTGATTGAGCGCTTCAAGCAAACCGGCAAACTGCCCCTCCCCCAGCAACCAGCGGCGATCGTCAGCAACCGCAACCCCCACCTTCACCACGAATTCGCCCTCGTCTGGCACCATGAACTGCGCAAAACCCAAAACCGCCTTAAAAACCTGGCTCAACTCTCTTCAGCAGAGCTAATTTGGCGTTTACGGGAAATTTTAGAGGCACTCAGCCTCGAAGCCGTAGAAATTCCCTTTTTAGATCGCACCAAGTTCGCAGCCTACTCCCTCACTTACCGCTACAGTCCCCCCCCGGACCCCAACCCGCCTTTAGCCCTCAACCCCGCCGTAGGTCAGCCCCCCCAGCCCCTCACGATCGCCCTCCTCTGGGTAGAAGACCCCAATCTCAGCGCCTTTTTCCATGTGATGAAAGCCTGCCAAAAAACCCTAGAAACTCGCCCGTGCGATCGGGTTTATCTCCTACGCAGCACCAGCCTTGGCCACGGCAGCAGCAAAGGCAACCAGCTTTTTCACCTCATGTTCAGTGAACCCCACACCCACCACCTCAAGCCAGACCTCCACTCTGTCCAAATTCTGGAAACCTATCACCACCTCGTCAATGCAGTCTGTGGGCGGGAACTGGTCCTCGGCACCCACACCCCCGACCTCACCCAACTGCAAGCCCTTGTGCGCGGGACTGGTGTCCTCCACAACTGTGCGTTGCTCCAAGGATTAGGGGTCATCAGCCCCAACCAGCCCCCAACAAGCGGCAATACCCCCAAAAATTCAGCTAATTCAGCAGAACCAGATGGCGATCCCCTAGCCGCCCCCTCCCGCCTCACCCCCCCGATCGGGGCTAACCCCACCGCCCCCCATCCGGCAACCCTTGGGGACGCTCCCCGCAACCCCACCCCCAGCCCTACCCCCCAACACCAGCCAAATCAGCCGCCCGATCGAGAAGCCAATCTGGCAGCAGAAGAGGATGAAAGCGGTTTTGTGACTCCGGCCCTCCTGGCAGAGGCCC
>JAYKJG010000109.1:0-11245 GCA_035286285.1 Prochlorothrix sp.
TCCCCAGCCATCCCCAGGATGTCAACACCCCGTCGGTGATGGAGTGTCCGGGCTGCGGAGCCAAGAACGTGATCACGAACCGCTTCTGCCCAGAGTGCGGCACTGAACTCTCCCTAAAGGACCAGTAGGATTCCCTCAGTACACCAAAGTGGGGGGCGATGCTGCCCCCTCTGTATCAGCCCATCTTCTCTTAGCCTTAAGATCGGCTTAATTAGCCATTTTCAGGGCAATTTTAGCTTCCCAATTCCTCCCACTCAGTTTTACTGCCCCCCCTAGACCCTAGCCATCAGCCTCACCGCCCCAAGGATAGAGATCTGCTTTCACCGCTTGATAATTAGCATCCAGTTGAGGCTCTAGCAACAGGATCGCAGCAATGCGGCGGGCGATGTTAGTCACCTCCAGAACTTCTTCAAGACGCAGCGATCGGCCCAGCACGGCTTCCTCCCGATAACTTAGCCACTTTTTAATAACCTGGTAGCCCCCGATCGTGTAATTCCAGACCCGATCGGGAATATTTCGCCAATAAGCCACCTCATTCAAGTAAACATCATTGGTTTGCTCCCCTAGATCCGCCGCCACTCTTTCATGAGATTGATACTGCCGTCGAATGACTTTCCCTTGTCCCGGCATGATGGCTTCCTTCTGATGAGATCCCCATCCCGCACTGAGGTTTAAATCAGTGCTGGGATTAAGCTGTCCTCCCCCTTGGCGCGACACTTGAGCAATTAATTTAAGTTCAGACTGCAATTTACCTTGGGTCACGCCCACCACTGGAGTTTCCGTGTCTAAAAGGGCTACAATCTTTTGCCCCAGGACCGCAGACGCTTGAAGGTTCTGGAGCTTGGCGGGAAGGGGAATTCGGGGGAAATCTTGCCGAATTCCATCGACATTTTCGGTGAGATAAGTGGGTGTGTAGCCGATCGCTAAGCTATGGAACCAAATTAACTGAGCAGTGTCTCGATCTTGGTCTGGGTCAGGCAAACCCAGGGTTGCAAGGTACTGACGTGCCGCAGTGGAGAGGTTGGCAAAGGGCCGATCGGCCTCTGGCTTGTCTCCTAAAATACTGCCCAAACTCAGTTGCTCTTGGGGGCGAATCCGCGTCCCATTCATCAACTGCAAAGGAATCACAACCGCATCGGGCGTTAAAAGATGATCATCAGATAAACAGCCTGTGAAATAGAAGGGAACCCCTTCATCATCTTTAGCGGCTTTAAAGCGAGTTAAAAAGAATCGGTTTCCTGGCCAGCACTGTTTCCAGAGAAAAGGACGAGGCTCATTCCAAATTGGTCGAACATGGGTGTAGTAACACCAACGCACTTCAAAGGGTCGGATAGCATAGCGCACCACATTTTGAGATTCAAAAGTCCCTGCTTTAATTGCTTTTTGGCGAGCGAGCTTGGGGTCAAAGCGGGCACGAGGCTGAGTCAAGGTCTGGTAGGAATTCTGGTAGGTCTCCCAGCCCATATCTGGATCCAAATAGGACTGCATTCTTACTTCCAGTGCAGTGCGATCGAGATCAATTAAATCACCACCGCGCTTTTCCATCAAGCCATTATTGGGAGCGATCGCACAAAAATCCTTTAACTTCGCCCAGCTTAAATAAGCTGCTGAAAGTTTTACAGGACGAAAAGAAAAGCGCGTGTCTGGGATAGGGTTTGTTTCTGTATATTGTTGATTACAATTTGGGGCATCCAGGCTCTGTAATAGATCTTGACGTTTGTTTTTACCCCAAAAATGGCGAAAATATGTACTTAGCTTTGTCTCCCGCAACCCAGTTTGCAAGAGCAGAGCGATCGTAGTCCCCGTGCGAATCCCCTCTCGGTTATAGGGTGTTGAGAAAATGGAAGGATCTGGTTTTCCTTCTGGGGTTAATTTTCCAGTGTCACGGCTATCTCCATTGAGGCAGTCAAACCAGAGCCTATTAAAGGTTTTGAGTAGCCGCTGACGCATAACAACATAGGAAGGATCCCCCAAATAAGAGAAATTGGAGATAAAACAGACCACCCCTCTAGGAATTTCCTGCTTTTCAATACAATACTCTGCGATCCTAAAAAATCGAATATAAAGATCATCTAGATTAAACTTTCTAATCCCCCACTGTTCACGTAGACCCACCTTATACACCTCCAGCAGTCCCTCTTCTTCCCGTGAACTCACGCCTGCATAGGCATTATAGGGAGGATTACCCAGCACAACCAGGATGGGTTTTTGCTGTTTCACAGCATCTGCCGCATCTCGCTCCTCTTGCAGTTCAGGATAGTCGATCGCCAACTGTTGCAACTTAGCTTTAGCCTGTTCCTGGGGTGGTTGCCAACCCGTTAACGCATTAGTGAGATAGACACCCACACGCTCTTCTTCCTCAGCTAAGGGCGTGCCCAATTTTTGTAGTAATAGCCCTAACTGTAAATGGGCAACAACAAAGGGAGCCGTCAGCAGTTCAAATCCAAAGACTCGGTTTAGGGCTGCTTGCTTCACCTGTGCGCCTAGCAATGCCCCGCCTCCCCTGTCTTGGAGATTTAACTCAATTTTACGCAAAACTTCCACAAGGAAGGCACCTGTTCCACAACAGGGATCTAGGATATAGACGTTGGGATCAGCTAAGCCTTCAGCAATGCCTAACTCCTCTTGAAGTACCGTATCAACCCGTGCCACCATATATTCAACAATTTCAGGCGGGGTATACCATACCCCTAATTCTTTTCGCAATTGGGGATCAAAAGCCTCAAGGAAAGGTTCATAGAAATATTGAACCGCTTGATCTTCCTGAAATTTAGTGAAGAAACTGGCCCGATCGACTCGGTTTAGGGCTTCTCCAGCCCAGTTTAAAACCTCTTCCAAATCTAGCCGCCGCACATGGGTTGGTGTGGCCACTTTCTCAAATAATGCCTTAATCATGGGCACATGGAGATAATAACCCGCAACTCGCCAATCAAAGCGGCCCTTCTCCTGCTGCCCATGCCACAAAACCCAAGCAGAAAAAACCCCATAAAACAGAGTTTGTACCAAGGTAGATTTAAAGAACCGCTCCCCTTTCCGGGGATCTTTCTTGTCTCCCGTGAATGTAATCCCTAGAGCCTCTTCTAGGGCTTTTTGCAGACTGGCTAAGGCAGGTAAATCAGTTTGATCGAGCCGTGCCCTTGCGTCCTTGGCATAGGAAGCCAGCAACCAAGCCAAATCCTGAGGGGTGGCAATGCGAGCCGCTTGCAACATCACTCGCTTCAGGTACTCACTGACCTGCTCCCCCTGTTCTTGGGCAAAGAGCCGAGGATTCTGAGCCTTTCGCCAAAATTCTGCCTCATCCTGAGCTAATCGGTAGGTTTCCAGGATTTGTGGCTCACCTTGCTCATTTTCCCCAACGAGAACAAAATCCCGGTAATTGGTGACAAGAACCTGACGATATTGATTCCAGTATTTAGAGACTTGGGGGGTTGTAGCGGTAACCCAAGCATCATCCTGCGTGCCCTTGATTTCAATCACACCGCGCTCAGGGTTAGTGGGATCCACAGGCCGATCGCCGGTCTTCTTCTGAAACTGCCGTGCTGTGTACAAGCCCCCATCAGGCATCCCGGCTCCGGTGTTCTTTAACTGCATCACACAGCGGACTTTTGGGTTCAGGGCTTGGCCCAATCCATTCAAGAGTTTTTCCAACGCGCCATAATAGGAGGTCTCCTGGACACCAGCCCCCGTTGCCCGAATTTCCTGGAGGTCTTGGATGTAAGCTTCAAAGTAAGACGCGCTGGGTTTCTTAGCCATGATTCCTGGGTTTAAACAGACTCAGCACTACACTGTAACAGACTAACCATCAGTCTACAACCTAAGAATTCTCTCACTCTGCCCGCTATACCCTCACCCTCGCCACCCAGCTAAACATCCCCCTCAAAGCAGACTGCGCCGCTTTGCTAGAATCCCTACAACACCCCTAACCCCTCCCCCACCATGAACTGGCAAGAACACCTCACCGTCGATCCCCACATCTGCCACGGTCGCATCTGCATTCGCGGCACCCGCATCATGGTTTCCGTCCTTCTGGATAACCTCGCCGCCGGAGTCAGCCCCGAAGACATCCTCCACAGCTACCCCTCCCTCACCCCCACCCATCTCCAAGCTGCCCTCGCCTACGCCGCCGCCCTCGCCCGCGATCGTATCATCCCCCTCTCCGCATGAAATTCAAGATTGACGAGAACTTACCCTTGGAATTTGCTGAAATTCTACAAAATGCAGGCTACGATGCTCTCACGGTCTTGGATCAAAACTTACGGGGTGAACCGGATACCCGAATCAGCAGCATTTGTCAGCAGGAAGATCGGATTCTCATCACCCTCGATTTAGACTTTGCAGATATTCGAGCCTATCCCCCCCAGGACTATCCCGGTATCATAGTGATTCGCACCGATCGACAAGACAAATATCACCTTATTTCCCGCCTTCACCAACTCCTTTCTCTACTGACCGTAGAACCCATTCACAACCGACTCTGGATTTTAGAAGACATACAACTCAGAATCCGTGAGTAATATGGAGATGGCTTTTTAATTACCGCCTATCAAACAGATGCCATTAAAGAAGGAAAACTACTATGGCCCAGGTAAACGTCTATTACGAGCCAGAAACCGAAGTTTTAACCGTTTTTTGGCAATCCCCTCGCAAAAATCAGATCTGTACTGAACTGGATAATGGACTGATTTTGATTAAAGACGAAACGACGGGTGAGGCGATCGGTCTCGAAATCCTCTCCTATCGACCCGGTGACACCCGTTTTGACACCATTAGCGTCCACATCGGCCAACCTACGCCCCTTCCAACACCCCAAAGCTAATGCAGAACTCCACCAAGCCACCGGCGACCTCCCCGCCGCCCGCGACTACGCCCACCGCGCCCTCGCCCTCGCCACCTAGTTAAACATCCCCCTCCCAACTGACTGCCAAACCCTCCTCGACTCCCTCAATTCCCCGACCACCGCCGATCCGTAGCTATGCTCCATGCCCAGCAACTTTTCCCTCTCCAACCATGCCCACCACCAAATGCAAGTTCGCAACATTGATCCGGCCTGGATCGAGGCAACCTTAACCCATCCCGATCGCATCCAACCCAACGCTGACTCTCAAGGCAACACCCACTACCTCAAACAAATCGCAGACTTCGGCGATCGATGGCTGCGAGTCATCGTCAATCCCACTGTAGATCCTCAGAACGTTATTACCCTCTTTTTCGATCGGAGACTGAAATCATGAAACTAACAATTCATAAAGAAGATGATGCAATTTACCTACGCCTAGATGAAAGCGAAATTGTTGAGTCAGAAGAAGTCCAAAACGGCATTATTTTAGACTATAACGCTCAAGGTAAAGTCATTGGCGTTGAAATTCTCTACCTCAGCCAACGCAGCCCCCAAGCGCTCCAGCAAGTTCTCCTGGAGACCACACCTTAGCTCCCTTCACCGGGCGACCTCCCCACCGCCCGCGCCTCCGCCCACCGCGCCCTTACGATCGCCACCCAGCTAAACATCCCCCTCAAAGCAGCCTGCGCCGCTTTGCTAGAATCCCTACAACACCCCTAACCCCTCCCCCCTATGACAGCGAAGAAGACTACTCCCTTGAAGTCCCCCTCCGTCAGAACCGCCCTTCTCCTTGATCAATCCATTGATTTAGGAGGGCAATAAGACAATTCGCTATGAACTTATTATTGACTGGGGTGCTGTGGAACTCCACCTGATGCAATTAAAGACCGTGAGCGTCCACATCGGCCAACCCACTCCCCTTCCTGCACCCTAAATCGGAATCTTCGCCCCAACGGCACCCAACCACGATCGTGGGCCTCAGATCAACTACAGCCAACCCCAAAACCTTACCCCTAGGCATGGGGGTGGTGGCCATTGCGATGATTGTTAGTATAGTGGACCCTGGCCCCGGCCCATTGTAGTTTCTCCCGTAAAGTGCGGAAATAGGAATAATCATCCCGCAAAATAATAAATTCTGACACACAATTGGCCATACTCACCTCCACCCGCTGACCGGGCCAGATCGCCGTACCATGGACCCCATCCAGCCAGAGCTTTGTACTGAGGTCATAATCTGCCAAAGGCCAAATGCTGACCGTAGAACCGGGGGGCAGCACGATCGATCGGCTCGATAAACTCATCGGACAAATGGGAGTCACCACGATCGCATCCATCCCCGGATGCAACAGCGGCCCATTGGCCGACACCGTATAGCCCGTCGATCCCGTCGGGGTCGCCACAATCAGCCCATCCCCGTGGTACTGATCGACAATTTCCCCATCCACCTCCATTTCCAGCACCGCAACGGGAGTGCGATCGATCGCCGCCGGTTTCACACACATCTCATTGAGGGCGTAAAACACGTCACTCATCGCCTCCCGATTGGCCCGGTTCCCCGCATAGAGCACCGCCTGCAACATCATCCGCCGCTGCACCGCATAGCGATCGTTCTGGAGCCGCGCCCAAATCCCCTGGGTATTCTCCAAAACCTCATAGGATTCCGTCAAAAACCCCAAATGGCCCCCCACATTAATCGCTAGAATCGGGATTCCCTCCGGCGACAACTGCCGCGCAGCCCCCAACGCCGTACCATCCCCCCCCAGCACGATCGCCAGATCGATCGGATCCCCCGCCGAGGCCAGAAACACCGGATAGGGGTTATCCTTAGGGCCACTCGGCCCCATCAGGACTTTACAGCCCAACTGCTCCAACTCACGGGCACATTTTTCTGCCTGTCGCTGGCTTTCTTGGTCCCGCGCTTTGTGGGCAATAATAACTTGCTTGAGTTCCACGCTGTTCCCCCTCTAACCATGGCCCGTTATCGCTATTTGCTGTTTTATAAACCCTATAACGTCCTGTGCCAGTTTAGTGAAGGCACCACCCCGCCCGCTGATACTTCCAGTACAGAATCCGCGCCTAGCCCCCAGTCCCAACCTGCCAACCCCTCCCCCCGCCTCACCCTCAAAAACTATATTGATGTTCCGTCGGTGTACCCCGTGGGCCGCCTCGATCGCGACAGCGAAGGCTTACTGCTGCTCACCAACCACGGCCAAGTTCAGCACCGCTTAATTCACCCCCGTTTTGGCCACAGCCGCACCTATTGGGTCCAGGTGGAAGGGGAGCCGGACGATCGCGCCCTAACTCAACTGCGCCAAGGAGTCGTGATTCAAGATTACAAAACCAAGCCAGTCCAGATCGATCGACTGGCCCAAAACCCCGATCTCCCGCCCCGGACTCCCCCGATCCGGTTTCGTCAACAGATTCCCACCACCTGGCTCTCCCTGAGCCTAACAGAAGGCCGCAATCGCCAAGTTCGGCGCATGACTGCGGCAGTGGGCTATCCCACCCTACGACTGGTGCGGGTTGCCTTTACCCTCACAGCCCAGCCCCCCCCCTTGCGCCTCACCCTCGCCAATCTTCAACCCGGACAATGGCGGGACTTGACCCCCTTGGAGCAGCAACACCTCCTCGCCCAGGTCTTTCCCCCTACCCCACAGCCCCCCCGATCGCGCCACCGCTGAGGCTAAACCTAGTCTGCGGTGGCGCACCCTTCCCTGCCCCCTAAGCGCTCACCGCCAAGTCCCACTCCCGCAGAGCAGCCCAGCCCAAGCCCTTGCGTATCACCGTCGGCTCCGGACCCGTTAAATCCAAAATCGTGGAAACCTGATATTCAGGATCATTGGAGAGAATACGCGGTTCTTCGTTCTCGATCGAGACAATAATGTCCACGATCGACTCCAGATGATCAAATAGCTCCGCCGGTTCCACCTGATAGGCCGAAGCCTGGGCCGCTCCTTTGCTGCGTCCTCCCCTGGGGGCCAGTTCCGGCAGATGGGCAGAGGTAGAAATAATGGGATTGTCCAAGGATTGCAGCAGTAATTGACAGACTGGAGTCTCTGGCACCCGAATTCCAGCGGTTTTCCGCTTGGGGTTCATCACCAGTTTGGGCACCAGCTTCGTCGCAGGCAGCACAAAGGTATAGGGACCGGGCACCAGGGATTTCAGCAAACGGTAGTTGGAATCGGTGACGTGGGCATAGTGGGCTACATTGGACAGGGAGGGGCACAGAAACGTCAGGGGCTTATCGTTGGATAATTGCTTAATCTGGCGAACCTTCTGGACCGCTGCCTTCACGTTTAGGTCACAGCCGATGGCATAAACCGTATCCGTGGGGTACAGCATGATGGCTCCCTGGCGGAGATCATCGCGGATCTCTTCAATGCGTCTAATCTGGGGATTAGTGGGGTGGAGTTCATAGAATTTAGCCATGGGATTGAGGGGTAAGATAGGTCAAAGGTCAAGGGAAATCTTCTCGATCGAGCGAAAGTCAATGGGCCAGCAGCACAAACAACACCAACCGCACAAGCAGCACAAGCAGCACAAAATTGCATATCTAGATTGTCCAACTGGGATCGCCGGAGATATGTGTTTAGGAGCACTCGTTAGCGCGGGAGTCCCGTTAACGTATTTGATCCAGAATTTGGCATCCTTGGGACTAACTGGAGAATATCGGTTGTGGTCCGAAATCAAGGAGTTGGGGGGACAAGTTGCAACGAAAGTTCATGTAAGTTTAGGGAATAACCCCGACCCTTCCAACTCTCACCACGCAGACCCTCACCACGCAGACCCTCACCACAGCCATGCAGAGCCTCAAGCTCAGCCCCACTCCCATCCCCCCGTCCGAACCTTGGGTGATATTACTCAGTTGATTCAAGGGGCTAACCTCCCATCCCCCGTAGTTCACAAAAGTTTGGCAATTTTTCAGACTTTGGCGGCGGCTGAAGCGGCGGTGCATGGGACCACGATCGAGAACGTCCATTTCCATGAAGTGGGGGCGACGGATGCCCTTGTGGATATTGTCGGCACCTGTTTGGGGCTGCATTGGCTGGGAATTGAGGCGCTCTATTGTTCTGCCTTGCCCACAGGGGGCGGGACGGTTTGGGCGGCCCATGGTCGGTTGCCGGTTCCGGCTCCGGCGGTGTTGCAACTGTTAGCCCAGGGGCGGGTTCCGGTTTACGGCAACGGCATCGATCGCGAACTCGTCACCCCCACGGGAGCGGCGATCGTGGTCACCCTTGCCCAAGGATTTGGCCCCTGTCCGCCCTTGATCCTGCACAAAGTTGGTCTTGGGGCCGGTAACCATAGCTTACCCATTCCCAATATTCTGCGCCTCTGGGTTGGCGAAAGTCCCCCCGCTCCCGGTTCAGTCTCCCACCAAACTCACCATTCCCACCACTTTCACCCAATTCCCAGCCCCCAATCCCTAGAATCACCCCCCAGCCCTTCTTCTTTGCCCGCTACGGCTCCTAGCTCTCCCAATCCCACTACTCGCCACGCCTCTACTCGCCACGCCTCTACTCCCCACGCCTCTACGCCTAATCCCACCGCTTCCCACCCCTCTACTGCTCACGCCTCTACTGCTCACGCCTCTACCCCTCACTCCTCTACGCCTAATCCCACCGCTTCTCACGCCTCTACCCCTCACGCCTCTACTGCTCACGCCTCTACCCCTCACGCCTCTACGCCTAATCCCACCGCTTCTCACTCCTCTACTGCTCACGCCTCTACCCCTCACTCCTCTACCCCCACCACCATCACCCTCCTCCAAACCCAACTCGACGACCTTTCCCCCCAGGCGATCGCCTACGTCACTGAAGAACTTCTCAAACTGGGGGCGCTCGATGTCTTTACCCAGGCCATTACCATGAAAAAAGGCCGATCGGGCATCTTACTATCTGTCATTGCCCCAGAATCCTTAGTCAATGCCTGTGAAACCTTAATTTTCCGAGAAACCAGTACCTTAGGCATTCGCCGCTTGGTCCAGGAACGGCGGATTTTACAGCGCCGCCTCGATCGGGTTGAAACCGAGTATGGGGCCGTTGCAGTCAAGATTGCTTGGGATCCAGACTTAGGCGGTACTGCCGAGCAACCCCTCAATATTCAGCCGGAATATGAAGATTGCGCCGCGATCGCCCGCCAAACCCAACTCCCTTGGCAAACCATCCACCGCCAAGCCCTCCAAGGCTGGTTTGCTCAGCACCACCCATACCACCCATTAAAGTAAGGAAAATTGCCGTTGAACCAAGGCGATCGCCCCTTGGCGCTGCTCCTCCTCCGTTTTCCCCAATTTCCCATCCAAGGTTGCCGCCAGGACTACATCCAGCATCACCTTAAACTGTGGTCCCGGTTTATAGCCCAACTGTTTTAGATCAGCCCCACTCAGCGGAGGCTTGACCGCGAACCAGTGCGTTAGATAGTGCCAAATCTTCCGCCGCAGCGGTTGCGACACCTGAACCGCCACCAGCACCGTAATTACTGCACTGTGGGGTTTAAGGCACTGATAAATTTGACTCGGCTGCTCACAGGCGGGTAACTGTGCCGTAATCTCGGCCACTGCCCCCTCCAATTGGGCCAGCCGCTCAATACTCTCCGCTGGCAACTGTAACTTGGTCGCCACCGATCGCCGCAACTCCCCCGTTTCCTGAGGCGTAGAACCTTCTAAACCTGTTAAAATCGCCTCTAATCGCAGCAACCAGGGATAGACAGGGCTTTCCGTCGCTGCTGCAATCAGAAATAGGCTATCGGGACTGAGATCCTGGGATTGCCGTTGCAGCCAACCCAAATAGCGATCGACCAGCCGCACCCGTCGCCACAACTCCGGCGTTAAACCCAAGGAACGATGGAGGCACCGCAGCGCCTTGAGATTACCCAGCAGTTGCAACGATCGCCGCCAATAGGAAGCCGATAGAATAAGCTGAAATTCCGCCCGCAACCGCGTTTGTAAAGCCGGGGCCACCGAATTTTCCCCCTGGGTCCGCTCATAGACCCCACTTTCCAAGGCATAGCGAATGTAGCTCAAGGTTTGGGCTTCGATCGCAAAGCCCAGCCGCACCGCAAAGCGCACCGCCCGATAAATGCGCGTAGGGTCTTCAATAAAGCTGTTGGCATGGAGCACCCGCACCTGTTGGGCCTGCAAATCCAGCAATCCGCCGAAATAATCCAGCAATAAACCCGATCGGGGTGCCGTCAGCCGCAACGCCAGCGCATTAATCGTAAAATCACGCCGATACAAATCCTGTTGAATTGAGCTAGACTCCACCTCCGGATTCGCCGCCGGATAGGGATAAAACTCTGTCCGCGCCGTCGCAATATCAATCCACAGCGACCCCAAAACCGGATCTTGATGCCACAGCAGCGCTGCCGTTTGAAAGCGGCCATGAATCTCTAACCGCGCTTGGGGATAAATTT
>JAYKJG010000110.1:0-4452 GCA_035286285.1 Prochlorothrix sp.
CTTAAGCCCTATGGAGTCCTGGAGGCGATCGTGCGTTTTCTCAACCCCCGAACCGACTTTGCCTTTAAAAAAATCTTCGGCTCTGAACAAAACAAAGCCATCTTGATTAGCTTTCTGAATGCCATCCTCTACGAAGAGGAATCCGTTATTGAAGATCTGGAAATCCTCGATCCTTACCAAGCTCCCGCAACTCAGGGGCTAAAAGATAGTTTTTTGGATGTTAAGGCCAGAATTACGGGAAATAAGCTCGTAGTGATTGAAATGCAGGTGCTGAATCTGCTCGGTTTCCGCAAGCGAATTCTCTACAATGCAGCTAAGGCTTATTCCAACCAACTAGAAGTGAGCATCCCCTACGACAAGCTCTATCCCGTTATTGCCCTCACTATCACCGACTTTATCCTGTTTACAGACCACGATCGCATTATTTCCGCCTATACGCTCCAGGAACGCCATGGCAATACGCCCTACGACTCTCCTGCTAATCTGGAGTTGGTTTTTGTGGAGTTGCCTAAGTTCCAAAAATCCCTGGAAGCGCTGACAACCCTCACCGATCGCTGGCTCTATTTCCTCAAAGAAGCCGAAACCTTGACTTTAATGCCAGACTCTTTTTCTAATACGCCTCCCCTGCGTCGGGCGCTGGAAGTTGCGAATCTCAGTAGCCTCAGTCCAGAGGAGTTAGACCTGTTTGAGGGACAGCAAATGGCGCAGCGCGATCGACGGAATGCGGTCATCTATGCGGAACAAGCCGGGGAGGCGCGAGGCGAAGCGCGAGGCGAGGCGCGAGGTAAACAGGCGAAGGCGGAAGAAATTGCCCGATCGCTGCTGGGTCGTTTGCCAGTGGAAGACATTAGCGACATTACGGGGCTATCGATCGAGTTTATCCAAACCCTCATCACCTAAACCCCAAACATCCTGCAAAGACTTACCGCAGCAATCGCCGAGGCACCAGAAAATACGCCCCCAAATAACCCCCATTGGAGCTATTGCCGAGACTATGCCCCCCCAAACGACACATTTGCTGAAGATAGGCATGGGAATAGAGTAATTTCGCCCCCTGGCGATCGCGGTAGCCCCGCAAGGCATTACCCCAGGGATCATTCACAAGATAGCCCCCCGTTGTAAAGCCAATCACACAAATTCCATGGTTTTGGGGCATACAGTAGCTTTCCACCACCACAGGCTGCCCCTGGCTCACCCGTTGTCGGACTTCCGCCCAAGTGCGATGGGTACTGAAACTCACCTCAAAGCCATAGCTCTGGACCAAGCGCACCAAACACGAGCTATCCAGATAGGAGCTAGAGCCGTGGCGCTGCTGACAGAGGTGACACAATTCCTCCAACAGCGACTGCGTAGGGCGTTGAGACCGCACACCATGGTAGGCCATCGCCATCGCCATGGCCGCCAGCGTTGAGGTTAACGCACCCTGGCCTTGGGGGCGCTGGGCCATCGGCGGCAAATGGTAGGGCACTTGGTACGGAACATTGAGTTCCACCTGGACCGCATCCAGATCAACCACCGTTGTGCCCCGGCGAATTTGCACCTGCTGCCGCAAACAGTAGCCTGCATTGCCAAACCCCGGTACATGCTCCGTCAGGGCAACTTTAACGTGGTGGCCCATGGGGCTATAGCCCAGCAGGCCATAGACCGCCCCCCGTGGCAATTGGCAAAATTCTGCTTCCCCCAAATTGCTGCGGTTGACCGGATAGCGCTTAAAAACCGTGTCCTGGGTAATGGTGAGGGTTAGCCCTTGGGCATCAAAGGGAATTTCCCGACCGCCTTTTGAGAGGGCAACATGGGACCAGGGCACATAGACCACTGGGGGAAGGGGGCGATCGGGGGAAACTTTAGGGGGGGCACCCTGCGGGTGCTGCGCGGCGGGACTCGCCCCCTGGGGCAAGTCGGGGCAGGAGTCGGGGGTGGGCTGAAGCTGGAAATGGCCCTGCTGACAGCCATAGCTCAGAATGGTAAAGGTTTGACCCCTAGGGAGGCGCTGCCGCTGGCTGGCCTGGAGGCTGGCGGAGTCGATCGGATGGGTTTTCAGCCAAGTATCTTGGAGAACCTGGACCTGAACTGGACCGGCCATGGGGACAGGGCGATCGTCTACCGCTAGCCTTAAGGTTTCCCGCCCCTTATGCAACCGGACTTGGGAGGCTTCCACATAGCCAACTTGTCCCAACGTCTTCAGGTCCTGGGTTAATTCAAGGCAAAGATAGCCATTGGCATAGCCATAGCGATCGAGGGGTAACCGTTGCCCCGCCTTCAGGAGGAGCATCTGGCGATCGTTCAAAACCGCAGAATCGAGGGGAAGGGTTTTGAACAAAGTATCCTGCATCACCTCCATTTCAATGCCCTGACCCACACTCAGGGGTTCAGCGCTCACGGTGAGGTGAATCACCCGCTCCCCAACAATGCGCCCCAGAGCATCTTTGCCCTGGAGCCGGAGCCAGCGGGAGCCAGCGGTGTAAAACCCTTCATCAAGGCTAGAGTGCCATTGGCCATGCTGGGGATCCAAGATAATTTGGAACGCACAGTGATCCTCCGCCGCCAAGGTCAGGTTGTGGATCGTTTCACGATCGTAGTGGCCTTGAAAGGTCACGGGGGTCTTCACTAAAACCTCTTCCGGCCCCTCGTAGGTTAGCGGTACAGTAGAATTCTGGGTTGTGATCATAATGGGTTCCCCTCCCGCAGCACCCGCAAGCCCCTAGGGCATCACCAATCCGGCAAGATTTCCCTTTGAGGATCTTGAGATGGCTATCCCGCAGTCTTGGGCTAATCTTTGGCGATCGCCCATCCAGTTGTCTCAGGGTCGAGACGTGATCGATAAAAATCACGCCCTGGCAACCGGTACTGCGATCGACCTCGCCTTACTAGTCCTATATGTCTAGGTTTCTCCCTGCTATCGGGAATTCCTGGGAAAAAACTTTATTTGTCTGTTATGTCTCACCCTAACCTTCCCTATGCACAGGAACGTGAGGTTGCCCTGCGCTGTACCATCGCCGCAGCCCATTTCTGCGAAACCGTCCGCCAGTCGCAAGCCTCCAACGCTTTTAGCAAACCCGACCATAGCCCCGTCACGATCGCCGACTACGGTGCCCAAGCCCTGATTTGCCGCACCCTGCAAGCGGCCTTTCCCGCCGATCCCGTCATGGGGGAAGAAGATGCCCAACTCCTCGCCAGCCCCCCCATGGCCGACTGCCTCCAACGGGTCACCCGCTATCTCCAGCCCTATGTGCAACCGCAACTGACCCCAGGCCAGACTCTTGCAGGCATCCCTAGCCCGATCGCCCCAGAAGCCGCCCCCTCCGTCCCCACGCTGGCCAATCTCAATTGGAAGGTTAACCTTGCCGAACTGTTAGAGGTCAAAACCGAGCCTAGCCCAGACAGCCAACCCGGTAACCCACAGCGGAACCCACAGCAGAACCCACAACAGACAACCGCCCTAGACCCCCAGCAGGTCTTACAGTGGATTAGCCATGGTCGCAGTGGCTTAGGCGATCGCTTCTGGACTCTAGATCCCATTGATGGCACCAAGGGCTATGTGCGCGGCGATCAGTATGCAGTGGCCCTGGCCCTCATTGAAGGGGGACAACTCCAGGTCGCGGCGATCGTGGCTCCCGCCCTACCCGTAACCCTGCACGAAAGCCAGGGCGATCGGGGCGTTGCCTTTGTGGCCGTGCGGGGCCAAGGTGCCCAGGCCATCGCCTTAAACTCCGGGCAAAGCTGGACCCTCCGGGTCAACCCCCCGGAGCAACAGGCCAACTTTCGCCTCATTGAAAGCGTCGAGCGGGATCATGGCACACCCGCATGGCAACAGGCCGTAGCAGCGGCGATCGGCCTCCAGGTGCCCGCCCTCCAAATGGATAGTTTGGCCAAATATGGGGCGATCGCGCGGGGAGAAGCCGATCTTTACCTGCGCTTACCCTCCGGCAACTCTACCCTGCGCTGGGAGAACATTTGGGACCACGGGGCCGGGGTCTTAGTGCTGGAAGAAGCCGGGGGCCGCGTCACCGATCAAACGGGCAAACCCCTCGACTTTTCCCAGGGGACCAAGCTGCTCAACAATAAGGGCATCGTGGCCAGTAATGGCACCCTCCATGAGGCCGCGATCGCCGCCATTCGCGCCCAAGGCATTGAGTAAATGGCCCACCCCCCGCAGTCCATGCCTGACCGCCCCAGTGCAACCTTGTGGCGCTTAATTCCCCCGATCGCGGCCTCCGGTTCAGTCCAAATGGCGATCGATCACTGGCTCCTCAGCCAACATCGCCCCACCCCACCCCACCCCCATCCCCAGCCTTCCCCACCGCTCCGGTTCTACACCTGGGATCCCCCCGCCATCTCCCTGGGCTACCACCAACAGCATTGGCCCCCAGCCTGGAGCAACCTCACCTGGCAAGGCCAACCCCTCGATCTCGTCCGTCGCCCCAGTGGGGGACGTGCCGTTCTGCACCAAGG